>JBNJGT010000015.1:22360-28325 GCA_051819765.1 Nanobdellota archaeon
ATCAATCTGATCAGGCCTCTCCTGCTGGGGTTCAATCAGGGCAGCCAGAGACCAGTGGGCAGGCATCTGATTCCTCTGGATTAGAGGTGCCGGATGTTGCTTCCGACCTCGCACTCGCTGATCAGTCTGAATCTGGCGGTGGTGAGGTTGATGACATATTCAAGGATGATCCGCTTGATGGATTGTTCAAGGATGAGGAGATGCCTGCTGTGCGGGAGAATGAGTTGCCGTCAAGCGGTGCTAATCAGCCTGTGGCTCAATCAAAGGACGATGCTTCTGCCGCTACAGGGTCTGACGCACTGGATGAACTGAATTCAATGATGAATTCAGAAGGGGCAAACTTTCAAGAGATTCCTGCACCTGAGGCGCAGGCTGTGAGTGGGGAGCAATCAGGGCAGGTGGCTGACGTGTCTCAGGCTGGTCCGGCAGATTCGGCTAGTCAGCCGTCTGATTCATCTGAGCCCTCTGAGCCACCTGAACCATCTGATTCATCAGAGGCAGGCGCTCAGGTTCAGACCGGGTCCACTCGAGTTGAGGCTCCTGTGCAAACACCGCAATCAGATGACTCGTTCAGCTTGGATGTTCAGGAAACAACAGAGGGCCTTTCACAGCAACCGGATGAATCCAACACTCCGGTAACTCAGGATACGCCTGAAAAGGCTGCATTTCGCGAGGGCCTTGATGATGCCTTGATCCAGGAGAAAGCTATCGTTGACTCGTTCTCAGATGAATTGCACGAGAAACTGTCAAAAATCGATGATGAGATCGCTGATATTGACAAAAATATCAAGGAGGCGCTCTCGAAAATAAATTTTGAAGAAAATTAGCCTTTCTTTTTCTCTTCTGCGTAATTCAGTTGCAGTTGTGCGATGATGCTGGAAAGGTTTTTTTCCTCGGTTTCGGTGAGATTTCCCTTGGTTTTTTCCTGTAACATCATCAGGATGTCTATTGTCCTTTTTGCCTCGTCGATATTACGATAGGTATCGCCTGTTGCGGGATTCGCAACCTTTCCGAGGAGCATAAATGCGGAACTTTGCAACCCGAGTATCAACTGAGTGAACATATCTTCTTCCATAGCAATCACCTCAGCAGGGTATAGCGAAATCTTTAATAAGTATTTGGTTTGACAAATCAGCATGAACGTGTGTGTGCTTGCAAGTGGCTCGTCGGGAAATTGTTTCTTCATTGATTCAGAGCGAGGAGGAATCCTGATTGATGCGGGCATCAGTTGTAAGCAGATCTGCACACGGTTGGAAGGAATTGGAAAGAGCATGGCGGATGTGCACAGTATCTTTGTCACGCATGAGCATTCTGATCATGTCAGTGGACTTCGTGTGCTTGCCAACAAGTTTGATGTGGATATCTATCTCTCCAAGGGTACGTTTTGTTCTTTGCCTTTCAGGCTGCCAGAGGAGAGAGTGCATTATGTGGGGCGTAAGATGGTGGTCAACGGGGCAGTGATCGAGAGTTTCTTCAAATCCCATGATGCGGCAGAACCGGTGAGCTACCTTGTCAGCGATGCCGGGAAGACTGTGAGTGTGATCACGGATCTGGGGTACGCGTGTCATGAGGTTAAGCAGGCTGTGGGGCGCAGTGATGCGGTTGTGCTTGAGTCGAACCATGACCTTGGGATGCTTGAGCGGGGGAAGTACCCGTTCCATCTGAAACGGCGTATCAGTGGGAAGGAAGGGCACCTTTCCAATTATGACGCGAGTCTGCTGGTGCTGGAACATGGGTCTGCGCGGCTCAAACATGTGCTTTTATCCCATCTGAGCAAGGAAAACAATTCTCCTGAGATGGCTTTGTGGACATTCGGTTCACTTGTCAGGGAGCGAAAGGATCTTACTGTGGATGTGCAGGTGACAGGGCCGCAAGAGCCTTGTTTTTGCAGGCTCTAGGGTGTTGTCTTATCGTAGGTGCAATGGTCCATTATCTTGAGAACATGGATACCATTTTCGAGCGGTGTGTATATGATTCTCCAGTCGCCATGTTTCTTCTTGATGAATAAGTCATACTCTGGGAATTTCCTTTTCAGGTGCTCATAGCTTCCGTAGCCTTTCTTACTTATGATGTATGCACGGCCAGCGCCTGCCCTTAATTTATTGTGTATCTGCTGGGTGAGCCTCTTATACCGTGGATCCTCAAGAAAGGGCTGAAGGCTTGGGTCATAGAAGACCTCAAAATATTCTTTTTTTTGTGGTTGGGTAGCTTCCTGTTTGCCGGTCTGTTTTAGCTGTTGCTCGAGCGTGGCATAGTCTCTGCGTAATGCCTCATTCTGTGCTTTCAGTATTTCTAATTGGTGGATCGTATCATTGAGGCAGGCCTCTTTGTGCTTGAGTACAGGATATGTGCTCTTCACCTGGGCAGCGACCCGTTCATCCAGTGTAGCAAGAAGGGCTTTGTAGTTGTCATCCTTTGCCCGAAGTTGCTCTTGCAATTTCTGTATCCTCTGCTCGTTTTTCCTCTCGCGGTCACGGCTTTTTTGCTGTGCGTTTCTTTCCTTCTCAAGTGCTGCGATGCGCTGTTGAAGGCTTTTGATTTCGTTTGCCTCCTGTGAAGCAGACCCTTCATCTTGGATTGTTTGGGCTGTCTGGATGAGAAGATGTGCCGTGTGTGTCTGTTGCTTTTTTAAGCAATTAAGGGATTCCTGATATGCGTGCACTAGTTGTGTGAGGTGTTCTTTTGTCAATTCTTCGGAATCTGTGAGGGACAAGGAGGTCTCTCCATTGGGTTTGCTGAGGGGAGCGATGCCCCTTTCCAGGAGAGTCTGGATTGTCGTATTGCATGCGCGTGCGTACAACTCTTCCCAACGACCAAAGAGAGGTTTTTCAAAGTACCCCAGGTGATGAGCCAGGTGCCCGAAGGTTGCCTTGAAATCGCCATTCAATGGGTAGGGGATGTTGCGGCTGATGCTGGTTGCAGGTTCGCATCTCTCGGCAAGGTCAAGGACGACTGAGGCACGAACAGAATCGAAGAAGGATCGGTCGAAAGGGTCCACGTTGAACATCTCGGAAATGACGGTATCTGGTTCGTATATTATCCGGGTTATATGAACCATGGTGTGGTTTCTCATTCCCTTGGAGTTGGTGAAATATTTCTTCCTGGCGCGACGCTTGATGTCTCGTGGAAGGCATTCAAAGATGGGGGTTACAATCTCTGCCACTTCCTGGACTTTCGGGTAAGTTTTCTGGAGGAGACTGAAAAAATTTGCGTAGGAGAAGGGATACTTTTGTTTCTTGCCATTATGGAGTTCTTGCGGGATGGGTGTGGAGATGAAATCGATGAGCTCAAGGGCTTGGCTTTCTTTGTCTAGATCAGGGTCAGGTTGAAACTCTTGTGTGGGAATCTTCTCTAGGATTGTGAAGGGATTCATGAAAATGTGGAATCATCTCTTCTTTATATGTGTTCTCCCTTTGTGGTGACACTCTTTTACCGAAATAGTTTTAAAAGGAGGAAGGATTCTCTGTGCTATGACTGAGTCTCTACTGTGATAGAGGTGCTCGGGAGGTAAAAGAATGGAATTCAAGATAAACATCTCCAAGGACGGAAAAAGCATCCAGCGTGAGGTCAAGGATGACCAGGCAGAGTTGTTCCTTAACAAGAAGGTTGGGGAGACCATCAAGGGTGATGGGTTTGGTCTGGCAGGATATGAGTTCCTCATAGCCGGGGGTTCAGATACTGCTGGCTTCCCTATGCGAAAGGATGTGAGTGGTGCAGGCCGAAAGCGGATCCTTGCAGTCAAGGGTACTGGCGTGCGCAAAAAACGACAGGGTCAGCGTCAGCGAAAGACTGTCAGCGGGAACACCATCTATGCGGATACCTCGCAAATCAACCTGAAGGTACTTACGGTGGGTAAGGAAGATCTCTTTGCTGCACCTGCGGAGCCTGCAGAATAGATTTACGAAACCTTTAAATAGCAATTTCTTCACTTTTTTATATATGAAAAAGAGCGGGCAGGTTGCCATCTTTATTGTTGTAGGGCTGGTGATACTTTTGTCAGCGTTGGTACTAATCTTTTTGTCAAACCGCCAGGCCTCTGGCCCCATGAATTCTGAGGTTGACGTTACTGTTGACATGCAGCCGCTTGTCTCTCTTGTTGAGAACTGCGTGAATGAGCTTGGTCGCGAGGGCCTGGAGCGGCTGGGTGCGCAGGGAGGGTACATCTATCCCCGGCAGTATGGCATAAGTGAGAATCCGTTCTCGTACAAGGGGACGGGTGTGGAGTTCTGGGAGGATTCTGATCTTTTGGTCGCTTACTGGTATTATCTTGCGGGCAACGAATGTGACGGGGCTTGCCAATTCAATGTGGCGGTCCCTCCTCTGAAACGCACCACCGGTACTGAATATGACCTGTCCATTGAGGCTCAACTGGATCGGTATATTGAGGAGAATATCAATTCTTGTGTGGATTTTACCCAGTTTGAGATGCTCGGGTATAAGGTTATTGAGAAAGGGTCTTGTGAGGTTCGCACCGATATCTTGGAGGAAGATGTGTTGTTTGATGTGGACTGGCCTCTTGAGATCCACAAGTCTGCAGGGGACGCGGTGAGGACTGTCAAGGATTTTTCAGTGATGCTTCCCATCGATTTCAAGCTCATCTACCAGAATGCGGTCTATATCCTCTCACATGCAATCGAGAGTTCATTTCTTGAGCGGTTCACGGTCAACCTTCTGAGTGTCTATGGTCGTGCTGAGGAAGGGTCGATCCCTCCCATGTACGATTTCACCATGGATTCAAGCTCTACCCTATACTGGTTGAAGTCTGACGTGGAAGAGATGGTCCAGCAGATCCTCACTTCCAATGTGCAGGGCCTGCAGTATAAAGGGAGCAAAAATTACCAATTCAGATACTCGCCGGATTCTTTTGAGGAGTACTTCTATAATGAGGCCATGACCCTTCCTTCCCTTGATCGTCCGGGTCTCGAGGAGCTTGAGGTGACGTTTGAATACCTACCCCAATTCTGGGATATGTATTTTGACCTTAATTGCGGGGGAGAATTGTGCCGTCCGGAAACATTTGATTTCTTTGGTATCTTCTCTTTTGGGATCCAGGATTATCAGTTCCTGTATGATCTCAGCTATCCTGTGATGGTGCGGTTGCGTCTGCCGGATGCATTCAATGGAGATGGCTATACGTTCCAGTATCTCACTGAGGTCAATGTGCGGGATAATTCCCCTCTGGGAGATAATCACACTGAAGAACCAATCCTGGAATCAGGTGGATCGATGTTTTGTGATCCTGACAAGCGGTTTGGTGGTCCAGTCAATGTGACCGTCACTGATCTGCGTGATGAACCTGTGGAGGATGCGGCTGTCATATACAATTGTGGCGAGGATTCCTGTATTATCGATAAGACTGATGCCCAAGGTGTTGTGTCTGCTGCATTCCCTGTTTGTTATGGCGGGCAGGTGGCTGTTTCCAAGGAAAGCCATTTTGCTGACCCTGTGCGGCTTTCGGTAGAGCTTGATGAACCAGCGAATGCAACGGTGCAGATGTTTGAGGAAAAGGATATGAATATCACCATCAAGAAAAAACGCATCATTCCAGTCAGTTCAGGGGATGGATTCGAATGGGAGTTCAAACCTTATGAGATCACACTCAAGGATAGTGAGTTCGCTATGATCAGTGTCTCACGAAGCGGCCATCAGCGGGCACTCATCTACCATAATGAAAGCACTCTTCCGCTTGCGGCAGGAGAATATGCTATTGACATCTACCTGTTTGATGATGAGGATTATGTTATCCCCTCGTATGAGGAGTGCCATGATACTGGCTTCTTCGGTGAGGAGGAGTGCTTCACCATCCCGAGGATGTCGTTGAATGACTCGGTACCGGTGGGAGGGGCTGTCTTCACTTATAACTTCACAATCGATCAGATCTATAACCATAGTGAGTTGGTCTTTTATGTTGTCTCCCCTGACCTCTATGGTGTGCCTGAAAATGCCAGAACTGTCTCTGTCCTGG
>JBNJGT010000016.1:0-28079 GCA_051819765.1 Nanobdellota archaeon
CTGACGGGCACCAGAAGGCCTGGGCATATGTCGCGAACCCACGAAAGGACCACACCCGAAAACTCTTCAGGAAACCAAGCAACAAGGTGATCATCCCCGGCGGCGATTGGGAAGAATACGTAACAGAACTTGAACAGCATTCCCTTGAGAGGCACCATCCCATAACAGACACCTTTGGGACAGAGACCGAATTCTCCCTATACGGGCATATCGAGAATGATGGCTGGAAAAGGCTCCCTCACCTGAAGTATCACGGGCAATATAAGGTCACATTCCAGGATGGCAAAACACTCAGGTACGCAAACCTCACAAAACTTCTATCCCAAGCCCTCTACTACAATCTCAGCCAGGAGGACATCGGCCGTCGGGTGTTAGGATATTACTATGAGAAAAGACCACAGGTGAACACCCACTTTCTGATTCCGTTCGGTTTCGCATATATTGACGGTGAAACCCTTCCCGATGATGGGACACAAGAAGCGGTACGACGGCTCTATCCACAGGAGATCAAGGGAGAATTGCATCAATCCAAATACAAGAAAGCACAAGTAGCCTCACTCCCTGCAGAAGACACATTCCTGGAGTTTGCAGGATTTCCCATGCAGATGCAAAAGCAGGCAGCAACCAGCTATGCCAAACAGGAAATGACACGTAGGTTTTTCCTCTGCAAAGCCCTGGAACAGATACAGTTCATTGAGTACAATGGGACAAAAATCGACGAACTGGAGATCCGCACCCATAGTTCTCATTATAGCCACAAGCTCAACCCACTATTTTTCGGATCCAATCTTGCAGAAAGAAAGACCTCGGTAAAAGGAGCAAACAAAAAGGACGCCCATCTGAGCAAATACACCGATGATGTGGCAAAGGTGCTTGGAATGACCTTTGGACCCATTATCACCTATTTTACCTCAGGAAAACCTGGCCACATAGAATACAAGGTCAGGCAGAATAACCGCCTTGAATTCCGATCCACACCCATCCACAGCACCGAGCAATTCCAGGCAGCCTGCAACGTGTTCTCAGCCTCAATCATCACTACCCAGGAAAGCATCAAGCAAGGCCTGGCTGAATTAGTTGAAGCTGAGTTTGGCAAGGCCGCAGATAAGGTCCAACCCAAAGACCTGCTACGTTTTTATGCCAAGGTTAAGACAGACAGATTGCTCTCTCATTTTGATTTCCATATTCCTGTTGAATATGAGAATTCACTTTTTCGCTATGGATACATGATACCCGAAGACAGCTCCTACCAACAAGCCCTCAGGGGTCCCAACCAGCCCATACAAACCAGCAGGGGAAAAAAGACATTCAAAGAGATAATCCAGGACCTCTGGGAGGACCCCTTCTTCACAGGCATACTCAAGAAATCGACCACACCTCAAGAGTACAACTGCATAGAGAAGTTCATCGAAAATCCCGAAAAGATTGAAGCACTCAGCGGGAACAAGGGAAAGATCTCAAGCAGGCAGTGTCTTGATCAGATCAACAGAGGGGGTATCATGCGGGAGATACAATCAACAGCAACCTTCCCAAACTGGTACACCAACTTCGTATTTGCAAACGAAGGAGTATACAGCTTTTGTGATAGAGACCATAAGATGATTCTCAGGTTGAACCGGAAAATGGAACAACAAGAGTCTGATCTGTACCTTGATTCAGCCCCGCTCGAAATAATCCTATGTAAGCTTGAAGAAGGGGAATGGAAAGACATCGACAAGATAGAACAGCGCGTTTCCCTTGAAAACTTTGAGAACTTCAGGAACTGCCTGCAAAAAGACCACAGGAAAGTCTGGGAAACCTTCTACAAGATGAAGTGATCACAGGTTCCAGAGGGGATCACCCACATGATGGATAGTAGTAACCACTTTGCCGCTCTCCATCATCTGCATCTTTTCGCCTGAACACCGCGCGATGCCGACCCCCAGTGGCTTGTTGTTGTTCTCATCAACAACGACCACTACCTCATCAGTTTTGATGGCTGGATCGATCGCAACGATACCCGGACGCATCACATCTGCCCCGTTGGTCACGAATCTCACTGCGCCCATATCAACCACAACTTTCTTCAGCAGATCCTGTTCCAACAGCAACTTCAATGTGGGAACCAATCGATCCCCATGATAGAAGAATAAAGGCCGTTCATTCACATAGACCAACGAGAGATCATCGACCACCTCCTCAACAGTGTCAGTCTTCTGCAGAAGGTCAACACCATACAGCGACTTGACAGTCTCCTGAAGTTTACGGATATCAGATTTTCGAAGATGTTTGCGTTTCATAAGGGTTCAAAGATCACCTCACAAGACACAGGCGAGGTTAAAGCGTTTATAAGTTTTCTGTCCAGTTCAAGAGAAGATTTCGTTGCATTGATACCAATGGTTCGCTTAGAGACAAAATCCGTCTTTCGGATCACTAGCTCCCCATCACTAACAAACCCTGGGTTCACATCTGCCTCAAGCCAATCCGAAATGTCTCCCACCCGCATAGTCACACGGAAACGATTCCATGACAGCAGGCATTGCAGTTGATCAGAGGAGAAATTTGCAGCAACTCCCACAATACAATCACCATTCGTAGTAAGGTGGGTATCCCGAGTGAATTCAAGAGTTGTGCGGTGCGTTGCCCGCACATTCTCATGCCCCTGACAAAAAAAAACAACTCTAGAGCAGGTCATCGATTTTCTTGTCAGTCTTTGCCTGACCGGATTGACCGGCCTGGCCACCCTGTGCCTGCTGGGCTTGAGCCTCCAGATCGACCCCAAGCTCCTTGAGAGCCTTGATATGCATCTGCATCAGTTGCTCAGTGATATCCACAAGCCGGGAAAGCTCTTTTCGCTCGTTCGCAAGAGTTGAAAGCGCTCCCTTATGGATACCGATCTGCTCTTCCTTGCTCACGTTATCAGGAATATCTTGTGTAACATCTTTGACTTGGTCCTTATCTGCCATATCATCACCTGCTGTCGAGAGATGCCCACTGGTTTATAAAGGTTTCCATCCATCACCACCTCCTAGTTACGATATATGGGCCGCCACATAAACTAAGGCACACACTACTAAAGAGATGCAACTATTTAAAGATCAAACTATTTCTCTCAACCCATGGGAATCAACTCCTTGGAAGACCTGAACAGACACGTATTGATGGAGGAACACCTAGAAAGCAATGAACATCATAGAATCGGTGGTCAGATCCAGTACGCCAATTTTTTGAGTGACTTTTTCCTGACAGCAGATTATCAAGCAGACCTCTATCACATCCGCGAGAGATTCCAAGACAAGTACGACATACCCCCAATCCTTCAGGAACACTTTGATATGCATTTTCATGATTTATACACAAGCCAGCAAGTGATACGCACCCTCATAGACCAGCATGGTCTGAATAGAAAACGGTTCTTTGAGGATCAAAATGGTTTGTTTGAACGCATATATGAGACAAAGAAACCGCATGACATTACCCTAAAGCCATACGGTCTGCTCATCCAACAGAATGGGAACTACAAGAAACGCAGACAACTATTAGGATATGTGAATCCTGTCAGAGGAATGGACCTATCAATACATCATGCATTCCAATTGCTTCAGGAGAATAAGAGTCCCATTCCAAAACTCAAAGATATGTGCTTTTATGTGACAGACAAGGGCAGGCCAAAGCCGGACAATATCATTGCAGAAATTAAGGATTCGCTCCTTAGAAACAGGAACAGAACAATTTCACATGAATACAGGCACAAGATAGACCAATTCTTCTTCCATCCAGAGTATGTTATTTTCAAGGAAACAGCTGCGACCCTCTATGAGGAAAAATTATTGAGATTCAAAATAGAGGACACAGCAGGGTCGCGTTTGCAGTTATGCAAAATTGAAGGGAGCCTAAGAATTGATCAGGAAAAAAACCACCAAACCGGAATCATCATTGCCGATTCAGTCCGTGAGAAAGCTTTGGAACATCTCAAGGAGATCAACCTGAGTGCCCCTTCCCTCTCTTTCATGGTCTCATTTGCGGGTATACATCTGGAAGAGAAAATGGAGGCAACAAGACACTACTTACAAAATGAAGGAACGACAGATATTTAACCATCCGACACTTTCTGCATCAGATGAGGATTGACACCAGCAAGCCACGCAAAAGACTCTTCAAGAATCCCTCCGCAAACGAGATCTGCCGTCAATACAGCAACAAAGACCGAGTCATGATCAAAGACCTTAAAGGCGAAGTACTGACAAAGGAAGGCTCCCTTGACGGATTAAAGGACGGGTCGTATACAATCGATGACCACCTTACCATCACCAGGCTGAAAACCTCCCCTGATCTCTGCATCCTTCCAGACCAGTATCGCATCAACAGAGGACAGGCCCACCATGCCATAGCCTATTCCCTGGACACTCTTCTTCTCCTTGATTCCATGGCCCTCAAACGGGAACTCATCACAGGGAAAGTCCCAAAGAACCCACTCTCCAAAAAGCAGAAACGCATCCACCACTGGAGCCCGGAACAGGTCATACCACAAAAGATCGCAATGACAGAGATGGGAGACTATTCCTGCCTGGCCTGGTGGGGAAGCGACAGGCACCGACGCATCCTCTCCTTCTACCGATCGGTCCAGGGCGCCGAATTATACGCGTTCAACGACCTTGCCCGCCTCAAACTTGATATCCCCAAGACAAAGAAACAGCTAAAGACAAAGATCGTTGACAATAGGGAGATCACGCCTCATGAGATTAACCAGAAACGCCGCTGGCTCGAAGAGACCATGCAGTATATCAAAGAACATCAGCTCTACGCAAAGTTAGAGAAGCTTGATGTGGATTTCACCGACTACATCGAGATAGGAAGGCCCTTCGCCCAGCACACAGGCCAAAACGCCCGGGTCCCCTCGCGAAGCGACCCACCCCGCGTATACCCGGAAAAGCTCACCGGAACCCTCATAACCGAATCCCAGGACCCGTTCATCTACAGTGAAGCATGGGAGATACGCGGCAGGTGCCCTTGTCCTGACAAAGGCTTCCGAAGTGACCGGCGCAAGAAGAAGGGGGAAGGCCAGGACGAGGACTTTTTTTGTGCCCACGAGATAAGCAGCCTCCTTGCCGTCTACAACAGCTACCGCACCGAGCCCGAGCGACTGTTCTCCCTCCCCTTGTTTGTCCCCACCAAAGAGACCATCAACTTTGTTGACAAGCTTCGCTATGAGACAATCATGCTCGAACACAAAGATGATAAGCTCCAAAAACGTTCACTCAACAACACAGAGATGGAGAACCTGCTCATAAAAAAATTCATCATTGATGGCTTTGATGCCTGCGCAGACTTTGATTATTCGCAGGACATGAAAATCAACCTTCTCTACCTCACGTGAAGTTCAACCACATCGCCGAGCGCCAACTCATGCTTGAGGCTTAGTTTCTGACCGGGAAACTTGGCGCTCTCCCCCCAGACCCTGGCAAACTTGAACTTCTTCTCGAAATCCTTGTGCAGTTTCCGGCACATATCCCGCACCGTATTGCCTTTCCGCAGGATCAAGGGCTCGTTCGTATCAGCCTTTTCGCCGACTTCCTTACAGTACACCGGCATAAGCTCGAGCTTTTGAAAGATCTGCTCCTTGAGATCCTCAAGGTTAACACCATTCGCCGCAGAGATGCAGACATCAGGCAATACCTGGGATTTTATCTGTTCCAGATGGGCCGCATCCACCATATCTATCTTGTTGAGTACCCGAAGCGATGGGACATATGCTCGATTTGACTCGATCACATCAATCAGCTGGTCAGCATCAATGTCCTCTCGCAAGAGCACATCAGCGTTTGATATCCGAAACTCCTTGAGGATACCCCTGATAGTATCTTCAGTAAGATGGGTCAGTTTGACAGTCGTTCCCACACTGATACCTCCTTTCGTGGTCTTCTTGATACGCACATCAGGCTTCTTCTGGTCAAGTCGCACGTAGGTGTCAAACACCTCCTTCAAGAGAACCTCAAGATGATCAGGGAAGAACACATCAAGAAGCAATATGATGAGGTCAGCATTCCTGATGACCTGCAGCACTTCCTTTCCACGACCAGTCCCGGCTGCAGCACCCTTGACAATTCCAGGCACATCAAGCAACTGGATCTTAGCCCCATTGTATTCCAGATCACCGGGGATACAATCAAGGGTAGTGAACGCATAGGCTCCCACCTCTGAATTCGCGTTGGTGATCGCATTCAAAAGACTGCTTTTCCCGACTGAAGGAAACCCGAGCAAAACGACTGAGGCATCCCCACTCTTTCGCACAGTCCAGCCATGATCAGACTTTCCGGTACCAGAGCGCTTTTCCTGCTTCTCCCTGAGGGCTGCAAGCTTCGCCTTGTAGAGGCCGATTGCGTGCTGGGTCTTCTTGTTATACTTTGTCTTGGCAATCCGGTCCTCCAACTCTTTAATCTGTTCCTGAGTAGCCGAATTGCCCGATTCTCGAACCATTTCGACTCAAAACGAAAATCTGTTTAAAATGTTTTTGGTAAACCGCCTTCGAAACCCCCTTTAAGGATACTCTCACACCCACTCGTGCCCACCAGCATGAACTACAGCAATTGAGAACCTGAATAACTATATACCCTTGCGAGTCCACACCCGATTCATTGGTGAAACAGGCCTTAGCGCTGCCCATGAGACCGGTACATCTTCTCAAGGACATCAAGCGTAAACAACATGATCGCCCGTGATTGCGACTCCGTCGGATAGAAAGGCTCCTGCTTTTTATGGACTGAGAAAACCCGCACCTGATTGATAAGGTGAATCTGCTGCGTAAGTCCTGGATCAAAGGCAACATTCTTCTCAGAGAGCTTTGCGATCAGTTTTCCCAGGCCGATCCCCGGATTCTTCTCCAGGATATCCTGCCCAGTGACCTCAAAATACTTGCGGTGCAATGCCACCTCAATGATCCTGCCGCAAAGAACCACAACGCTTCTGTAACAGCCTGACGAAAAGCATTTGTGCAGCTCCTTTATATCCATAGTCACCTCATCCCTGATATCAGACGGTAACGGCGGAACACTGACCTCATTGATCTCAAGCCCCCGCACAAGGCAATCAAGCTCCTCCGCCTGAGCTAACAGCTGCGGCCCAACCTGCAAGACATCCACCAGAGTATTGATAGCATCCACCCGCTTACCATTATTACCCAAAGACCTGATCTCCGAGAGCTGACCCTTCTTTTGCTTGAGAAGCCCGATGGTTGTCTCCAATTGACGACGTCGATAGCCCTGCTTCTGGTCATTATAGGAAAGAAAGCTCTTCTTTTCAGGTTCAATTGACGAATCGACAGTTTTTGCCAGATCCTTCAATCTCCCCGCAAGAACCCTGAATTCACGCATGTAAAAAGGCGGCCACGCACTGTTTTTAATTCTTTTCAAAAAAACGCATGAAGCTTTGCCTGCGACCGTCGCTTACGAAGTAGCACACTCTTATCAGTAAATCCGGTGATCCCGAACTTCTTTTCAAGAATGAGATCAGCGTAGCGAAGCATCAGATCCTCGCTTGAGAACTTGACTGGCTTCTCAGCCAAGGCCTTGCGGGTTGCCTCCCGGCACACCCAAACCCCCATGGGCGTCTGGTACTCATCGGTTATCACCCGAAACACCAGACAGGTTGCCTGGCGCTTCAAGGACTTGAGATGCTCAAGCAAGGGTAATCTGCAGGCATAATAGCCCCCCGCACATTCCTTGGCATACTGCGTCCTCCCATCATAGTGCTCAAAATCAGTCGAGAAAGCAACCTCTGCCGTACGGTTCCACCCCGCCTGCGGCTGATAGATCTCAAACAATTCATATCCCCACACATCCGGAAACATCAGTATGAGGTAATAATTGCCCAGGTGTCCCCCAAAGTATGCCTGGTAGTCGCATTCAGCAAAATCCCGCACTTCCTTCCTGATAGTATCTCCCACGTGATCGTCAACTGCCGTGATGCTCCACCGGGTAGGCACAAGCTTTCGGTTATTCTTCATACCGACAGAACCGACGGACAAGACTTTCATGAGCGAGTGCTCATCATACCCTTTTTTATAAAGGATATCCAAAGCATCAAACGCTCTCAGATCTGTATCACTAGTAACCTTTTCAACATGGACTGGAATCCGGGGGTTAGAGGTCAGTTCAACAGTCTTCAGGTTGCCCGACGGTCCAAGAGGCGCCGCAGTGGAATCGACCTTGTATCCGAACTTTATCGGCCCCTGAAGGGAGACATCAACATCAACGGGTTTGGATGCCATACCCACCTCCTGGATGGATTCCACGAGTCTGCTGGACTCCATCACACCGACCTTCAGCCGCGAATTGATAAGCTCAGTCCGCATATCAAGAATCCGGGGGATTGAATAATCATGCTGAGCCCAGTATCCAGGAGCATCATATTCCCAGGCAGACTCCCGCTTCTCTGGTGGTGCAAGCACCCCCACCGTGATGTTTGGATACCCTACACGCCCGATGAATGGAGCAGGCGCAACAGAGGAGATCTCAGTTGAGTTGATATCTGGCTTTTTCAGCGGCTTCTGAAAGAGACAGGGCTTGCCGCAAAAACCCCTTCCTTTGCAATGGAGGCAATCTAACGCCATCTGCGATATACAGACTTCTGTGAACCCTGATAGATGACAACCTGATCACTATAGAGCATACGAAAGAAGACGAACACCACAACAGCGCCCAGCAATCCACCGACCCAATACAGAATCGGGTTTACCATACACTGGTGCTCCTTTGCCACCTCCCCAAGTCCACACACAAGCTTCCCGCACTCATGGGGAAGGATGGCCTCATCTGAATCGCACGAGAGATTCACGCAGGTTCCCGCATCACACTGCTCAGTTATGCCACACTCAGTATCGAACTCACAGGCAAAAACCGTTGCCATAAGTAATAAAAACATGATAACTCTCATGCCCACCGCAAATTAAGGAATCTTTAAATAGATTACTAAAACTCAAAAACCCATGAAAGCCCTGCTTTTATTAAGCACCGGAATCGATAGTCCCGTCGCAGGCATGATGATGAGACACAGAGGGTGGAACCTGGAAGGCCTCACATTCATCAATCATGGAGAAGAAGAGGACAAAGCCCAGACCCTGGCACGACACATTGATATCAACACCCTGCACACCATCAACCTCGCCCCCATCCAAAAGGCCTTTAAAAATAGCTGTAACTGTTCCCTCCAGTGCATCTTCTGCAAGCGCATGATGCTACGCCTGGCACAGATCATCGCAGACCAACAGCAATGTACCCATCTCATAACCGGTGACAACCTTGGACAGGTGGCATCCCAGACCTTGGAAAACATGAAGGTCATCAACGAGGTCACCACAATGACCATCCTACGACCTCTTCTCGCCTTGGACAAGGTTGAGACCATACGAAGGGCACGAGCTCACGGGACCTATGAGATCTCCATCCGAACAGAGCCAAAATGCCCCTTCATACCACAGAATCCAAAGACCACCACAAAATCCCATATCATCACCGACGAAGAGACCAGGCTCGACCTGGAAGCTCTCACCTCAAATGCGCTTGAGACCCACAAAATCAAAAGCATTAAATAAGGAAGTTGATAGTGCTATCCCATGCTCGAAGCCATCCTCGATTATGAACACACAGGAACCATCATATTCTATTCAGTAGTCATCTTGCTGTTATACCTCAACCGGAAAAAGTTTGAGTTCCAGGGCATAATAGCATTATACAAGACCAAGATTGGGCTCAAACAGATGGACAGGTGGGCAAAAAGGTACGGGAGCATCATCCGGAAAGTTGCAAGAGTCGGTGTCTGGATCAGTTACGTGGTGCTTATAGGCTCAATTGTTCTTATAGCACATGCCGCAGTGCGCATGCTCATGAAACCCATTGCACTCGATGGCAGTCCGCTCGTTCTCCCGGGTGTGCCCATTGCAGGCACAGGAGGGATGGTATTCCCCCTTGTCATCGGCTGGATTGCCCTCTTCATAATCATTGTGGTACACGAGTTCTCGCATGGCGTTGTCGCCCGCACCTACAATATCAAAGTCAAGTCCTCAGGGATCATATTCCTAGGACCCATCCTTGGAGCCTTCGTTGAACCAGATGACAAGAAACTCACAGCAAAGAATCTGAAGGCCGCAAACAGCGTTTTTGCAGCAGGACCCTTCTCCAACTTTCTCCTCACAGCAGTCGTCATACTGGCATCACTTTACGTGGTTTCCCCTGCAGCAATGGCCATAACCAACTCCGCGGGTGTAGAACTCGACATCGAAGAAGGGTTCCCAGCAGAAAAATCAAATCTTGCAGATGGCACGGTCATAACCTCAGTCAACGGCGAGAGAGTCATGAACACATCAGCCTTCATCGATACCCTTGAGGGCACAAAACCCAATCAGACTGTAATCTTGGCAAACGAAGACCAGACCTATTCCATAACCACCACAAAAAGCCCACACAATGAATCCCAAGGCTACCTTGGTGTATTCATATCAAACAACCGCGTCTCACCCTACGGTCCCCCTGGAGAGATTGCATATGCTGCCCTCCAGTGGCTAGCAGAACTCATGTTCTGGGTCTGGTTCATCAGCCTTAACATAGGGATCATAAACCTCTTCCCCATTTTTATCACTGACGGGGCCCGCATGGTCCAGGTAGCTCTCATGCACTACATGACAAACCAGAAAAAGGCAGAACGCATCTGGATCAACATAAACAAGGTCTGTCTCATCCTCCTGCTGATGATTCTATTCATTCCCATCGGCAAAAGCATCTTTATGCTTGTGATATAAAGATTTATATAGGTAAGAGTCAAATAAGCCTCCATGGACAGCATCGACCCTTCTGATAAGTTCATTGATTCAATGCTTGCAGAGAGCCCAAAAGACAAGAAGAAAGGCAATCGCAAGTCCCTGATCATCATGGGAGTGCTCTATATTGTGGTAGCCTTGGTAATCACCCACGTGTTCCTTCGTGAATATGGCACATACGAACATCTGAAAAGACAAGAGATTATCGGCTCCTGCAATAAGCTCAATGACACAGAACGTAGGCATTGTTATGAAAACCATATCAATAATGCGACCCGGTCAAGCCAATGCACTAAGATTTTTCCCATAGGAAATGAGACTGATTCAATCAAGGACGAATGTTACCTTCAGGTCTCCAAAAACACCCAGGATCTGGAACCATGCCAAAACATCAGAGACCTTTCTCAACGGGTAGTGTGCAAACAACAGGATTTCAGATGAATCCCAGCTTCGCAATCATTCTCCAGGAACCCGAGAATCCCGGCAACATAGGCGCAATTGCCAGGGTAATGGCCAATTTTGGAGTCTACAACCTATACCTGATCAATCCAGCATGCGACCATATCTGCGAGGAAGCCCTTTGCCGGGCAAAGCACGGAAAGGAGATCCTTCAGAACGCAACCGTCTGCGACCAGGCTCCCGTGGATATCCTGGTCGGCACCACAGCAAGGACTGGGTCTGACAAGAATATCAATCGTGTCTTCCTCCCACCCCAGGACTTCGCGTTCAAGGCCAACAGATCACAGGGCAAGATAGGGATCTTGTTTGGAAGAGAGAGCAGTGGCCTCACTAATGAAGAGCTCTCCAGATGCGATTTCACAGTGACAATCCCGACTGCCACAACATATCCCACCCTCAACATCTCACACGCCTGCACCATTATCTGCTATGAACTGCTAAAAGAACAATCCCGTCCCCTCTTTGAATTACCAAAAAAAGAGGAGAAAGAGAAAGTGATGAAGGATTTTGATACTCTGCTTGACAACCTGCATTTCATGACAGAAGAAAAACGGACAACTCAAAAGAAGTTCTGGCGCCGGTTCCTCTCAAAGAATTTTATCACAAGACAGGAACTCTACATAATCTTTGGCTTTCTCAAACAGATCAGGAGGAGATTCTGAAATACTCCTCAACTTGCTCGTCTCCCCGCGGTTTTGCGTTCTTTCCAAGCGCGTAATAGGTCTTTTCAGCACTCTGCCCCCAACTATAATCACCCTGCTCACGCTCAACCCGATCAATCCTGAATTCCCCAAGCTCCAGCCCCTTCTTCAGATGGTAATACAAGAGTCGCCGGGTTACTTTCGGAAAGATATCCAGGTAGATTTTTGCCAGCTCATAGCCATAGGCCTCCCCTTTCACCGAAAGTATCTCTACCATATTCATGCGCACTTTACTGTACGTTGGCCGGCCCCGTCCCATACAGCTTGATGGAAAAAAAACATTTATATAACTTTGCACAAACTACACCGTATGAGCCTCTTGCAACAAGCCACAACACAGATACTGAATACCTACAAGGAATTGCTCACAACCATCGAAAAGAGGGATAGCGAACGGTTCAGTGACTGCCTCATACAGCTTGACGCACTTATCAACCAGCAGATCCAAAGCATTGATGCCGAATTCCAGAGTACCCATGAGCTACGCAAGCAAGCAGTTGAATTTGTGGAGCATCTGAACACATGCAAGCATATTGTAGGATCAGGCTCAGGTGCATCCTTTGACTCAAATTTCGACAATCTTGAGAAAGGGATACTCGAGGCTTCAAAGACAATCTTTTTGCTTGAATATGAAATGCAACGATGCCGGCCAGAGTCAAATCTACTAAAGGATTAGATATCCGAAGAATCATAATCGTCTTTATCATAGCGATACTTTTCACCTTTTTCATATTCCAGACCATATTCGCGATCTATGATCAGCCACGGTATGAGGAGTTCTGCGACAACCGGTTTCCAAAAACCCTCGGCCCCCAAACAGAGTGCGAACCACTCAACATATCAATCGAGGAACGTGAAGCATGCGATGAACAAAATGGCGATATTGCCTATGAATACGATTCCAACGGATGCAGGATCGATTTCTATTGTGAGACCTGCTCACATGAGTACCAGCAGGCCCGTGAACGCTTCAACATGAAAGTATTTCTCATCTCAGCGATAGTCGGTCTGATCGCGATCGTCCTTGCCTTATACCTTCCGACCCATGAGGAGCTCAATGAATGGATTGCAACAGGCTTCATGCTTGGCGGTTTGCTCACCATATTCTTCGGGACATTCCGATATATTTGGGATATAGGAGAATTCGGCAGATATATCCGTCCGCTCGTATTCCTCGCCGAAATCATCATAATCATCCTTGTCTCCTACAAGAAACTGAAACGATGATTTTGGTACTTTCTAAACAGGATGTTCACCTGGCCCGTTCAGAAGCAGAAGCCTTACTGGGACCAGGAGAGCTTTTTGATAATCTTCTTATGGTACCTGGAACGACACCAAGACCCCTGGCCTACACACGCGAATTCCACCAGCTGCTCTTTGCCTGCTCACCAACAGCATTGTCTGATGAATTGACTCATTATCCGTGGCACCAGACCATACAAGGTACCTATAAAGTGGTAGGACCCAGGCCTTGTGCAGGCATAATCTGGCATCAGCTCACAAACCCCAAGGTGGATTTGACAGTCCCTGACACAGAGATCCATATCATGGGAACAGATCCCGTTTTTGTGACAAGACTGATGAAGCGCAACACAGAAGATTTCGAGGCCAGAAAACCACAATTTCGCCCGGAGTCATTACCGATCTCACTGCACCCCAAACTCGCCCGGTGCATGGTGAACCTTACCGGCTGCAGGCATGGGACAATCTTTGACCCCTGCTGCGGCACAGGAGGGATCCTCATAGAAGCAGGGCTCAGCAACCGCAGGATAAGCGGATCAGATATCGATCAGACCATGCTTCAACGATGCAGTGCTAATCTGAGACATTACGGCCTTTCCGCCAATCTCAAGAGAAAAGACATCCGCACCATAAACCGCAAGTACCGCTATATCGTAAGTGACCTGCCGTATGCACGAAACACCAAAAAGATCGAATTAGAGCAATTCTATAAGCAAGTGGCCAAGACCCTGGAACGTATCCTGCTCAAAAAAGCAGTCATCGCAATACCACACCATATCTCCTTTCACATCAGCAATGCATTAAGGATTGAGTCCTCCCATATCTACTATCTGCACAAAACACTCTCAAAAAAGATTCTCCTCATACAGGCTCAGAATAGATCTTAGAGTACAACTCTTCCATATCTTTCTTGATAGACTGATAGCGTTTCAGATCCAACCGTTTTGCCTTTTCACGCAATTCCTTATAAGAGTCCTCAACAAACGCGCCATCCTGGAGTTCCTGCTCCAAGCCCGCAATCCGAGCTTTCAGTTCCCCCAACAAGGCACGCTGTTCAGCATGGGCTATCCATCGATAGAAGCGGACCATATCAGGATAGACAAGAGATTGTTTTGCCAACGGTAATTTTTCGTACAACGACTTAAGCCTGACATACTCTTCTTTGGCCCGTTTGATCTCATGTTGCGATAAGAGGAGGTGGATCTTGTCAAAACTATGATCAATCTGTTTTAGGAGAAGATTGACCTCAGTCTCATGGATAGCCTTGCTGAAAGCACCAACATAATGGAACAATCGGCCTTGATTTAGGGTGTCTTGGCGGGAATATATGGCAACCAACCGCCGTGAGATCTCACGGGCAAGACCAATCTCACCCTGTAATAGATACTCTCCTCCTTTATAATATTCCCTGAAAAAATCAGGAACCGAGGCAAAGCGCATGATTATCTTAGCATAGAGTCGATAAACATCCAGCAACAACCCGCCCGTACCCTCGGCAATCTCAGGGGTCGTGTTTTCCATGAGTGCCACTATCACTCTACGGCATTCATTCGCCAGCTTATTATCGATCTTTCCAGCACTATAGACTGCCGACTCAAGGGAGTCATAGACCGCACAGATACGGTCCCTCAGTGAACCGTCAAGTTCTTGTAGCTCCCTCATCAATTCATCTTTAGTGAACTCATAATCGATGGAGAAATAGGCACGCAGGAATCTGCGGAAGAGATCATACAAACCCCCAAACCCAGTATCCGTATTCAAGCAATAATCGATCTGTTTGAGTACCTCATTGGCGGTCTGATACGCAGGGGAATCCATACGAATCCAGTGGTAGTTAAGCTATATAAATCTATTCAAGTGACTATTAAAGAGTAACACAATAAGTTTAAAAGAATGGAAGCCCCCAGATAAGCCATGGCAAGCATCCCTCAGGCAAAACTGGCCGACTACCAAAACACCTTCGCAAGCACCAGGGAAGAGATCGCAAAAGCGGTCATCGGCCATGAAGATGTCATAAATGCCTTGCTCCGTGCCCTCATCGCCGATGGCCATGTACTGCTTGAGGGGGTGCCGGGTGTTGCAAAAACACTCATGGTACGGACCTTTGCAGCAGTCTGCAAGAGCAAATTCAACAGGATCCAATTCACACCAGACCTTCTGCCAACCGACATCATCGGTATTACTGCGTTTGACAAAGAAAAGGGATTCTATGTCATGAAAGGTCCAATCTTTTCAAACTTCATCCTGGCAGACGAGATTAACCGGGCACCTCCAAAAGTACAGTCAGCATTGCTTGAATGCATGGCAGAACGGCAGGCAACCATCGGAAAAGAAGTATTTGCCCTTGACCCACCTTTCTTTGTGCTTGCAACACAAAATCCCCTTGAGAACCTCGGGACCTACCCCCTCCCGGAAGCCCAGGTTGACCGATTCCTCTTCAAGCTCAATGTAGGATATCCGCATATCAGCGAAGAACAAAAAGTGCTCAAGACCAATATGACCACAAACAAGTTTGAGCGATTCAATCTCCAGGCAAGCCTGGACAAGATGAAAATATTCCAGATGCAACGCGATGTGCACAAGATTTACGTTGATGAGAAGATTGAGCGATACATTGTCTCATTGATTGATGCCACACGTTATCCGAAAAAATACAATCTCAGGCACACACGCTACATCCAGGCCGGATGCTCACCCCGTGCAACCATCGGGCTCTATATCAGCGCCAAGGCCGAATCTCTCATAAAAGGAAAAGAGTTTGTGACACCAGCAGAAGTGAAGAGTGTGGCGCACGACGTGCTGCGACATCGTATAATTCTCAACTACGAAGCCCAGGCAGACAACATCACAACAGAAGAGGTCATCCAGGAGATTCTCCAGAAAGTTCCGATACCATGAACCATGGCAGTAAAAGAGTTGAAAGTGGATCTCAAACCGCTCATCGGACAGTTGCACCTCTCGTCCAGCAATGACGTGACCGGTGCACTTACAGGAAGTTATTTGACTGTATACAAAGGCAGAGGTCTCGAATTCGGGGGCTACCGACAGTATACACCAGCCGATGATGCCAACTCCATTGACTGGAAAGCCTCAATGCGATCCGAGCATATTCTTGTGAGAGAACTCGTTGAAGAGCGGAATCTCAATGTGTTCTTCATCTTTGATGTATCAAATTCCATGCTCTTTGCCTCAACAGACAAGATGAAATGCGAATACGCGATTGAACTCATCGCAACCATGGCATTTGCGATTATCCGGGCAGGAGATTCTGTAGGACTCTCCCAATTCAATGATGACGTGATAAACAATATCTCACCTAATGTCGGAAGTGCCCAGTATTACAAGCTCGTTCGTGAACTGACTGACACCTCAAAATACGGCGGTGACTTCAATCTGACAAAAGCCCTGAAAAAGACAACCCTTTTCCTGAGGAGACAAAGAGCACTCATCATCCTTGTGTCAGATTTCCTCGGAGTCAAAGGCAGGGAGTGGGAGGACTATGTAAAAAGCATCTCAACCCGGTTTGACCTCATGCCCATAATGATAAAAGACCCGGTTGACACGAAACTGCCAGAACACCATGGGGAATTGATAATCGAAGACCCTTACTCCTCTGAACAGATCATGATAAACCCAAAAGCGATGAAAGAAGAGTATGAACGAAACGCCATCAAGCAAGAAAATGAGATCATACAGACATTCAAGAAATACAATGTTGAGGTCTTGAAGCTTGAGACCGACAAACCATTCACGCGACCCCTCATCGGTCATCTTCAGAGACGGAGGAATCAGTGATGGAGTTTTCTGTGCAAGACCCTATCTTTTTGTGGTTCCTGGTAAGCATACCAATTCTCATATCCTTGCACTTCTTCTCACTCAGGTTCAGCCGAAGGCGGGCCATAAAATTTGCCAACTTTGAGGCCATCAAACGGGTTGGAACCGGCCTGTACAGTGGAAGCGTCCTATCAAAGAACATAGTCATACTCATCATCAGGCTATTGACACTAACCTCTGTCATCCTGGCCCTAGCCGGCCTTATTGCCTATACGATGGATGATGAGATCACAAGAGTGACAATCGCACTGGACGCCTCAGGCAGTATGCTCGCATCAGATATTGAACCGACCCGTATCCAAGCAGCAAAACAGACTGCGATCGACTTCGTCCAGAGCCTGTCATCCACAAAGACAGGCATTATCGCCTTCTCAGGCGTAAGCAAGATACAATCCAAACCCACAAGGCTCAAAGACAGGACCTTACAGGCGATTCGTGATATATCCATACAAAGCGCAAGCGGCACTGCCATAGGGGATGCGATCGTTGCAGCAACCAACCTGCAAGATCAGTCGACAATCATCCTGATCACCGACGGGCAGAGTACTGTCGGTAGCTCTGTTGCCGACGCAATAAACTATGCACAGGAACGAAAGGTCACCATCCACACCATTGGAGTCGCAACACCAGAAGGTGACACAGTCAGTGGGTTACTCTCAACTATCGATGCCGAATCTCTCAAAGAGATTGCAGAAAGCACAGGCGGAAACTTCTATGAAGCATTCGACCGACAAGGATTGGAACAAGCGTATGCAGAGATCACTGAAAACACAGAGCATAGGAGGGCTCATGAAATGCGCTTTCCCTTACTCATGGCAGCCATTGGACTGTTGTTCTTAGAATGGATCCTTGTGAACCTACGGTACAGGACAATTCCTTAATCAAGAAGAAGCATATCAAGATTTTCGAATTGCGGATACTTATGCTTACTGTTGATCTGCCGAGCGCGTCTGAATTCATCATCTGTTGGTTGCCGACGAAGGCCGTCTATGAAGCCGCATTTGTTGCATTGCCCACCTTCAGGAACCTCATTCCCACAAAAATCACAGGCTTTCATGCCTAACAGAAGAGTGACTTAGTTTAAATGTTTTTTGGCGATCAGCGAATATGCCCCCTCAAAACTGAGTGGATCTTCCCCGTTCACCTGGATAAGGGATGCCCGCTCATCGTCACTAAAATCCTCAAACGTCTGCTTGCAGATGTCATACACCGAACAATCAGCCTCACTCACCGTGTGGTTCCGACGAGACAAACGGGCATATGCCGCATCATCCGAAACGATAGGATATAGGATAAGAGAGGGCCCAAGCGCCCGGGCCTTATCCCGCTCCACACGGCTGAGAAACGTCGCATCAAGGATACAGCTCTTTCCCTCATTAAGGGCCTTACCCCCAAGCTCCATGAGCCTGTCATAGACACGATCCCGGTTTTCCCAGGTGTATGTATCATCGGAGAAGGACATGCGCTTCCGGATCACATCGCTGCGAAAAAGTGGCACATCAAGGAAGCGGGCTAATTTATGGGCGATATAGGATTTACCCGATCCCGGCAGGCCACACATGAGGATCACGGTAGGTTCAGGGAATTCCTGATATCGATATTCTATCCGTTTAGCATAAGCATGTGCAAGAGAGAAATACTCCTGAGCCCGCATCTTGAGTTCAGATGTCTGAGAATCACCATACTGGAATCCCGTAATCTTTCCCCGCACATACGCCCGATAACACTTGTAAAAATTTATGACAGCCAAGATCCCCCAATCAGCCGAACGGCGCACGAACGCTTTGAGGAACTGGTTTGAGATCTCCTGTAGGCCATGAAAATCCAGATCCATACATAAAAATGCGATATCGCATGCGATATCCATATTCTTCAGACGATCATTGAATTCAATGCAATCAAAGATATGGAAATCATCACTAAGAAAGATATTACCGGTATGCAGATCCCCATGGCATTCCCGTACCGAAGAGAGGCGCTCTTCAAAAAGATACCGATTCACATAAAAGGATTCAACCCGTTTACGGATTGTAGCAAATTGTTCATCACTCAGCAATTCCCCAACCATAGACCCTGTCTGCTGGAAATTCTCATCAGTATTGATCTTGAATGACTCAAGCTCACCAAAGGTCCGGATATGCTCATCTGAGGCAGCCAATGCATAAAAGCTGAGTAAGTGATCAACAAGTCGTGGAACAAGATCAGGTGTCAACCGATCAGGCTGTTTGGAGAGAAGCATCTCCTGCGGCATTCGCCTCATACGGATACCGTACTCAGTGACCGCACCCTCTCCCTCAAGGCACCCATCAGCAGTGATTGTAACCAGCCCCTCATAAAGATTGGGGGACAGCCGCCGATTCAGACGAAGTTCCTCCTCACAATAGAACCGTCTTTTCTCCAGTGTGGAAAAATCAAGAAAGCCAAAATTCACTGCCTTCTTGAACTTATAGACCTTATCTTTGACAAGGCAGACATAGGATATATGGGTCTCAATGAGTTCGACAGATTCAGGCTGTTCCGGATACAATGCAGGGTCAGTAATCTGATTACGCAAGTCCATACAAAAACTAATCCAGAGCCTTATTATATATTTTTTGAAATTCTGCCACATAGGCCTCAACAATATCAGGTTGAGTGATGATCACCATATTCTCATCATTCCGCTCATTGCCTGACTTTGTTGGATTATAGCTTCCTGTGATGACTGTCCTATTATCGATGATGAACACCTTATGGTGAAGTGTCGCAGGATTTGCATCTGGCAGCACCTCAATTGTATCATTCAAAGCAGTGAACTGATTATACTGCATATTGATGCGTCGCTTCTCCAGGACTCCCCGGACATGTACTCCTTCATCCGCACGCCTGAGCAGAAGGTTGGCAATATCCGTATCAGTGAAACTGAATACCATGAAATAGACTGCTGATTCAGCGCCTTCAAGTGCCCTGATCACTGCGGCTTTACAATGGTCTTCAGGGCAAAAATAGTTTTCCATTGAATGATTATTAAACAAGATACGGGAATGACGCACAGGCCTACCAGCCCCATACGACCCTGACCACAGTTCCTTGAACTCTTCACGGTAATTCTGGGCAAGTGCAGGCGAATTGATGATGAGAAGATTATTATTATTTTTGTGAAAGCCCCGTTCAGTGGGATTGGTGCTGCCAGTAAGCACCCAGTCCTTCCACACACAGAACTTATTATGGCTGAGTTGTCCCCTGGTATCTAGCTTAAAATCTCCTATGGCATTGCCATCATCCAGCACTACCCGATCATCAGCATCAAAAAGCTCAGGGTACTCCAGATCATACAGAGCACACTCAACCGAACGATTGTGCACAAAATCTGAGAAGACTTCTTTACAGTCATCCTGCGGACAGAAATACACATCCATCTCACCAGTTTCCACAGGAACACAGCCTACGATGAAAGCTATCACGCATATGAAAAGGAATCGCATCTGAGATACCGATAAATTAGCCTTAATAAACCTAACCCTCTCTGATCGGAAACTCTTTCACCACAGATGCAAGAGTATCCATGGATTTTGCAAGTGCAAACTTTGTGTCCTTATAATTGGCCTGCATACCCTCCAGGAACTCCCGAAGATCCGGATCATGCTCCCGTGGTTGGAACACACTGCCCCGAAGTTTAGCGTACAATGCCACCTCCTCATCCAAAAGGACCCGCACAAGGGACGGCTCATCCGAGAAGTGCAAAGAGCCTTCAAACAGGTTCTTCAAGAAGGCGTAAGCCTCATCATCAAGCGTACGCTCCACAAGAACATACCCATCCCCCGGGGGAGCAACAATCGTGAGAGGAAATTTCACCACGCGGTGCAAAAGGACTGCAGTCACGCCCTCACAGACTACCCTCCCATACGGTTCCAGACGAGGCATGTGCCGTTTGACCCGTCTCTCGATGAGATACAAAAAGCAATTCCTGCAAAACGGCCCATTAACTACCTTATAGGCTTCTTCTGCACCACAGCGTACACATGTCATACCCTCTCAAAAGTGCATGGTTCTATATAAATGCTCCTCCGTATTCATGTACGCCAATAATGAATCGCCGTGAGAAATAACCAGTATCCGAATAAAAGCGTTACTCAGAATATTACGGAAAAAGAGAAATATTTATATAGTAATATTCACCACTTAAGAGTTAAAATAACAATCACCTCTTTTTCCCAGCAAGGCACTCGTCATGAGTGTTTTGCTGGGTTTTTTCTTCTCCGCCGCTTCTTTGGACGGGTAAACACTGCCAAAATCCCAATCGCAATACCCATCAGCAACCCGGAAAAAAACAATGTGCCATAGATACTATTGATATAAAAAGGCAGGCTAAATGTATTGTGCTGATCCAGATACAAATCCAGATTGGATAACTCCAGAGCGTATTCAGCATACAATAAAGCAGAATAGGGATCAGATTCCCTCAGAGAATGGGCATACTCATAATAGCTATATCCGACAATGGGAAACCTGCCCTTTTTTGACTGTTCAGCGATCAGTTGCTCCGCAACATCCAGTTTCAGGGCGATGATATCCTTAAGCTCCTCCTCCCCGACCCCCATGATCGCAAGAAGGCGGTTGGCCTGTGCTTTAGCCTTTGAAGCCTTGAACAGGCAAAGCTCGTAATCGCCAGTACGATAATCAGCAAGCGCCAGGTCATACTCTTCCTTTATCGAACCAGCAACCCGAGGTGCATAAAGACTGATATATTGATAGCTCTCCTCTGCTTCAGAGAGTTTCAGCAGACATGATTGTTTAAGGACCTCATCATTTATGGTTATTTCCTGGGCACTGCTCCCAAAGAACTGCATCCACGAGTATACACTATGCAGCCGCTCCTGGGCATACGCAAGGTCTGCAAACGGAAGAGAACCATTATCGCCTGAACTCAGATTGTTTGGGAGAATGTCTCGTGCCTCACGGAGGCGTTCCTGCACGATCATATAGGTTTGCAGGTCAGAGATTGAATCCAGCTGATGCGCATTGATCTCTGATTCAACCTCATCAAGCTGGTGCGAAAGGTTTTCATGGATAGCCATGAACTCCGACTGGTTCAGGGCTTGATAGCGGGCAGTACTGTATGCCACATTCGATCCGAAACAATAGGATGCAGCAGCATAGTACTGAAAACTGTTGAACGCGTCCTTGCTCCGGTTATAAAGCTCACGCGTATAGTTGCCTATGAGGGAGGCATTGTAATCCGCGGCTTTCAGTTCATCCCGTCTGTCACACAATTCCACAGCAAGCTCACGCATGGTATCTGTATAAGATTGGGATATGGTAAAGCTTGTATTTTCAGGCCGAAAATCGGTACCAGTCATATAAAAGACTGCCTCACCAAGAGTTGCAACCTCAATCACCTGCACATTTCTGGCTGCACCATACTCCACAAGATCAAGCGTGGTATTCTCTTCTTGCAACACTGCCTCACCTTTTGGGATGAGTACAGTATGAATGCCATTTTTCCCGGCAGCAGCGATCTTCTGTTTCACACCACCCACTGGCCCGATCACATTACCAGAATTGATGGTACCGGTTATGCTCATATTAGGATAGACATCAAGCCCCTCTAATGAGGCAACAGTCAGGACAGCCATGGCAGCACTGGCACTCGGCCCACCGATGATCGTGGAGTCAGCCCGGATCACATAGAACAGATCATAGCGCTGACAGTCCGCCTCTACGTAATTGCAGGCGATCTGACGAGCCAATCGTGTTGACATCTGTGTATCCGCCTTTGTAAGCGGCAGTGTATCAATAAAGACACGACCAGGCCCGTATTGCTTTGAGACATACAGATGAGCGATACTTCCCTGCAACTCATCTCCTTCATCCTGCACCGCAAGAAGGGGCATGTGCAATTCTGCCCAAGCAACCGGAAGCAACAATACAATCAGGAACAAAAACCGCATGTCAGACGAGAATCACTCACCAGTTATAATATTTTTGAATCCAAAATCTCCATAGCAGTACGAGATATGATATTCGTATCCTGCAACAGGGCAAATGTACCTTCAAGACTCTCCAGATACATCCGATACTCACTATCGCTTCTATAGAACTCATGCCGGGCAGTATCAGCAGAAGATGTGATCAATTGAACCACCGGGTAACCGTGCTCTTGGGCCTCTGTGATTACCTCTTGAGTACAATAAGGCAGTATAGGCGTCAATCGCCGGAGGGTACGCAAGGTTGCTCCAGAGAGTGAGGCCTCATCCAGTACAGTTCTCCCAAATGCTCTGTTCGCTTCCTGGCTGATAGCGGTTTCAAAACCTAAAAAATCCGAACAAGGAAGATAACAAACCCCATCCCGTAGCTCACCATAACGGCTTAAGCCATCCTCTGGACGGACCGAAGAGTCCGAGACCAATCCATTGGCCTCAAGGATCCACGGCTTCTGCCAAAGGACAGGATCATATCGAGGAAGCTTGATAGACTGTGGTGTGATTCCGGTTGTATCCTGAAGAAACGAAGCAAGGCTACCGATCTTTTGATAGATAGCATCATCATCATACTCGCTCATCTGGAAATGATTTCTACCGGAAAACGAGACATACGGAGGAGTATGATGGGGGAGCGGATAAAGACCGACTTCACAGGAATCAACAGATGCACGCAGGAAATCTCTCACATCAGGTTGTCCAAGCATCTGATAGGAGACATAATAGACAGGCTTAATATCATATTCCTGGCACAGGGTATGCAACTCCGGCAAAGCATGGTTAGTGCAGAGTTCATCCAGGGAAGCATTGGGACGGCCAATATACCCGGCAAGTTCCACAACAACCGAAAACAGGAAAGAGGGATTTTCCATACAACTATGAATCACAGAATCTATTTATATCTTGTGATACAGGAAGAGGGACAATTACGACCCATACACAGAGAAAGAGTTTTTCGAAGAAATGACCTGCATCAGCGCAGGCCAATCAGCTCATATAAGGTGAAAGGGGGGTGTCCCTTACGGGTCACCTCTTTTTAAAAAGAAACGAGGCCGCGATGCTAACGGAATTCTTCGAAGAACTCACAGACAACCAAAGATTTAAAAAAGAGCATAGCCAAACCAGAACAAAAGAGGTGTCCGATGATAAATCCAGAGGAGTTTGACAAGAGCCTGTTTCAGGAGTTTATCATTGTGGCCGATATTGGCGGTACAAACACCACAATCGGCATTTTCGGTGTCAGATCAAAAACCACCTTCCAAAAGATATTCTGTCGGCACTACAGTAGCCATCAAATCGAATTTTACCACTGTGTCAACGAGATACTCGAGTATGCACACCAACGATACGGTATCCAGGTAGCCAAAGGATGCTTTGCAATGGCAGGGCCTGTCAATGAAGACCGCCGGTTTGCCCAGGCAACAAACCTTCCCTGGAGCATAGACGTTGAATCACTCCTCAGCAGGACACTCCTTCAAAAGATCTTCATCCTCAATGATTTCGAAGCTATCGGCTATGGAGTTCCGTTATTGAAAGAATTCCATGAAGAGATTGAAGAACTCCCACACCCTGACGGCGCAAAGCGAAAACCTGTTGAAAAGGAGACTATCGCAGTCATAGGAGCAGGTACCGGATTGGGCGTCAGTATCCTTACCTATGATCCGGCAACCCAGATGTACATCCCCTTCGCATCTGAGGGGGGCCATGTTGATTTTTCACCGACCACCGATCTTGAATGGCAACTGCTTTCCTATCTCAAGGAACAGGTCACTGGAGGAAAGCATCCCGGATTTGAAAGGGTCGCCTCAGGCCAGGGCATGCGAAACATCTACAACTTTCTGCGCCACATAGAGTACGAACATGAATCTGAAGTGACCCACCATATTGATCAGCTACCTGACGCGGAAAAGCCTGCAGCCATACAAGAGCATGTCCACAACTGCTTGACCTGTGAAAAGACAACAGAACTTTTCATCGAATTCTATGCCCGCGCCACCCGCAACCTGGCCCTCACCCTGCTTGCAAGAGGAGGTGTCTACCTTGCCGGAGGCATTGCTCCCCGCCTATTGAAGCACCTCAAGAAACCACATTTCATGCACACGTTTGAGGCAAACGATCGACAGGCAAAAATCCTGAGAAAAATCCCGGTTTATGTCGTGCTTGACTATGAAGTAAGCCTGTTAGGATGCTGCAACGCACTTACAAATGGATAAGACGCTGAAAGTTCATATAGATCACATTCTTTACTTCCAGGGGGTCCATACCCTTAATGGCACTGATAACCCTGATAGTCTCTGAGATATAAGCCGGTTCATTGGGAAACTCAGGGAACGGACTAAGATAAGGCGCATCGGTTTCTGTAAGCAATGAGCTCAGAGGGACCTCCTCTACAACCCGTTGGAACTGCGTACTACGGACAATATTTGTGGGTATGCTCAGGAACCATCCATTTTTCGCGATGCGTTTCGCAAGCTTGAGTTTTCCGGAAAAGCAATGCATGACCACCCGCTTCATCCCTGCCTTCTCCAACAATTCGATACAGTCACTCTCAGCCTTCCGGGAATGGACAATGACCGGTTTCCCCAGTTCCTGTGCAAACCCCAGGAGTTTCACAAAGACTGCCCGCTGCGATTCTGGGTCAGCATCGATTGCATAATCAATGCCGATTTCCCCAAAAGCGACAAACTCATGCTCACGAAACAAGGAAAGTTGTTGCTCATCCAGCACATTCCCAGGGTATGAACCCAGTGCAGCCAGGACCTCAGGATATTTCCGGGAGAATTCCAAAGCCTGCACATTGGATGCATAATCAAGCCCATTAGTGATGATTTTCCGGACTCCTGCAGCCCGGGCCCGTTCAATGACCCCTGCAACATCAGAGAGCCGATCCAGGTGACAATGACAATCCACTAGCATACACAAGACAAGCCAGCCCGGGATTAAAAATGTTTCTTAATCAAAGTCCTGGCTATGGCCCCAGGTGCCCTCACCTTCGTTCTCAGGTTTATAGCCAGGCATCTTGAAGTATGCCTTTATCGCATTTGTCAATCGGTCTGCCTCATCAAAGACAAAATCACGATAGCCTTCCACCTTATCACCGATCATCTGATACAGGTAAAACCGCAAGAAATGGCTCATGAGCCAATGATTTCGCCATTTTTTATTCGCATCAATGACAAGTCGCCCCTCAATACCAATCTCCATATCCCCATGCATGGTCTTGAACTTCATCCCCTGTTTCATCGTCTCTGTCCGTTTCATGGCGATGATCCGCACATCCACATTGATCTCGCATTTGAAAAAACCAGCACCATGCCCCGGGGGATCCCGTTCAAAACGCCACCACCACCTCACATCCTCATCCCCAGTCTGCTTGAATTGATGGTGATAGAAGACTTCCCCGAACTTCTCATCTTTGGGGCTTGCCCACTCATTCTCAACTAACCAGTCATGCAAGTACTGCATAAGATTCCCCAAATGGAAGTAATCATTGAAATTGATACGGCGTTGGCCCTCGAGAACATCAATGTACCATTTATCTCCCACTGATTGCAGATGCTGGCTGATCTTGTGCTGCATATTCTCTTATTGCCAACCAGATTTTATAAAGATTGCTGTCCTTTTCCAAAAGAGGGCAGAATGACAGTGTTTACCACCGAAGATAGAGAGATGCCGCTCGAAACTTTTATAAAAGGTGCACAAACACTATTCAATCACGCCTCTGTGGCTTAGCCAGCTATAGCGTGGGACTTGTAATCCCAAGGTCGGGGGTGCAAATCCCCCCAGAGGCTTCTTAACTACCATTTAATGTCTCCTCTACCTCCTACCCTTATTTCTTTTCTGTTTGGCTTCTTTCCAATTTACCTTTTTTTCCGTAAGCTTGACCGCAGGGAAACATCCGGGTCAAGGAAGGAAACCCTTGGTGCCAAACCACCCCAGAGGCTTTTTAACTACCATTTAATGTCTCCTCTGCCTCCTACCCTTATTTCTGATTCCCCTATGATTCTAACCCCGATTCGAATTCCTCTTCCTGATTTTCCACATTCCCAAAAAAATCCAAAGAAACCAAAAAAGACTTCTCAAAGAATATCTTATCCTGCCTTTCAATCCAACGGACTCTTGATCTTCAGAAAGTCTTTCTTAGCAGCATGCGTATAGATTGAAGTGGTCTCAATCTGCGAATGGCCAAGAAGCTTTTGGATATAGCGGATGTCTGTGCCCTGTTCCAACAGATGGGTAGCAAAGGAATGGCGCAGCATATGCGCACTGATATGCCTCGCATTTGATACATTTTCTAAGATCTTCTGTACCGTCCTGATAGAGTACTTGCCCTGCCTTCCTTCAAATAGATATGGTGTCCGAAAATTTTGCATCAGATGTGGTAATAGCAAATCCTTCACCTTTTGTGACAGTATCGTTACCCTATCCTTCTTTCCCTTCCCCTGATCAATGCGAACCGTATTATCATGAACATTGATATCAGTCCTTTTCAGATTGACAAGCTCCGATACCCGCAGCCCGCTGCTGTAGAGCAGCATTATCATTAATTTATGCTTTGGATTCTCTATCCTTTCAAATAGTGCCTGAACCTCCTCTCTTGAAAGGACCTTTGGAAGTCCCTTTTTGCATTTTGGGTTTGGTATATTCTTCATAGACACATGGGAACCCATAGATCTAAATAGAAATACCAGCGAAGCCCGAATTTGTCTGATTGTATTCACATCATGATCCAGCTTTACAAGGTACGTTCTAACACTATTTTCATTTGGTTTTAACGAATTCCCTTGCAACCACCTAAGAAATCGATTGATATGATACAGGTAATTCTTCTTGGTTTTTGGGCTGTATCCTCGTAATTTCAACTCCTCACTGACCTTCTGAATCAGTGCCTCATAAGACATAAATCTTGTCCGGCAGCAGTGCTTAATATTCTTAATGCCCTTAAAATTAGAGTATTTTCAGCAAAACAGGAATTCCCTTTGATTTAACGCCCTTTCGAACTACGCCCAATAGATGTTATGTGCAATATTACTCGGGCACTCTTTCTTATGTTTAATAGTAAATTTATTAAATAAACGAACCATACAATATTAA
>JBNJGT010000017.1:0-16536 GCA_051819765.1 Nanobdellota archaeon
TATTATGTGGATACACCGAAGACAATCACCGCCTCCTGATTGTCAGTACCTATTCCTGCTGCGGTGCTGAACTTGCTTCTTGATACTGGTTTGTTGGATTGTGCAAATTTGGGGCCGGACTCGTGGTAATAGACATGGTCCTTGTCAAAGCCAGTGAGAACAATGGTGTGCCCATCAAAAGGACCGTCCTTGCCATAGAGTTTGTTCCAATCGACGGTTACAATGGGGATGTGGCCCGCTTTCAGATGGTCTTGGATCTCCTCCAGGGAAAGATTGCGATATTCATACAGACCATTGGCTATGCAGCTTTGTATGGACCAGAGGAAGGGTTCTATGTCTGTGACACTGAGGATGGCATCGGCGTCAGGACCAAAGCGTTCCCTGATGTAGTCTTCACCAGCAAGATATGGTTCAAGCTTGTCGGTGGAGAAGGCCTTGACCTCCATGCCGAGGTTGAAGAGGGCAGCCACATTCTGGGTGGTCCAGGTGTAGAAGGAATCCCGCCTGCCGGTGGCATGGTCGAGCTGTGAGAGTGAGTACATCTTGCCGAAGTATTCGAGCACGTTTTTCATCGCCACCTGTGAGCACTGGGTGCCGGAGTTGGTGTAGAAGGGTATGTCAAGGATCATTTTCATCAATGTTCGGGAAGCATTGCCTATTTGGTGTCATTGTCATCATATGGTATTCTTGTGGAAAATTCTGAGCCAGAGAATATAGTTTTTTCTTTTCCTCTTTACTAAATACACACCAATATATCTCTTGAATAGATCTAATATTCAAAAAAGAGAAGAGAATAACATTGCATAGAAGGTCTTCTGTGATTGGAAAATTGTATTCGTTATCATTGTTAATACCCTTAATGTTGGGGTGTACCTTTTTTGATAGTTCTGCATATAATTTGGAAATTTTATCTAACCTTTCGCCTTCATACAAATGTTGTCGCATATCTGAAAAACGAACAAATTTGCCATCATATTCCATATCTTGATTAAACAACTTCTCAGCCATATCATCTTCTAATGCCAGTACATATTCCTTCTGTATACCTTCAAACGTAGCTCGAACAAGGGTATATGCTGGATTTACTAGGTTTTCTGGAATGAGATAGCAAGCAGAATAAAGCAAATTTGTATTTTTAATACTGATCATAGAAATCAAAGCCCTAGGACCATGAAGTTTAACACCGGAATTGATAGAAGTGTGGTATAAATGCTGATTTAGGATTGAATTTGCATAACTGGAAGCTGCAACAGCATTTTTGGCCGTAATAAGCTGATCCTGGTGTGCTTCCAATATCTCTTTTTTAAACTTATTCCTTGTTTGTTCTAACTTTTTGAATCCCATTATTTCCATCTTTTTAAGTTCAGGAGTTTCACCGCAAGCAACAACAGAGTGAGGAAGAGCACGATGGTCGCGCCGGAGGGAAGGTCAAACACATAGGATAAGATAAGGCCAGTGGTCGTTGCGATTACTGCCACAGAGGTTGACCCGAGCATCAAAGGTTTCAGGTGATTGGTAAATTGACGGGTCACAACGGTCGGGAAGGTAAGCAATGCCATGACAAGAATTATGCCTACAATCTTTATGAGGAGGATTATGCTTAAGCTTACCAGGGCGAGCAAAAGCATGTAGAGTGCACGGGTGGGAAGCCCCACTACCCTGCTGAACTCCTCGTCAAATGAGATCGCGGTGAGTTCCTTGAAGAAGTAGATGACCAGTCCCACGATGAGCAGATCAAGGAGCGCCATCAGTAAAAGCTCTCCGGTCGTGACAGTGAGAATCGAGCCAAACAGGTAGCTGAAGAGATCGGGTGTGTAGCCAGGAGTGAGCCCTATGAACAAGATTCCTAAGGCCATGCCCAGAGGCCAAAGGATACCAATCATGGAGTCTTCGCTCACCTTGCTTTTCTTTGTGATGCTGCCGATGGCAAGGGCGCTTCCCAGGCTGAAGGGGATGGCGGTAGCGAGGGGAGAGATTCCTGCAAAGATGCCTAACCCTATGCCGCCAAAGGCTGCATGGGCGATTCCTCCGCTGATGAAGACGATGCGACGGATGACTACATAGGTCCCCACTATTCCGCAGGCTATACTGATGAGGATTGCTGCCATAAAGGCGTTGCGGATGAATTCAAACTGCAATAGTTCAATCATTGTGGTCACCGAGCACCCGATGGGGCACGCCATGAGCGATCAATTCAACAGGGCATTGGTATGTCTCTGAGAGATGCTTTATACCTTCCTCTGGAGAGCCATGATAATGCAGGGTCTGGTTGATGCAGGCAAGCTTATCGATGTAGGAGGACACAACACCTACGTTATGGGTGACAAGGACGATTGCCATCTCCTTATTGAGTTCTTTTAGCAGCTCATAGAAACGGGTCTGCCAGTTTGAGTCAAGTCCTGAAACAGGTTCGTCCAGGAGAAGGGCCTTGGGTTCCCGGGCAAGGGCACGGGCGATGAAAACACGTTGGCGCTGACCGCCTGAAAGTTCTGAGATGTGGCGATCACTGAATTGCTTCATCCCCACGGTCTGCAACGCTTTAGCTGCAGCTGTCCTATCCTTCTTTGAGTAGCGCCCGAATCGACCCAGGCGACCCATGAGAGCCACATCAAAGACTGACATCGGAAACTTGAAATCAAAATCAAAATGCTGGGGAACATACCCTAGCCTTTTGCGGCCTTCCTTAGGGCCCTTGCCATCGATGGTGATTGTGCCCCTCGAAGGGTTGATAAGGCCGAGGATGAGTCTAAGGAGGGTTGTCTTTCCCCCACCATTGGGACCGATGATCGCCAGGAAATCATGTTCTGCAACTTCCAAAGTGACATCTTTCACGACGGCATGATTGTTATAGGCGAAGCTTACCTTATTGAGCTGAATCATTCTGGATCACCTGTGCTATCTGTTGGATTGTTGCTGCAGTATCAGGCGCAAGGGTATCTGCCCGCACTATCCGTGCATCTGTCTCCTGAGAAATGGTATCGGCATACCGAGTGCTGAACTGGGGAGAAACCAGGATAATCGAGATATCTTGTTCCTTAATTTGTGATATGACGTTTTGGATATCCTGGAAAGTGGGCTCCTTGCCTTCTGTGCTGATGGGGACCTGGGTGAGGTTGTAATCCCGGGCGACGTATTCCCATGCGGGATGGAAAGTCACAAAGGATTTGTCGCGCACAGTAATGGACTCATCAATCTTTTCTATCCGATCTGTATAGGCATCAAGATTGCGCTTGTACTCCTGCTTGTTTTCGGGGTATACCTGAATCAGACCTTCATAGATATTGGTCGCTATTGTCTCAAGGTTCTTGAGGGAAAGCCAGATGTGAGGGTTCTGAACCTCAAGACCCTGGGAAGCATCAACCACGAGCATTTCCTCGTTGATTGATCTTATCTTATCGAACCAAGCAACCTCAAATTCAATCCCCGAGCCAGCCTTGACATACATCTTGGCCTGTGACACTTCCCGTATCTTGCTTGGACTGGGCTCGTAGGTGTGGGGATTGGCTCCCGGTGGCACCATGACAGACACGCTTGTGTTTGGGCCAGCAATCTCCTGCACAATGTGTTGGAAGGGAAGCAGAGTCACAACAACGTCTGTGCTTGTCTGCTGACAACCAATGAGCACTAAGACAAAGAGGAGCAGGAACTTTTTCATAGGGTGCTAAAACGCACAGGAGTTTATAAATCTACTCCCAGCAAAATGAAAGAAAAGTTTAAAAAGTATCTGACCTAAAAAGGAGCTATGAAAAAGAGGTTGTTGAATGAAGACCTGGCTAAAGAAGAGGAGCAACTCTTTTTCATAAAATGTGAAGTCGATAGTCTGTATGATAAATTCATCGACAAAAAGATACAGCATTTCTCCAAACGTGACGTGATAAACGCGATCTACGGTGCGCTGGTCATCGGGCTTACCTTCGTATTCAAGGGTCTGCTTGTCGAGATAGGCATGAACCTCCCGTGGTTCAATATCATCATGATCATCATCTCCACTCTCATCATCCTGAGCAGCGAGATCTATTTTGTGGGGTATAGCCGCGTGAAGGACAAAAAGCATAGGCCACTCGGCCAATTCATGGTCAAACGATTGGTCACCATGTATACCATATCATTGAGCGTCTCGTTGTTCTTGCTGTTGATCTTCGGTTTCATGCTGCACATGGGTTCACTGGATAATTTCATAAAGCTGATATTCGTGATCGCTATGCCCTGCGCTATCGGAGCAGCCATTCCCAGCATGCTAAAATCAGAGTAAGCTTTATATATCTAACATACTGAAAGTACCCATATGGAAGAAGTACAACGTGTGTCCAGTGGAATTATCGAGTTTGATAAGATGTTGGGTGGTGGGTTCAGGAAGAATTCACTAAACCTGCTATCAGGGTGTAGTGGAGCCGGAAAAACACTCTTTTCTCTCACATTCCTCTACGATGGGGCTTGCAAGAATGAGCAGACTGTCTACATGACCCTAGAGGAAGAAGCAGAACAGGTCATTGCTGATTGTCAGAGTATCGGGATAGACCTCACACAATACGAAGAAAAGATACAGATCCTGGATGTTGCAAAACTTCGCCGGCAATACTCTAATCATGAGGAACTTGCAGGAACCGCAAGCCTGCTTGATGTGGATATCCTGCTTGACCTTGTACGGCGAAACTGCCAAGGGGTTGATAGGTTGGTGATCGATAGTGTGGTGCCCTTATCCATGAAATACCCCAACGTGAATGAGTTCCGGGCTTCGTTGTTCCGTCTTACCAGTGTGCTCAAGGAGATGAACATGACCGTCATCTTCACGACAGAGGTTCCAACCTCAACACCGGATGTGATCAGCCGCTTCAGGATTGAGGATTTCCTAGCTGATTCTGTGGTTGTTCTCAAACAAGGCAAGGACGATAAGATCTCCTCACGCTATATACGGGTGCATAAGATCCGTGGTTCCAACCACACCAAGACATTCGTTGAATATCATATCACATCCCAGGGTATAAAGATACTCTATCCGGTACTGTAGAATGCTTGTACGGGAAAACATACACAAATTGATGGAAGATTATTTTGGAGCTAGTGCCGACTTCCTTCTCAAGAAAGTCCTCGACAAGCTTGAAATCAAAGACCTGCACGACCTAACACCCCAACAACAGGATGAACTTGCGGACACCTTGGTCCATGAAGTATTCTCAGCAATCGCCTCACCCCAGAAACAGCCAATGATACGTGAAAAGATCAAGCTGATGCTGGAGGAAGAATGAAGTTCGCCCTGATCCTCTTTGCACTCCTGGTTACCGGATGCACCTGCAAGCTAGTTGAAGAGGAACGTATGGTTGAAGAAGACCGTGAAAGCTATGAAATTGAGTCATACACTGTAGATCCCGTATTTTGTCAATGTGACCAAACCTGCTGAAAAGACAGTGCGGAAACTCCAGGCACCAAAACTTGAAGCATGCCGGGGTACCAGGGTATCATCCTTCGGATGAGGATATGATACTGGAGTTCAAAACCAAGTCATTTTCTGATGCATACCTCAGAGAAGACCGGGACTTCTTACTGTGCTGGGGTATTCTTCACAGACACGGAACCTTGGCTTCCCAAGAACCGCTTCACCATCGATGAACACGCACACATGGATCTCGTGGTGAAGGGGGCTGTAACACACTGCAAGAATCCGTCAGGCGAAAGATGTGATTCAATCGACGAGTGTGCTCTTGATAGTTCTGTGTTTGATCTGGACAAGATCAAAGATCTGGATATCACTGTCGTCAACCCGAAATTTACTGACATGACCATACTCGAAGACGTGACCGTCCAGGAAAAGCGCTACCTGAAGGAATTGCGCCGTAGAACTATCGTCAAAACCGAGACTGTGGAAGTGCCCCGCACTGTGACAGTGACCAAGATCCGGTGCTAATCCTGACCTTCCTGCTTGAGTGATTTGTACAGACAATAGCACATGAGCAGCAAAAAAAATGAAAAAGGCAGTGCCATTGAGAGCGCTGCGGTCTGCAGCGCAATGAGCCCACCCCCTAAAAGCAGGGTTGCTGCCACAGCCCCTTCAAGGATCGACCAGAAAATACGGGTGAGGATTGGAGGGTTCGTGTTCCCACCAGATGTTATGATGTCAATCACCAGTGACCCTGAATCAGATGAAGTCACAAAAAAAGTAATAACTGTTATCACCCCTATACCCGAGACCACTTCTGTAAACGGAAAATGCTTGAGAAACTCAAAGAGTGCTGTTGAGACATTGCTTTCGACAGCCTCCATGATGGAGGTTATACCCTGGCTGTGCATGTGGATTCCAGTCCCACCAAAGGCTGTGAGGAATAGAAAACTGATGAGTGTCGGGATGACCAGGACCGCGAAGATGAATTCTCGGATTGTCCGGCCTTTTGAGATCCTGGCAATGAACATGCCCACATAGGGAGACCAGGCAATCCACCAGCTCCAGTAAAAGATGGTCCATGCGCTCTGCCATCCGGTCTCATAGAATGCATCGTTCCAAAAAGAGATCTCAACGAGATTCTGCATGAATGAGCCCAGATACTGGATAAATGATTCTATGATAAAGAGGGTGGGGCCAAAGACAATCACAAATAGTAGGAGAAGAGTGCCTGCGCTGATATTGAAGACACTCAACCACTTGATACCCTTATTGATGCCTGAAACAACAGAAGTCATTGCCATGCCTGTGATGAGAGCGATGAGAATAAGTTGTACCATGCTGTTATCATCAGGCACGCCAAAGAGATAACTGAGCCCGGAGTTGATCTGCGTGGAACCAATGCCCAACGAGGTTGCCACCCCGAAGAGAGTTCCCATGACCGCGCAAACCTCAATGATATGCCCCAATTTACCATGGATACGGTCCCCGAATACTGGATAGAAGACATAGCGAAGGGAAAGGGGAAACCCTTTCCTGAAACTGAAATAGGCAAGGGAGAGACCCACAATGATATAGGTTGCCCAGGCATGGATCCCCCAATGCAGAAAGGAGAAGTGCATGGCTGTCTTTGCCGCCTCCACGGTTTCTGCCGGGCCGAAGGGGGGCGTGGCGTAGTGGAGCATGGGTTCTGCAACACCATAGAAGAGGAGGCCGATGCCCATGCCGCAGCTGAAAAGCATCGCCATCCACGCAAAGAAGCTGTACTCGGGCTTTGAGTAATCAGGGCCGAGCCTGATATTCTTGTAGCGGCCGAACATGAGAAACAAGGAAAATATGACAAAAAGACTGACCGCAAGTATGAGGTACCACCCCAAATAGGTGGTCAATGTATCATTCAGAATGGTCACTGCATTTTTAAAAACGTCCGTGAAGAGGATGCTAATGATGACACAGAGAACAATCAGACCTGCTGCGGGGTAGAAGACGGGCGGATTGATCTCCTGTTTCATCACGACTACTAGAACGCATGCCCTTAAAAAACTTATTTACTTCCCGATAAGTACTACAGTTGTTGTTCGTAGAGCTGTTTGATGTAATCGAGACTGGTTGCATCTTCGGGTGAGCGGTCTTCCCTGAGAAACAGGAGTCGGGGGAAACGGAGCGCAAATCCTGAGCGATAGGTTGGGCTTCTCTGAATCTCCTCGTAGGCAACCTCCACCACTATACTTGGCTTGATGCTCACTTCCTTTTCCTTCTCTGACTGTATGTAGGGTTTCAAGAGTTCAGTCAACTGGCTGAATGAGATGCCAAGCTCTTCCTTTTCTTTGATACCTGTCCCCACTTTTCCGATCTCAAGGAACTGATCATCATCCACACAGGCGAGGGTAAAACTTGAAAGGAACTGGGCGCGTTTGCCCTCCCCCCAGGTAGCTCCCACTATGACCAATTCCAGATTCTCCATTGTCCCTTTGATCTTGACCATGTGGCCGACCCGTGCGCCAGGCTTGTATGGGGAATCAAGTTTTTTTGCCATGAGACCTTCATTCCCTTCTGCAATAGCTGTTTCAAAGAAGCGGTTGACCTCCTCAGCTGAATCACTCCTGATGAGCCTTGAGGGATTGATCTTTCGGTCAATCTTTGGGATGATTGTCTCGAGAACCTGCCGGCGTTGGCCAAAGGATTCTTTGATAAGATTCTTTCCATCGTATTCAAGCACATCAAAGACATCCATCTCCACTGGATACTTCTTTGCCATGTCACCTACCTCATACTTGCGTTTGATGCGCTGGGAGATGCTCTGGAAGGGAAGATATTTCTTGCTCTTGCGATCAAAGCCCACCGCTTCCCCATCAAGGATGCAGGAGTCTGCCTTGACATGCTCTTGTATGACCTCAACCACATCAGGGAACTGGGAGGTCACGTCCTCAAGCCTTCGTGTGAAGAGCTGAACCGATTTCCCTTTCTTGTGGATCTGCATGCGAAACCCATCATATTTGTATTCAAAGGCTGCGGGTGAGCCCACACGCTCGAAGGCATCATTTACATCCTTGGCTTTGATGGCAAGCATGGCATTGACTGGCGACCCGATGGTCAACGAGAGTTTGCTGAGCTGCTCGACCCCGCCTTTCAGGGCAGTGTAGACCTTCTCAAAGTCGTTGGTCATATCAATCGCTTCCTGGACGCGGCTGACATAATCATTGTATTTTTTCCGGTCGGAGATTGTGAGGTCACCGTCATAAGACAAGCCAAGATCATCGGCGCAGAATGCCCAGACCAGGGCATCCCGGATGGAGCTTTGGGCAATGCCGATGCGCAGGTCCTCGAGTATCGTACGGACGATATATTTTGCCTCGATAGGTGAGGCAGAGGTCAAAAGTTCTGAGATGAGCTTGATCTTGTGGCTGACTGAGCCGGTACCGGTCATGGTGGCAAGCTTCTGGAGGTTCTTATGCACCTTTGAGACTGTCAATGGGGTCGAGAAGAGGGTTGATTGCTGTTTCTTGCCGATGAGATGGGATGCGGCTGTGCCAAGGTCCCCATGTTTTTTCCATTGTTCATTTATCCTCCTTTCAGTGGTGCCAGCAGAGAGGGCTATTGCCTTGATGACAGTCTTTTCTGATACGCCAATCTTTTCCTCGCCGCCCCCGAATACCCGGCCCTGAAGGAGGAGCAGGATTGCCTTAACATCATTATCTATGTGTTTGAGGAATTGAGAGAGACGATTGGTCTTTTCCAGGCGCTTTGAGATTGAGGAGAGTGAGTCGTAGAGTTGAGCCAGTTTCTCATATTTCATGCAAAAACTATAAATAAGGCAACTATTTAAAGCTTGACCATGGAGACATTGGACTGCATCGCCACGAGGCGCAGCGTGCGAAAGTACAAAACCGAGGATATCTGCATGGACGACATCGGCAAGATTCTCTATGCCGGTCATCAGGCGCCTTCAGCCGGAAACCTACAGAACTGGAAATTTGTGCTTGTCAAGAACCAGGAGACCAGGCTTGCCATCGCTGAGGCGTGCTACAAGCAGCTGTGGATGGCGGATGCTCCGGTGCACATCGTGGTGTGCTCGCGCACGGAAGAGGTGGAGCAGTACTATGGGGTGCGGGGCGAACGGTTGTATTCTATCCAGAACTGTGCAGCGGCAATCGAGAATATGCTCATTGCTGCAACTGACCTTGGATTCGGCAGTTGTTGGGTCGGGGCCTTTGAGGAGGATGGTCTCAGGGGAGCTGTGGGTATCCCTGACAATGTGCGGCCCCAGGCAGTGATCACCATCGGGTTTGCGGCAGAGATACCAAAGAACCCACCATGGACCTGTGATATTGACTCAATCGTTTTCCTGGAATCATATGGCAATCGGTTGAAGAACGTAGATCAGGTTCTTGGGTATCACAGTGAAAAATTCCACAGAGGGGCAGAGGCAATCAAGAATACGGCAAACAAAGTGCCCTCGTTTCTCAAACGGACGGTTGACTCTGCAAAGGAATCAATCAACAAAGCCAAACAAAGATCAAAGAAATGAATTCTTTATTATATGTATTTTAATATGCCCTTAAACAAACAAAAATGTTTATATATAGCTAGAATCAGTAAATTATTAATTCAAGGTTTTTGGCGAGACCTTGAGGGTTGGCGAAAATTTGGTTAAAGACTTTTTGGCGAAAGTCTTTGTCGTTTGGCGAAGTTCTAGGAAATAGTATGGTAAGGGTATTATAAATAGATTATTATTTAGCGACAGCTATATCATAGTATATAAATCATATTTCCTAATCGGGAAGGTATATACAAAACAAACGTAGGGGTGAAAAAACAATGGATTTTATTGTGGAAAACGCGATGAAAACCGCAGAAACAGTTGAAGAAACGAATGTCGGTCAGGCTAATATCAAGGTCATTGGCTGTGGTGGTGCAGGTAACAATATGGTAAACTGGCTCTATAAAAAAGGAGTCAAGGGTGCTGAGATCATTGCAACCAACACAGATCAACAACACCTGAATATTACTGAAGCTGACAAGAAGTTTCTCATCGGGAAGGACGTTACCCGAGGACTAGGCTGCGGTGGATATCCACAAAAAGGAGCTGAAGCAGCTCAGGAAAATGTTCAGGAGTTCAAGAGCTGCCTGAAAGACGCCGATATGGTCTTTGTGTGTGCCGGTATGGGCGGCGGAACCGGAACCGGATGCGCACCAGTGGTTGCCAATGTCGCACGAGACCTTGGTTCAATCGTCATCGGTACGGTCACCATGCCATTCCGAATCGAGCGGGCACGTGTCGACAAGGCGGAGTATGGACTGCAGCAGTTGCGCAAGGTGTCAGACACTGTGATTGTAATCGACAACAACCGACTGGTGAATATCGCAGGGAACCTCCCAATCCAGCAGGCTTTCGCTGTCGCAAACGAATTGATCTCAACCATGATCAAGGGAATCGTTGAGACCATCGCAATCCCGTCACTGGTCAACCTGGACTATGCTGATGTGAAGGCGATCATGAGCAATGGCGGTGTCGCAGTCATCGGAGTTGGTGCGTCAGATACCAACAACCGTGTGGACGAGGCTGTCGCAGGCGCTCTCAAGAATCCCCTACTTGACATCAACTACGAAGGTGCAACAGGTGCTCTGATTCACATCCACGGTGGACAGGACCTGACCCTCGAAGAGATCAACAAGATCGGAGAACTTGTGACCGAGAGCCTTGACGAAGACGCAAACGTCATCTGGGGAGCCCGGGTCACTGAAGAGATGAAGGGAAAGCTCACGGTGATGACAATCATCACTGGCGTGAAATCCCCCTGGGTACTCGGCAAGATCGATGAGAATGCCAAGCAGGAAGAGCAGTACATGACTGACGAGCTTGGCATCGAAATCGTGCAATAATCACCATATCCTGTGGTGTGACTTCTTGCCTCCATCGTCCCCCACCCCCAACACCCCATCGATGGAGGCGGAATCCCCCTTGAGGGGGCTTTTTCTTTATTTTTTATCGATACGCTGATATGCCAGGATGTTTTCCAGGCGCGCGAGCTTCACCTGAGAATCATCGATGGACAAGGGATCACTGACATCCTTCTTGGATGCGAAGATCAGGTAGTCGAAGGGCTCATCACAGAGGTATTTAGATACCCCGAGGCTGTAGACCGTATCTTCACTCAGCGTGCCACCCATATTCACAAAACCGACTATATCCCGATCATAGTACTTGAGATAGGCAACTTCAGCAGGCTCATTGCCCATACCCGAGGGCTTAAGATCTGGCCCAGTGGAATGGTACCGGGGCAATCCTGCTATGTCTTTGATCTGATCCAGTTGTTCAACCTGTTGGATTATGCATTTTTCTCGTTGTTTCATAGTATCACCTTATTGTTACATAATTGACACTAAGGGTAGGGAATTTTTATATTCTTGTTACATTTTAGTAACATTTATATAATTAATAGGGCACCCATGTTACATGATCCGAAACTTCAAGAAAGAAAACATAGGACCGTGCACTTATGACTTCCGCCTGAATAAAATCTATCAGCACACAGGCATGGATGTGGTTGATCTGTCGAAGAACCAGGTCCCTGAGATCAGGGAACTTGCGCTGCCATATATCATCGCCCCAGGAGAGTTCATCCTGGCCTCAACTATGGAAGAGTTTGATACACCGCTGGACCTCATGTCAATCTACTCCATGAAAAGCACTGCGTTTCGGATTGGTCTCAACATCCTGTGCGGGTTGAATGACCCAGGCTACAAAGGTGCAGCCGTGTTTGGTATCCAGAACATCTCAAATAACCGTATCAAACTCTATCAGGGCATGGAGCTCTTGCAGACTGCATTTGTCGAGCTTAAAGGGAACCCAATACCCATAGAAACCAGATACATGGGAGGGCGAATACTATGAGCGTGTTATCCTATTCTGAACTACTCAGGCGCATAGCAAATATCGACGAGCAAACCTTAGAGAAACCATACAAGATCCTGCAGAGGCATACCTGCACCGGAAACCGACTTGTTGTGCTGCGGTGCCTGGCAAGACAGGACCGGGCAACCATCGGCCAACTCCTCCAGAAAACCGGCCACAATAAGGGAGGCGGAAGCTACATAACAATACAACGTTTCTTTGAGGCTCTGTCAACGGACGGATTACTTGTCAGCGAGAAAAGGGGCAACAGGGTGTACTGGAAATTTGCTCCGGAATACCATACCATAAAAGAGTTCATGCTTGCCTAGGCCAGACAAACGCAAAGCTTTTTAAAGGAACCCCTGTTTCTAGTTATTGGGTTTAGAGGTTCTCTAGAAGGTGATATAATGATACCATACAAAGACGTACCAATCAATGATGTGATTGAGAACTGTGCAAAAAAATTAGCTACATTCAAAGAGCTTCAGCCACCTGAATGGGGACCATTCGTAAAGACAGGACCGCACAAGCAACGGGCACCAGCACGCGATGACTGGTGGCAGGTACGGGCTGCCGCTATCCTTCAAAGCATCGAAAGAAAGGGGCCAATCGGAGTGTCAAAGCTTCGGACCAAGTATGGCGGCAAGAAGGACCGAGGCCTCAAGCCAGAGCGGCAGATGAAGGCTTCAGGAAGCATCATCCGAAAGATCATCCAACAATTGGAAGAGGCAGGCCTCATAAAGCAGGAAGCAAAGGGCGTCCACAAAGGACGAGTGATCACCCCAAAAGGCGTGTCACTCCTGGCCCAGTCTGCTAAAAATGAATGAGGATAACCAACAGTACATCGAAGAGCAGAAACGACAACTGGAGCAGAGCATCAAACCATACCTGACCAAGGAGGCACTGCAGCGGTATGGAACCGTCAAGATGGCTCACCCGGACACCGCGATGCAAGCGCTTATCAAGGTAGGGGAGATCCTGCAAAAGGAAAACCGCATGATCAATGATCAGGAACTGAAGGAGATCCTCAAGGGGCTCTCATCACAAAAACGATATCGGATAAAAAGGTAAGAAGAATGGCACGATTCAAACATCTTAACAAGAAGCTTCGATTGGCAAAGAAGGGAAAACAGACCCGCTGGGCACCGTTTTGGGCTGTGATCCGTAAATACGGCAAGGGACGACAAGTCCATCCGGGACGAATCACTACAGTCAAGCGAAGCTGGCGGAGAACAAGGATTAAGGCATAGGTGATCACATGGCTAAAAAAGAAGAAACAAAAGTGATACTCGAGCGAAGCTATACCATTCCGCTCCGACAGAAGTTCCTCAAAGCACCACTAAAGAAGCGTGCAAAGAAAGCGACCAGTGCTGTGCGGGAATTCCTCATACGTCATATGAAGTCTGACGATGTACGACTTGGTGAGAACCTCAATAACAAAATCTGGGAGCGTGGCATCCAGAGCCCACCGCATAAGATTAAGGTTGATGCCAAAAAGTACAATACTGGCGTCGTACACGCTGAACTTGAAGGTCACACTATCGAAGTAGTGGAAGAAGCAGCTAAGAAAGAGAAAACAGAGACCAAAGAAGAGGCTGACAAGAAGACTGAAACCACAGCTAAAACAGCACAGCCAAAGAAGACTGAAGCCAACACAGAGAAGTCTGAGGAAGCTAAAGAGAAGGCTGAAGACACGGAAGAGAGTAAGAAGGCTGAAGAGACGCAAGAAACGACTGAGAAGGCTGAAGACACGGAAGAGACTGAACCAAAAAAGAAAGAAACAACTACTGACACTGAAAAGGAAGAGCAGCCAAAGAGTACTGAGGAAGCAGAACCAAAAACTGCAAATACAAAATAGGCTTTAGCCTATTTCATATATTTCTTTAATGATTCCTGTTCCTGTATCCCATAGAAGTCCAGAATTGGCTGAAGGAACTTGAAGAGGTACTGGGTGTAATATTCCTGGTCTATTGCCTGGGCATCTTCTGGCAGCATGACCTTTCGGTAGGGAGTGACCACATACTGGATGATCATACCGGGAACAATGAAGTACCCTTTTTCCTGCATCTGGCGGGCGGCCCGGACATGGTAGAAATCCTGGGTGTATTCTGAGAGAGCTTTCTTGAGCTCGGTTCGCACGATGAACTCCTCCAGAGGGGCATTTGGCATCGCATCCAGTTGATTACAGAGATAATGGGCGGCTTCTTGGTTTCTTCCCTCAAAGAGGCGGCTAATGACTTCTTTTAGTACTCGCTTCGCAAAAAGGATCTTAGGTGTAAAGCCTTTTGTTCTCGTCGGAAGGATGTACGCCTCTTCCAAAAATAGTCCAATTTTGTGCCCCTGCCTGAACTCTATCTCCAGGCGGTCGGCAAAGAGATTGCTAAGTGCTTCGGTGAACTGGTCTGTCACGTTTTGAGCGAAGAAGGATCCCTCATCGGATCTGATGATTGACACCCCATGTCGCTGTGCCAGTTCTTCAAGGGAATCAATCATCTGGGTCAAAATGTCACGCATGGCCTTCCAACAAGACTCAGAGTACCAGCGACGGTTGTACTTGAAACCGTTTATGAGTGTTCGAAGGGCAATCTCTCTTGCCTGGAGGTTGGCGCTTTCCTTATTCTTGAGGATCTGCTCAATCCTTTGCTGTCGGGCTACCAGATTGTCAAGAACTAGTGAGATGAAGCCTCGCTTCTTCTTGCAAAAAGGAGTCTTGCAACAACGGCAATCAAGGGTCTCCAGGGAAACATTGTGTGCTATGGCAATTGAAGGTAAGAGATTCTTGAAGCTGAACTCTGAGATACCTGTGAATTGACCCACCTTGGTCCTGACGAATTCCTTCTCTGTGTGAGGTTGCTGATCAGGGATCAGCTGCTTATGCTGAGGAGACATGCGCACGAGGTGCCACTCCAGCATCTGTGCTGACCCCATGTTGGATACTTCAGTGGTGCCGACCAACCTGGCAAGCTCCTCAAAGAGGGGTTGCCTGTTGAAGAATTCCAATGCCTGCTTTGAATTCTTCAAAGTGGACATGGCAAGTGAGAGGGGGTCATCGGTATCAGGAGAGAGACTATCCAGGGGTTCCCCTGCTAGTTTGGCAAGCCGGGAGATATTGACCAGGGGCAGGCCGTGGATCCGGGCACGCCCCCGAAAGACCGAGACCTCAGAGTAATCGGTTCCAAGCTCCAAACGGATGCGATACTTTCTTGCCCGCTGGACAAGATAAGCAAATGCGATGCTGATCCTGAACCCAACAAGAACATCAGGCCTTACCCGATCAAGAAAAGCCTTTAGCCGCTCGATGAGATCAGCTTCGCTTGAGACAAACTCAATTTTCATGTCTGACTGAAAATGGCGCCAGGCAAAGATCTTGGTTCCAAAGGGGCCGATAATGGAGACATAGCTGATAGCACCGCCCTTTTCTGTCAAGAAGTGGATTCCCGCAGCGTTGAGTTCCATACTCCCGTCAAGAGGGCCTTTTATCTCCTGCAACCGGAGGGCGTCCCCTTTCACTTTGCGGGTTGAGGCCTGCACTTCCAATTCATAGAATGTAAGCGGCGTGAGATCATTATCGATCATGTACCTGCGGGCAGGCGGAATATCTTCGTAGACGCGAATGCCCAGGTTTTCCAGCTGTTTTTTGATGGGCCGGTCATAATAGATCTTGATGAATTCTTCCTCCTCACCTCTATAGATGCGAGAGGTTTTTCCTGTTGCCCGAATGCCCTCCATTGCCGGGACTTCATCCTGGACCAGGATGTAGGGGTGGAACTCGTCAAAAATGGAGACCGATTTTCCATCTACTGTTTTTCCAAAGAGGGTGATTTGGGATTCCCTATACTGAACGTCAGTAAGATAGAAATGTATAGTGACCATTGCCCTTATAAATCAAACAGAGAATATAAATGTATGGGGCTGCGAGGATTTGAACCCCGGTTAGAAGCTGTCCGTTTCATCAACTGGCCGACGGCCTGTTCAACGAACCCCGAGCTCCAGTGATACCAAACTACACTACAGCCCCATGTGAATCGTGGAAGCCCCTTTCTTTTTAAATATTTTTGCCTGGGATTCCAATGGAAGTAGTGTTTTCGACCGTCGACTGCGAAGTAAGTTTCGCAAGGCTCAAGCTTACAAAAGGAAAAAAGAAGAGAAACCACATAGAAAAAAGAAGGGACATAGAGAAAAAAAGGGAATGGACTCTGCGGGAAGCGGAACCGACGGTTTCGACCGTCGACTGCGAAGTAAGTTTCGCAAGGCTCAAGCTTACAAA
>JBNJGT010000017.1:16636-24516 GCA_051819765.1 Nanobdellota archaeon
GAAGGGACATAGAGAAAAAAAGGGAATGGACTCTGCGGGAATCGAACCCGCGGCCTCCCGATTGCCAACCGGGTGTTCTACCACTGAACCAAGAGCCCTTGGCCTAGAGGAGAATAGCGGGTCTTTAAATGTTTTTTCAAAATTGCTTGACACCCTTGATGAGGTGCATGCGTTCACGCACTGTGTTGTATAGCATCTCAAGCTCCTTTGGGGAAAAGTCAATCACACCCGAGCTTGTTGTGCCCCTGAAGCACACTGAGATGGTCTCCTTGTTTGGATGAATTATATCTTCGTTGACAAGCACCTCTTTTATGTCGCCTTTTGATTCTAACCGGATGTGCCCATCCTTGTTTGTTTTGCGAACTTTTATCTGTACCATGGTGATACTATTTGAGAGTAAGTATATAAATTTTTACCTGTATCATGCAAACAAATCTCATTTTCCATCGGCATGGCTTTGCTTTTATGGAAAAGATACGGTCAAGAACCCAGTGGGTCAAAGTCTTTTTGCAGGAGATTTTGTATGGGTATGAACAGGGGTTGCGGAAGATTGTTCCATTCAAACCAGTCCCAGGTTTCAAACTTATCCGGCTCCATGACAGTTACCTGGCCTGCAGCAAAATCGGAAACCACATAGAGGGTAACATAATGCTTGCGCTCCTTCTCGAAGATATCATTGGTGAAGGGCCCTTTGCGCATATTCTTGAGCGAGATTCCGGTCTCTTCACTGACTTCCCGCATGGCACATTCCTCAACTGTCTCATTGAACTCAAGATGTCCTCCGGGAAAACTCCAGGAACCATCACCATGGGCATTCTTTCGCTTGCCCATGAGAACCTTGCCATCCTTTATCACAATCACTCCGACTCCTATTTTTGGTCGTTCCATGGGACACAATTTTGTTTGAAGGTTAATAAAGGTTTTGGGGCCTTTCCAGAAAAGGCATATGCCCTTCGAGTGGTAGTGAGCGAGATTGATTGAAGAGGGGCCGACGCGGATTCTTGGACAGATTCGGTAGTCTTCATTCATGGCCCCCAATCTTTTTGACAGAAACTTAGATTGACTCAATCCTCACCTCTATAGTGGAATTCTCTGACTCAGATGGAAGAAAGGGAAGCAAAAATTCCTCAACTTCTGTATCATAGGAAATTATCATATCTGGCTTTGTACTTCATCGTTAATATGTTTCTCCTTGTCCAGCTCACTCCCCTGAAGGTTAGCGTCAAAGGTGCTAAAGTTCTCTCATCCTCGACCATTATTTGAGAGAAATTTACCTTAGCAGCTGGATTAGATTCCAGGGTAGCATTCTCAACAGCACCAGTAAGATTATAACAGTTGCCTTCATTATCGGTAAAGATCCGATATGCCCCTCTCACCAAACTTTCGTTGCCCTGTCCTTTAGGAAGAGTGATTCTGAAGAATTCCCATATACACTCAGTGATCGCGTGTATTTGTGTACAGTGACCAGACAAATCAGAATCAATAGCAATACTTCATTGTAACTAATTGGTTTATCATTTAAGCATTTCCCCATGATATCATGGCGGTTCTCTGTTCTGATTACTCAAGGAGGAGCATGGCAGCCTCAAACTTTGGCTTTATGATTTTTTTGGACTTTTCGAAGTGAAGCTGTGCGTATTTTTGTTCGAGCTTTTGCCTGACAGACTCCTTTGCTTCACCCTGAGATTTATTCTCATACAGGAAAGCAGCCTTGAATATACCAGCAATATTATCGAAATTGCTGAGTGTATCCGCTTCAGCGATAATCTGTTCCTCTATCGTATCTCTGCTGTTTTGTTGGGACCCCCTATGATTCAGGATACACTTTTTGACTCGTTCAATCTTTTCAGGAGGGAATTGAAACTCCTGTAATTTCTTTTCAGCGATTCTGGCACCTGTGATATGATGATTTTTGCGTCCATGAACGATTGAGCCGATATCATGCAACCAGGCAGCAATACTTATCACTTCCTTGTCTCCACCTAACTCATCTGCTAGTTTTTGAGCATAGTCTACTACAGGCACAAAATGAAATTGATATGGTTCGTACCCATATCTGCTTGTTGGTTTTTTGCACTCCCTCTCAACAAACCGTTTTATTTCATCAATCATCCACCCACTAATCAATGGAAATTTAATAAACCTATCGGCACTACTGCAGCCATCATACTACCAGGCCCACGGTAACACCAGGCCCTCAATTCTCTTATATATGCGATCCTCAGCAGGTAAAAAACATAGATGCTGGTCGTAAACTTAAGATTTGACCCCTCAGAATGACGCTTGCTGGCCAGTGAACGCCTTTGGGGGTTCCAGTGTGACAGGAGAGCTGTTTTATGTGTAGCATTTATATATGAATCTCTAATCCTTATTTCCATGGTAGGAATATACTCTGAATACCGGTATCAGCATTATAGTACTGCTAATGCGCAGTCCGAGGGGGTGAATGAACTGGAAGAGTGTCTACGAGAAGCTCGGTTGCCACATACAACCTACATAAACCTGACGTATTCTGATCTGGACCGATTCACACGTAACCCGGAAGTGCAGGATGAATTTACTCCTTACCCCTGGCAACGAGATGGAATCTCCCATCCAATCTTTGCAAATGATCGTATCGTGCTGGTAAGGTTCGAAGGGACTGAATGGGAAAAGTTCCGAGCGTCAATGGCAATCCACCATCTGAATTACAAAGCAATAGATTTTCCAGAGTCGGCTCTCGAAAAAATCAGGGGACCGGCTTATACGGTGTATTAGGATGCAAACGGTAAGCAGGTGCCAGAGTTTATCAACTCAATGTGTGCCGGTTACTTTTCAACGACACGCATCCGATCGATAAACAGTGAAACTGCCGGAAACAGGTCACAGTCTGGGACAGAGGACATAGCTAGAGCATACTGATTCCTAGGCTGGTTTGCAACAAATGGAGTTCCCAATAATTATCATGTATCACAATTTGTTCTTCAAGTGTTCATTGTAACAGGGATCATCCTCTTTGGGTAGGAAAAGATTCCTCAAGCTTTCGTTTCTGAAACAATGCTTTGTCCACATATACGTTGGATGCTGCGCTTTGCTGCCATCGGCCAATTGCTCTTTGCTAATGCATGCTATTGTCCACCAAATCTGTAGTCCCTTCAAATCGTGGCCCATCTTATCCAAGCTTTCAGGGATCTAAAGAAACCTTTTTAAAGAGCGGTGTGTATGGAGATTGTGGGTGATCGGACTGGAATGGAAAATTACGCAACATATGAAACGGGTGCCAAAACTCAATAACCCTGTCCTCATTGAAGGATTACCAGGCATCGGGAACGTGGGAAAGATTGTGGCAGATTATCTCATCGACAATCTCAAGGCGAAAAAGCTGTATTCCTTCTTCAGCCACTCATTTCCACATTCTGCTTTCATCAATGAGGAAAACCTGGTGGAGCTCCCTGAGATCGCGCTCTATTACGTCAAACGACAGAAGAAAAAGGATCTACTGATTCTTGCAGGAGATATCCAGCCCAATGATGAGGTATCATGCTATTCATTCTGCGAGGCGCTCCTGGCAATCCTTGATGAATTCGATACAAAGGAGATCGTAACCATCGGGGGAATCGGACTTGCAGACATCCCGGAAGACCCACAGGTGTATGCGACGGCAAACAGCCATGAGATAATCAAGCGCTATAAACGTCATGCGCCTATCGATAACAACGTGTATGGCGTTGTCGGACCGATTGTCGGAGTCACCGGCATACTGGTTGCGATGGCGGAGCAACAGGAGACAATAGCGCTTCTTGCTGAAACATTCGGCCATCCTATGACACTGGGGATAAAGAGTTCCCAAAAGATTCTTACTATCCTCAAAAAACGCTTCCAGTTCAAAGCAAACATCAAGGACCTTGATGAAGAGGCCTTGAAGGTGGAAAAGGAGATTCTCATGCGAAAGGAGGAACTCATGACGCAGCAGGATGAGACACAAAAGGTTGATAGTGTGTCTTATATCGGGTGATAGGATGATAGAGAAGATTATTCCACGGGAAGTTTTGGATTCACGGGGAAACCCTACGGTTGAGGTAGATGTGACAACAGAGCATGGCTATTTTCGGGCGATGGTCCCGAGTGGTGCAAGCACTGGTGTACATGAGGCATTGGAACTGCGTGACAAGGATGACCGTTTCATGGGAAAGGGTGTCCTGACTGCTGTCAGGAATATCCGGGATACAATCGCACCAGCGCTCATGGGGAAGGATCCCACCAACCAGGAGGAGATAGACACGCTGATGCGTGAGCTTGACGGAACTGACAACAAATCACAACTGGGAGCTAACGCCATCCTTGCAGTAAGCATGGCAGTGTGCAAAGCGGGAGCAGCGGCGAAAAGAAAGTCTTTGTTCGAGCATATCGCTGATCTTACTGGCGTCACGGAGTACGTCCTGCCAGTACCAGCTTTCAACGTTTTGAACGGAGGAAAGCACGCGGGAAATGGCCTTGCAATCCAGGAATTCATGATTTTGCCTGTCGGAGCCTATAGTTTCAGGGAAGCAATGCGCATGGGCGCTGAGACCTATCATCACTTGAAGACAGTCATCAGGGAGCTTTACGGGATTGACGCAACAAATGTCGGTGACGAAGGAGGATTTGCTCCGGGCATCTCTGACACCGCTGAAGCACTTGACCTTTTACAGACTGCCATCAGCAGGGCGGGGTATGAGGGTAAGATCAAGATCGGCATGGATTGTGCAGCCTCTGAGTTTTTTACCGAAAAGGGATACAACCTGGCCTTCAAGACAGGCGAGGATTTCCGGGATAAGGAAGCAATGCTCGCATTTTACAAGGCGCTCATTGACAAGTACCCAATCATCTCGATCGAGGATCCCTTTGATCAGGATGACTGGGAAGGGCATAAACGGTTGACGGACGACTCCCATATCCAGATTGTGGGAGATGACCTTCTCGTGACTAATCCGAAACGCATTGAAGAGGCACATGAGAAAGGGGCTTGCAATGCGCTGCTTCTCAAGGTGAATCAGATCGGCTCAGTGAGTGAGGCGCTTCGGGCAGCAATCATGGCGCACAGTTATGGCTGGACGGTCATGGTCAGCCACCGTTCTGGTGAAACAGAGGATAGTTTTATCGCAGATTTGGTTGTGGGCCTTGGTGCAGGGCAAATCAAATCAGGAGCACCATGCAGAAGCGAGCGGCTTTCCAAGTACAACCAGTTGATGCGCCTCGAGGAGGAACTTGGGGAGCGCGGACGCTATGTTCAGTAAAAAGGAGATCAGGCGTCAGGGAGCACATATCTTGCTGGGGTTAGTCATAGTCCTGTTGCTAGATAAAGGATTGATTAACGGCTATGTGCTGTTAGGTGTGACAGTGCTTGTCATCTTTTTATCCTACCTGGCTTCCCGCAAGGTAAAACTTCCGCTGATGCCGTATATCAAGCGTATCCAACGTGAGAGTGAGCGAAAAGGATTGCAGTTCAAGGGGCTGATATTCTATTCCATGGGATGTACCATCTCTGTCTTCTTGTTTCCTGAACAGATTGCGCTTGCCTCTATCATGATTCTTGCATTAGGGGATTCCACTTCGCGGTTGGTGGGGCCGTTTGGTAATCTGAAATACCCCTTCAATAACTCCCGGTTCCTGGAGAGTATCATTGCAGGGGCGCTGGTTGCAACAATCGGCGCCTGGATCTATGTCGATATCATTCCAGGATTCATTGCGGCAAGCACTGCGATGATCATCGAGGGAATCGATATGCGTGTCAATACCCATAAGATTGATGATAACCTGACCATCCCCCTGGTTGCAGGGTTAATCCTGGTTGCCATCCAAACGAGTATATGAGAGAAAATAGGTATCCTCCAGATTGATGCCTGGAAGCTCTTTTTGTGAAGAATTCTTTTGGTAGTCATGGATCAGCAGCAATTCAAGGTCCTCTCCCTCCAGACTCTGCAAAGTCCTTTTGTCAAAACTTGCCACCCCTGCCAGACCTTTGTACCCGTTGACAGCAGAGGCATTGTCAGTCAATAGGTACAGGTCTAAATCCGGGTAATTGTCCATCCCCTCAGGTGCGCCTTTGTAAAGAGCAATCCCACCCAGGTAGTCAAGCGTTTTTGTTACCAGCTGTGGATTATTTTGCTCAGTGAAGATGACACCAAAACCGTTGTTAAATTGGCCGGAAAGATAGTCCTTTTGGTGGACGTTATCAAAGAAAAACCGGGTCTGATTATCCCGGATTTGTCTGGTTTGGGTCACCTTTTTTGTATCAATGCCAGCCTTGCTTTCATATGTATGGTCCAGGTACCAGCCTAGGCCAGCCACAGCAAGGCCTAATGCCCCCAATACTGAAAAGGTCGTCACTTTGAAGGACCGGCTATTGGAAAAAGTCATGCCCCACAAGAGATGAGCAGAGCTATATAAATTTAGGCATTTTTACTACTGGATAGTTTATTCACATGGAGAGATTATTGCGCCCTGACACTACTCAACAATAGAAATCTTTAAATATTTTGATGTGATAATACGTGTTCATGGGGGCAAACAAAACAACAATACTACTATTTGAAGCAATCAGCATCATCGCAACTATTTTTGTTATTCTTAGATTGGAATCATATACCATACAACTCGTCATCCTGGCGGGACTCGTGCTGGTAGGTATTATGGGCCTGTTTGGCTTATACAAGCGCAAGCTCTGGGGAGCAGGACTTTCAGTCTTTGTCTTCGGAGCGTTGATCCTTTACCAGTTATACCTCTTTTTTCTTGGACACAGTGATCTGGTAGTTGCAGTAGCGTTCCTTGCTGCGTTGATCGGACTCATGTCAGCAATGGCATCCCGTCCAAAACCACGGGCTAAACAGTACAGGTTCCTTGAACCTACACCAAATCAGCCAAGAGAGGCAGCCCACACAACGGCAGAGACTACAGCAAAGAAAAAAGCCACAAAGAAGGGCGCTCCAAAAAAGACTGCCAAAAAAAAGACAAAGAAGACCGCTAAAAAGAAGACAAAAAAGACCTCTGCGAAGACGACAAAAAAGACCGCTAAGAAAACCGCTGCAAAAAAGGCTTCAAAAAAGAAGGAATAATTATTTTTTTCTAAATTGATTCCACATGACCATGGCTACACCTATTGTTATTGCTGTATCGGCGATATTGAATGCAGGCCAAAAGCCAAAACTGATGAAATCTATCACATGCCCGAGAAAGATGCGGTCGATAAGATTCCCTACAGCGCCACCTAATATAACCGCCAAGCCATATTCTTTGGCGGTATTCAGATAGTAAGCCAAAACAAAGATAACTGCGATTGTTATCAGAACCAGTAAAATCCGCTGTCCCTGGAGGATACCAAAGCCCGCACCAGTATTCTTGACAAGGATTATGGAGAACAAACCCAGATCCACCGGTACAGAGACAAACTGATCTACAAGGTGTTTTGTGAGTTGGTCAATGAGAACGATAAGCGCAGCCAGACCGTAGAATTTCTTTACCATCGTTTCCGGACAGAATCTTCAAGAAGACTTAAGCGTTGGTTAATATTGTCAATCATTGCACGTATGGTGTCAAGCTTATTGATTATGATCTCGTCTTTGCCCCCATCATGAGCTTCCTCCTGTCGGTAATCTTCGGGTCTTACTCGCGAACCAGTAGCAAAACGTGCTCGAGGATTAGTGAAACCCTGTTGTGAGTCTTGCCTCTGTGGAGATTGCGGCCCGAAAGCCCCACCTTGAGAGGATTGCGAACCTGCAGCATATTGATTTCCACGTGATTCCTGTTGAGGGCTGTTGCCAAAAAGGTCCTGGGAACTCTGAGCGCTGCCAAAGGTGTTCTGCTGCGGGCTGTTGCCAAAAGGGTCCTGTTGCGGGTTATTACCGAACGGGTCCTGTTGAGGG
>JBNJGT010000017.1:24616-27194 GCA_051819765.1 Nanobdellota archaeon
TCCTGTTGAGGGTTGTTGCCGAACGGGTCCTGTTGAGGGTTGTTGCCGAAGGGATCCTGTTGCGGGTTGTTGCCGAAAGGGTCCTGTTGCGGGTTGTTGCCGAAGGGATCCTGTTGAGGGTTATTACCGAAGGGATCCTGAGAATTCTGAGGGCCAAAGGGAGGATTCTGTCCGCCACTTGGACTGCCAAAAGAGCCCTGGGGAGGTGGCTGAGAAGTTTGCTGTGGGGGTGGTTGCGGAGGTTGACCGGCAGGGCCTTTTTGGTTCTGTGGCCCAGGGAAGTGAGGCTCATTATGCTGCCAAAACTTTAGCTTATCAAATACTCCCATGATTACCCCCTTTTTCTACTATGTAAGCAGCCATTTTTATAAAATTTTGCTTTTTGACCTCGTGCAAAGAGATCATTCAGGGGGCTTTACTGGGGGCTGTCTTTCCTATTATCGCTATCATAACGAAGATTGAATCCCGTGCACGAATGTCAACAAGACCCTACTGCATTTTACCAGGCTGGTACGGGGCTAACTCTACAGAATCTGACTTATCGGCACCAGACCCAAGAGAGGTGAAGTAAGGTCTCGTAAATCTTATCCTGGAATGATTCTTTGAAAAAATATAAAAAGGAATAGAATGCAAACAGTATCATGAGGCTAATACTGCTATTGATTCTGAGCTTAATGATTGTCAATGCAGATAAAGTCATTGATCACCAGTTCAAGAATGGGGAGACCTTCGAGCTTGAAGGAGTGACCTACGAGATCCGATATGTCGAGGATAAGGACTTTGATGTCATGCAGATTGTCTCAAATTTTGGTAAGATTGTCTTGTCTGAGAATGAATGCGATCAGTATGGCCAGTATAAGTTCTGTTTTGATCGCTTCGTCCCTCTCATGGGAGGTATTGAAAGCGATAATCCTGCGTTGATGCGCGACAAGGTCGCAATCAGGGTCAACCGGGTGGATTGCGAAGCTGAGTGTCTGTCTGGAATAGCTGATGCATGCCAAACTAATGAAGATTGTGAGCTGCCCTACTGCGTACATGGGGTGTGCAGCTCTGCGCCAGAGGTCTGTGGAGATGGATACTGTGATAAGGATGAGGCCTGCCCTGAAGACTGCTCGTACACGGTTACGAATGCCAGTGAATTCGCAGTTCCCAGTACACTTGACTGGATTGAGATTCCAGTCACTAACGGCACTTATACTTTCAAGACAAGAGGGGCATATCGGTTGAATGAATCATATCCTAATGTGACTGCCGCAGGCATCGGAAGGAGGGGGGGTCCATGCGAAAACCTGCCTGAGGGGGCACTTGTTGCCAAGCTCTGCGATCGTTGCATGCTTGTGAATGAGACCATTGAGGTCCAGGGATGCCAACTCACCATGCGGGTGAATGAATTGCGGCTATTCGATAACCACGGGAATCTTACAGTAATCATGCAACAGGATATACAACAAGAAGAGGAACCTGTCCTCACCACAAATGTGACCGAAACAGATACTGAACATATAGAAAGGACTTACATTCTCGATCTTATAATCCTGTTGTCTGTCACCATAGGTTTCATTGTGGTCTTGATAGTCCTTCTCAAAAGAAAATCTTCTGAAGACTAGGAAGACTAGATATATGTCTTCACAATGAATACCACATAGAAGAGAACCAGCATATATCCTTCCCAACATGTCATATGGCGATCCTGAGTCATGAAAAGGAACATCATGGTCGCTATAATCATAACAGGCAAGGAAAAAAACAACAGGGTCTCTGTTATCACAAGTGTACTGAAAAGCGCTGGAATCCCCATGACCGCAAAGGTGTTAAAGATGTTAGAACCAAGGACATTTCCGACAGCAATCTCTGGATTTCCTTTACGTGCGGCCTGAATAGTCACCATAAGTTCAGGAAGCGATGTCCCAAACGCGATGGCAGAGACCGCAATCACTTCTTTTCCGATACTTAACAATTCGGAGAGCCGGATGACTGATTCGATCGTGAAATGGGCGCCAGCAAAGATGAAAATGCTACTGACAATGAGAATAACGGCTTCAAGAGATGGATTGCCCTTGTTCTTATCGGCCACTGGCATCCTGCGCTTATGAAAGGTATATCCCAGGTAGATCGCAAGGCCAAGAAGAGAGATTATGCCTTCAAAAGCTGTAAACTGGAGATCCCAGGCAAATATGGCAAGCAAAAAGGCAGACCCTACGAGAAGGGGAAGATCCACATCCAACAGATGGTATTTTATCCTGAACTTCTTGCCGATAATTGCTGCAACACCTAACACCAAAAAGATGTTTGCGATATTCGAACCCACAACATTACCAAAGACTATCTCTGAAGAATCCTGGAAAACTGCCACTAGCGATGAGATCAGTTCAGGAAGGGAGGTACCTAATGCAACAATAGTGACTCCCACCAGGAAAGCGGGGATACCAAAATGCAATCCAAGCCGCTCAGCCGCGTCAGTGAAGTAATCTGAAGACTTTACAAGCACTGCAAGGCTTACCGCAAAAATGAGAATCCAGAGGATTTCAAGCATGAAAAGAAAAAGAAGGCATGCATTTATAATGTTTTCTGCTCATAG
>JBNJGT010000018.1:0-26024 GCA_051819765.1 Nanobdellota archaeon
CCAACCGTGCACTGATTGAGTTGGATGACTGGAGCAGTCCTTGAACACCCCGCCACACACCACAGGCAGTGCAGGTGCCTCCGCCTGCGTCATATTGTTCAATCTGTTGCTTGAGAGAGGGATAATCATCATTGAGCATCTGCTGGGACAACAGGTTTGTAGAATAACTGGTCAGCCCGACCCGGTTATATGGCGATGAACCGACCATATCTGCGGCAAACTCCTTATCAACGCAGCGTGCCACATAGATCCTGGATACCTCTGGATCATTAAGGCGTGTATCAGTACATTGAGAGTAGTCAGTGCTTCTGTACTTCCCATTGTTATTATTTTCATAGAAGACCCATTGCATACTCCCCGACCGGTCTGTGACCAGGATGGCGTCCCCTGCACCAGAATGATTGGAACTGGAGACCACGTAGGAAAGGTTTGAGTACCCTACCCGGTAAGGGATTGTGTTAAACCCTAACTCGGACAGATTAAGCTGTGTGAAATTTGTCAGACTGGCTGTTCGATGGGGATCGGTGAAGTTACTGGAACGATATACTGTCTTGTTCCCGAGGTTGAAGAACAAAGAGCTGTTGGTGGAATTGCTGGTATTATGCTGTGCGACATAGTCAAGATAGACCTTCATCCCGTGAATATCCCCCGGGACATAGAATGAATCGTAGATATTTATGGCGCCACTGACGCCTGACAGAGGGATGCGTCTGATCGCATTCCCTGACGTGAATCGGGTATAGGGGTCCTTTTTGGTATTGGTCTCATAGGTTATCTTTATGTATCCACCCCCGATATAGCTTTCGTTCATCTGGCCCACAAAATCAAGAGTGACCAGATTGTCCCCATCCACGAACCAAGAATCATCAATTGAAGGCGTAGTGCTCTGATTGATAGTCCATCGGTCTGCTTCCTTGTGTCCTGCTGAATGAGTAAAAATGCCCACCAGATCATCATTTATATACAACACAAAATCGCTTACCACATCCAGTTCCAGCTCCATGCTGATAATCCGTGCGCCTGTCAGATTGACCAATGACATATTGGCGGTAACATTACCCTGACCGACGAAACCTCCAAAGTAATGATAGAGGTTTGTCTGTTTTGAATGGATATCAGTGAAAGATACTTTTGTCATGAAACCCCTGGTCTGTTTTCCTTCTTCAATGCCAGACACAAATTTCTTGTACACCATGAGACTATTGATATCAACTATTGAATCATTGAAAAGAGTTGAATTCTCTCCAGCAAAGAAACCAAAGCGATACTTCCCCTTCAGTTCAGGAACAAGGGTAGCATTCAATAGTCCCCGGGCGAGTTCCGGTTTGCCTTCAGCCCAGAATATCAATGCCTGCTCAAGAACGCTATTGTTCATGTCATGGGCAGTGAGATTGTTGTTTGATATCAGCGTCTGGATGAAGGCGTCATCAATCTCTGAGATGCGTATCTCTGAAAGAACATCTATGGCATCATCGGCAAGAAAGTTAATATCAAAACTCGTCCCTTCCATTGAGGGATTCGACGAGAGAACTATTATCCCAAAGAAAATCACTACTGATGCAGCCAATGCATCAATAGAGAAAAAAAAAGCTTTAACTGAAGACAGTGCCATTTTTCGTGTTAGTTATCTGCATATAATCCTGATCGAGCCTGAACCATGTGTACACAGAGGTCACATTGATGATTTCGGCTGTTGGTTCCAAGGTCTGGTTGAACCAGTAGTGATCAATGACACTGACATTCTTTGTATTGTTACTGTTGATTTCTGGTGCCTCCAGGTTAACGATGCTGAAGATTCCGTTTTGATCAGCACTGGTACGGTTCTCGAGCCTATGCAGGAAACTTGGTGCGTGGGTCGAGTTCGCGTATGTCTTGTTCCCCATCATCCATAAGACGGAGGTATAATTAAATTGTGTGATATTTGTCCTGATCATCTGGCGCATCACCCCGTTTGAATGCATCGCATAATATGGATCGACCCATCCATCAATCTTTATGGTTGCGGAGACCTCTTTGTTCCTTTGCCAGGATGCAACCTCTTTTGAGTCATTGAGGGTGTAATTTATCATCATGGTGGTTCGGATAGTCCATGGTGAACTATGTTCAACTGTGACGTTGTAGAAACTCAGGTTGACTTTCAAGTCAAGCTCGTCTGCGAGGTTTTGCATGCGTGATACCCAATCTTTAAGGGTCTGGTTATCCATCAGCAGGGTATAGGTATTGTTGCCATCCAGGGTTCCGTTGATCATCACTTCATCATAGCTATCATTCACTGAATTGATAGGGTCCCCGGTTGTGATGACATAATTGTTCATGGTGATGAGTGCACGATAGCCGGAGATATAGAGTGCCCGTTCAGCATCCTGTTCAAGGCTTTCAATGTAGTCCTCCATCATATTTATCCTGGAACGGATGCTTGAGAAACGATTGATCTCCTCGTATGAGATGTCAGCCTGGTATGACAGCAGAAACACATCTATGAAAACAATCGCAAGAATCGTAAAAAAAAATCCTTTCTTCATTTCCAAACCCTCGTCTCTGTCATTGAAGGACCCCACAAACTTGGTACGTTGCCGATGGTTGATGTCCGTACCTGCATGAAACTCTGGTCAAGCTTGACAACCAGCCGTCCGTTACCTTCCACATCCAGTTGAGTGAAAAGATCATAGGTTGCTGCATCGATACTGTCATTCTTGTCGTAGGTTCCGTTGTGATAATGACAAATCTTTGGACCCGTGTAACTGGCAGGAATCCTGATGAATTCAGATTCGCCATCAGGATAGGTCACATTCCATTTGCAGCCTTTTGCTGAGCGACTGATTGACGGAGTGATTCCGAGGCTGTCAAGCGCGAATGTATAAAAGAAGCGGTTGTCCATGGACCCATTGGCTGTATGATTCCTGTAAAGGCCAGTATGGATGATGAATTCGGTGGTCTGGTTATGCTTGATATGACTTATCGGTACGCCAACACGGTACGGGTCTCCCAGACGTTTGAAGTCATCTGCGTAATCACCCAATGTAAACACTGAAAGATTGTGCGTGCCATTGTTCAGGGTCACATTGTTTGTCCAGTAATCCCCTGAATAGGATGATACCCCCGTCTCAATCAGCTTCTTTGCTGTCCCTTTGAATGTGAAATTCCCTTCTGTGATATTGTTCCCAAAGGGGAGGGTATTTGCGGAGATAAAGATGTCATCATGCTTTGGGTAGGCATGGGATGACACATTATAACTGAATTCAAGATATGAACTTGGGAGGAGCTTTGATTTACCGAAATCGCTTCCGATGTCGAGGGCCTGGCGGGTGTAGTTGCCCTGGAAATCATCGATCATGCTTTTTGCGATCAACTTGTAGATCTCTGAGATTCCTGAATAATTCTGGCTTGTATAGAAATTGCTCTCGTTGTCGCATAATGATGCTGTGAGGTTCATACCCGTTTCACCCGCACCTGAATCTCCAAATGCAACTGTGTATATGCTTATGTTATGGACTTCATTTGCCCAGCAAGCCATCCCGATAACTTGTTCAGTCGCACCTCCCACTCCTGCAACACTTGGGCAACTTCCAGCCATGTTCAGGTTAGACTTAGTCATGTCAGGGCAGTTGTTGCAGTTGCCTTGACAGCCGTGCGTTCCACCATCGCTCATTATAAGCATCGCTTTTCCACGGTTGGGGTTCGTGTAATTGACCTGGAGTTGTGCGTCAAATTCTGCATTGGGTGTCGCATTATTGTAAAGTTTGACTGCGATGGTGTTCTCCCCGCCCTTGAAATAAGAACGTGGTATTGATAGCTGCTTGTTCCAGTATTGTGGAGTCAAGGGAGTCGTATCCGTGTAGATCTCGTTCCCGTTTAGATATATTTTCGCATTATCATCCATCCTTAGTCGCAATATGAAATTATTGTAGTAATCTATCGGAGGATAAATCTTGAAATCTTTCCTGAAGTAGTAAGAGTCCTTTGTGTCATTTATGTATAAGCCTGACAATAAGATATCATCAAACGTAAAAGCACCGTGCTCAACTGCACCTGTGGTTAACAACTCGGCACCAAGATCAAGATAATAGTATCCCGACACAGAAAACAAATCAGTGATATCCAAGGTTATATTCTTCTTCACAGGATTGTTGAGGTCTGTCAAAACATCAAGGTCAGGACCCACATCACCCCCATAGTTCTCCATATCAGAGCCAAGAGCGTAGGCACTGAGCGGCGTTGTAAAGCGGCCTTTCACATAGCCGATATCCCTCCACCCACCAGATGTTTCAAATGTTGTGGGGGCAGGATGCCATGAGTAGGTAAAGGATAAATTCATTCTTCCAGACTTAATCTTTTGAATAAGGGATTCGTTGACGTAAAACATAACACCCCATGCTCCGGAGCAGTCGCTATTGCTGCATTGATTGTCAGGGGTTGAAAAGTTTATGATTATCTTGCCGTTGTTATGGGTTAGTACAGCATCATCATCAAACCCATAAGGCCCTGCACCATCCACATCATCCCAATCCCACCCGTCATCACCCCCATAGGAGAGCGCGATGCTCATGTTGTCAAATGCGATGATGCTTCCGGGACCCATCTTTGCACCGCATTCAATCTCATACACAAAAGAATCATTTGTCAAGTAAGGGCTTATATCTTTTGCAACATTAAATATCCCGGAAGGATTATTTGTTGAGTTCCAGGATTCATTCCAGATTGTCTTTGTACCATTATCATAGATTAGATTGCAGCTTGCGTTTCCCCAGCTTGCGAATAACGAGTCGTTGATGGCATAGGTGAAGCTGAAATAGCCATTTGCAAGAGCTCTTGAATCACGATTAAATGTCTTGTTGATCGTTGCGTTGGTTGAGTTTATGTAGATGTATTCTGTCAAGCCAAAAGGGTCACTGGGTTTTGCTATTATTTCCACATTATCAATATACCAGTTATCATTATTTGACCAACTACCATGATTTAATAAGCGTATCGTAAAATCAGGATGATAAGAGGCAGCAGGCAGGTTTATTTGATCCTCAAAAGACTCTCCATTACTATAACCGGATGCCTGGTATGTTTTCAAGGTTTGCCATCCAGCCCCATCATGATACTGTATCTCAAGGTCTTCACCATCTTCAGGTTTATCTCCACAACCACCACCACCTTTCCTTACCCATAAGGATAAAGTTGCATAAGAAAATCCTGAAAGATTTATTGTATTCTGTAAAGTGATTATGGAAGGATTAAACCAGTTATTACCCCCTGTTTCTAGAACCCGAAATCCATGGACAGGGCAAGTGGCATCAATTCCTGCGTTACCTGAATTAACGGTCCAAGGATTGAGGGTTCCATCTTCAAAGTCGTCAAAAAAATGGGCGATCTCACCACCAAATGATATGTTCCCAGTATGATCCCATCCATCGAAGGAGGGGCCAGCAAAATCAGAGTAGTTGATATCCAGTTCCATTCTGAAGCTATTGTTGGTTGAGTTCACTCCTGAAGTGAAATCAATCTCCGGACTGCCTGCATCAGCAGCCATGTCCCACAATGTCCTAATCGAGGTTCCAACCAAGGCATCCATATCGATCCATGTGTTTCCAGATACTAAGCCGAGAGGTGCCATGCCGGTTTTCCAAGGACTATTATTGTAGGTATCATTGTATTTAGGATGATACCAGGAGTGATTATCGCTGTCGTTCATGATAATGGTACCGTTCGTGTAGTACAGCCAGTCATCCTGCGTGGATATTAAGTACGTACGTACATGGTTATTCGAGTTCACCAACAGTTGTAATGCTTCCCAAACCCCACAGGAGGTACATGTTCCGCCTCCAGCATCATAACCTTCCACTGTACCCTTGATCGAGGAGTAATTTGTAGAAAGACTATGTGAGGGAGTGATCAGATTACTCTCATAGCTGGTCAGCCCTACTCTGTTATAGCCAGATTTAAGCATGTTTGTTGAAAACTCCTTATCCACACATCGTGCAAGATAAATCCGACTCGCATCCGGGTCATTCAATCGTGATTCAATACAGTCTTTATACGAGATATCTGCGTACTTGTAGGTATACCCCCCACTCAATCGCTCGTTCATACTCCCTGAGCGGTCAGTCACGACAATCGCATCGCCGGCGCCAGTGACGTTTGGCTGGGAGATGGTATAGTTGATGTTGGAATAGCCAATCCTGAATGGGACAGTCTTTCGGCTTAAGAAAGAACGGTTAATCCCATAGCTTGAGAGGTTTGAATAGTTGAGTACCACCTGTTTTTTTCCAAGGGAGAAATTGTCTGAGCGATAGACAGTGGTGTTGCCGAAATTGATGAACAGGGAGGTATCGCTGCTATTTGACACATTATGCTCGGCGATGTAGTTGATGACGGCCTTCATCGAATTGACCTTCCCTGGGATATAAAAGGAGTCATAGAGGTTTATCGCTCCATCGATGCCTGTCAGCCTGAGGCGCTTGAAAACGCTGCTATTCTTGTATCTGAGAACCTCATCTGACTTGTTCTTTGTCTCGTAGGTGACTTTGATATATCCGCCGCCAATATAGCTTTCGTTCAGTTGCCCCGGAAAATTGAATTTTATCAGGTTATCACCAGTCTGGAAATTCTGCAGCTTGGCAGAATCGTTGATCTTGAAGGTATCTGCCCGGCGCACGGGCTGACTAGGGGTAAAGGTGCCTACCAGATTCCCATTTATGTATAGCTTAAACTCGCTGGGGATGTCGAGGTCCAGTTCAAGTTCAGTGACATTTGCCCCCTCAAGCTTATTCAAGGTCATGTTTGCGGTCACGTTACCCTGACCGACAAACCCACCAAAATAATGGAAGACCCGGGTCTGTTTGGACTCGATCTGGGTGAAGGATACCTTAGTCAGGAACTGGTGGGTCTTCTTCCCTTCCTGGATGCCGGAAACGAATTTCTTGTATGAACTGAGGCCTCCAAGAATGCCCTTTGAATCGTTCAGGAGCATATCATTGTCTCCGGCAAAGAATCCAAAGCGGTATTTGCCCTTCAGTGAACCTGGTAGCGTCTCGTTCAGCAGTCTGGTTGAAAGATTGTTCTTCCCTTCTGCCCAAAATATCTGTGCCTGCTCAAGCACTGAGTTGTTCATGTCTGCGTCAGTGATATTTCCATTGTTCCGTAACAGGGTAATGAATGGAGTATTAAGCTCATGGATCTTCAACTCTGAGAGGGCGTCAATCGCATCATCCGCAAGGAAGTTTATATCAGAATTCATCGGGTCATCCACGCTATCTATGGACATCGCCACAATCCCGAGTACAATGATCGTGGAGGCTGCAATCGCGTCGATGGAGAAAAAAAAGCCTTTCATTTCCATAGGTACAGCACCATCTTTACAATGCTTGAATTGTGTATGACCAAGCGGTTTATCCTGAGCAGATATTCAGGGTCCAAAGCGGTTACGTTTGTTGCGTTCACTCCCGGATGGCCGAAATTTTCCTGGCCGATAACGGGTATGATATCGGTCCCATTGGTGAAGTGGAAATGGTAATCAAAGCGAAGGCGATTGAGAGTACGTGAACGTCCATAGTCTATATTGGTGAAATTGGCAAGCTTTGTCTCATTGATGCGTTTGTTGGTGAGCAGGCCAACCTGGACAACAGTCTCATTTGTCCAGTTCTTCGGGTATCCCTCAGAGAGTAGCATCTTTGAGAGCAATGACCCCTCGATCTTGATGGTATCACTCAAGTCCTGTTTCTCTGCGGAGGTGTTCAGGGAACTCTTGAGGAGTACGGAAAAGGCTATGATGAAGATGACCATCCCTAAGAACAGGTCCATATACCAAGTCTGCGCCTTACGAGCTGTTAACATAGACTCTTCCTCCGATATTCCTAAAGGTCAGGTTGAATTCATTGGGATTTGTTGAGGCGTTCACTGGTGGGATGGGAAAATCCCGGGAATTCGCTGTTGTGTTCACGAGCACATAGTTTGCCGTGGTATTGAAGAGATAGGAGTAGGTATACCTACTTGCCAAGATTTTTGGCATGACATAGGTGCGTGTATATCCATCAGGCGCGTTCTGGGCAGTCATCACTTCCTGTCGAAGACGCATGGCCAGATCCTGGATCGCGTAATCTTCATGCTTCTCATAAATCTCAATTCGCACTTCGGTTGCCCCCTTGAACATGAAAAGGAATATAAAAAAGAATATCCCCATCAGCGCGATGAACTCTATCCCAACCTGCCCTCTCATGGTCCGCACCCTGTCGGAGGGCTTTTTCCTTTCTCTACAACACATACGAACTTATCCTTTGCATACACCTGGATGTATTTTTTGCCCTGCATATGACTGATATTGGTGGAAAGATTCACTTTGGAGTAAAATTCGATATCAGACCCGGTTCCTGTATCATTTGTCACGAACACTATCGCCTTGTTGTATGCCTCAACTTTAGTCACCTTGGAAGGCATATAAACCGTGACGGTCTGGCGTGCCGGCTCTCCAAGGTAATACATCTCTTCAGCTGCGCTTATGATGCTATTACCAATCTGGTAGAGCTGACTATCCCGCACCTGCTGCTGCTGCTCATGGGCATTCAAAAGGAACATGCCTGAAATGACGGTGACCATAGCAAGGGAGAAGCCGATAATCATAAGATATTCCTGAGAGACCTGGCCCCTTTTTAACTTCATGAGGGCACTTCGGAGGAACAACTTTATAAAAATTTTGATTTCTCCGATCTGTATTCCGAAAACTATAAAAAGTTAAAAGCTTTTGGATACCATAGGTGTTTGTATGTCTCAAAAAGAATTCAACGAGTTTCTGGGAAACTATCTAAGCAGTAAACGCCGCCCAAAAAAGCGGATTAAGAACGTCAAGAATATTTTTCAAAAAGAGGAGAAAGTGGAGATCCCGGAACTTGAAAGGGGTGGAATTCAGGTCATCAAAAAGGATGAAACCCTCTTCCAGCGAATGTTCAGGAACAAGAAACCCCAGTACGAGGGAGATATCCCAAAAGAAGAAGTAGAAAAGGAACTTGCCAGTGCTGAATTTGACTCAGAGGAGGAGGAGATCAAAGAGGAGATTGAAGCATCTCCCACACTAAAGGAACGTGTCAGTCACTTTTTTTCCCGTTTCAAAAGGCCACAAACAGAGGATGAGGAGGTATATACGGAAGATAAGGTATATGACGACGAAGGCTATCTCATAACCGAGCTTGAGGAGCTGGAAGAAAAGGAAGAGGAACTTATTAACCAGGAAAAGATGTTGAAATCGCGGAGAAAAGGACTAATCAAATCAATCATTCGGCTTTTCAAGGAACAACCAGAACGAGAGGAACCTGAGATATCCCCGGATACGACTGAACTGGAGGAAGAGCTTAAAGAAGTTGCCAGGTTCACTGTGGATGTCATGAAAAGCCTGCCAAAAAGGAAAATACAGGACCTCAAGCACAGAGAGGAATTCAAGAGATTCAAGGAAATCCTTAAAAAAAGAGACCTTATACGGGAGTGATAGTGTGAAATTCAAAACAGGGATACCAAAACTGGATGAATTCCTAGAGGGAGGACTTATACCCGGTACAGCAACGATATTCTGGACACAGCCTGGCATTTCCAATGCGCCGTTCTGCTACCAGTTGATAAACAGTATCTTATCAGAGGACCATAATGTCATCTATGTGGTACAGACTAAACGTCCGGATACTATCGAGCAGGAGATCAATGATGCAGGATGGGATGTCACCAAGCACAAGGAAGAGGGTAACTTCAAGTTCATTGACGCGTACAGTGCTATTGTCAATACCAAATCAACAGAGACGCTCGTTGTTGGCAATCCTCGGAATATCACAGAATTTACCCAGGTGATTGAGGACTACCTGGTGAGAACCCAAGGGAAATGCGTGGTAATCTTTGATTCACTCTCGACCCTCGTCAATGATTCTTTCAAGGATCTACTCGAAGAGATGAAGAAATGGAAGGAGATGTTCCTGCGCTTTGATAGCTGCGGTGTCTTCCTGTTCACTGAATGGCCGTATGGTGAGGAGATCACGAATCAGGTGAGAGAAATTGCCGACAGTATAGTTGAACTCAAGGCAATCGAGGAGAAGGTGATTCTCCGGGAATACTTCACGGTACCAAAGGTCAGTTGGGGGAACCCTATCAAGCGGGGTGTCCCTTTCAAGGTAGTGGTACCGGGAGGAATAAAGGTCTATATCCCAAAAGTCCTTGTCACAGGGGATTTCAATGCAGGAAAGTCAAGCTTTGTCCATACTGCCTCAGATACAGCGGTCAGTGTGGATAGAATAGGCACTACGGTTGCGCTTGATCATGGGCACTTGGAGTATCGGGGATTTAGTGTCGATCTCTTCGGAAGCCCAGGCCAGGAACGGTTCGACCCGTTACTCAAAATGCTGGGTAATGAAAGCTTGGGAGTCATTGTTGTTGTCGATGCCACTGACCCAGGCACATTTACACGGGCCTTAAGCATGCTCAACAAATCAAATTCAGAGGGCTTGCCCTATGTGGTGGCTGCAAACAAGATGAATCGTGAGAATGCGATGGCAGTTGAAGAGATCAGGCAGAATATGGGGCTAGACCCCCATGTGCCAATAATTGAGGTGCATGCTGATGGTGAAGGGAGGGAAGGTGAAACCTGTCAACTCAGCAAGGATGACATTTACAAGACACTTGACGCATTATTTGATCGAATAATTTAGGTGGACAATAATGGGAATTACCAAGAAAGAAGAATTGAATGAAGTGCTCCATAAGCTTGACTCCTTGGGTGATGTGGAGGGTAGCGCAGTCATAACAAGAGATGGACTTTTGGTATCGTCTGATTTTCGTACTGATACCAATGCAGAGACCTTTGCGGCGATGAGCGCGACCATGTTTGGCGCAGCTGAAACTGCAGTCAGTGAACTGAATAAGGGTGAGGTCCTCAGGGTCATTACCGAAACGAAGGGCTATAAACTGGTGGCCATGGGTGCCGGTAACACTTCGGTGGTTGTGACACTGGTGAATTCTGATACCAATTTGGGTCTCATACTGGTGGAACTGCAGAAGGCCACTGAAAAGGTCAAAAGCATCATGGAGTAGAAAATGCAATGCGACATGTGTGGACAGGAAGCACAACTGTTCCCCACGGAGATAGAGGGAACTGTGCTGCAGGTGTGCAAACGATGCTCCCGGTACGGAGCGATACAAAAGGCACCAAAACCTGTCAAGCCTAAGGTCAAACGAAAACCTAAGGAAGAACCAGAATATTTGATTGTACCTGATTATGCGTCACAAATCCGGGCTGTCCGGGAAAAGAGCGGGCTTACACAGGAACAGTTCGCAAAGCGAATCAATGAAAAAGTGTCCCTCATCCATAATCTTGAGCGGGGGAAGATGAAACCCCCTCTAAAACTGGCGAGAAAACTGGAAAAGACGTTCTCACTCAAACTGGTGGAGGAAGATTCTCAGGAGAAAGGAGAATCCTTTAAGACTTCACACTCAGATGGTTTGACCTTGGGAGACCTGTTGAAAGGCAAGGAATGACCATATCTGAATCTGCTGATCATAGATTTTCTCGAAGGAGTCTGCAGAGAGCACAAAGAGGAGGCCTTCGTCCGGGGCCTGCCAGACAGCTCCCTCAAGCATTTCCGGATGTACCCATACATGCGAGACCTTCTCCTGCCGCATGAATGACTCTGCCCTCTCCAGTGATCTGGTATGAAAAACGCTTGTGTTCTCACCATGCCCATAGGCAGGCTCTTTGTGGGAGAAGTACCGAATCCAGGTGGCATACTCATCATCACTCAGAACTGTCCCCGCTGTTCCTGCGATAGGTCTGAAACTTTCTGCGATCTCATCAGTCGGAGGATCACTCTTCACTTCATTAAGATAGGACATGAGAGAGAACAATAATCCCAAGGCCAAGAGGAAAAGGGAGATGTGTTTGATCTCCCGTAAAGCCCAGTTGCGCTTGATGATTGAGAGGAAGCCATAGGCTCCAATTATTGAGAGACCAAGTATCAGATATGATGCAAGGTAGGAGTGGAAGAAAGTCAGAAGCAATGTCAAAGATAGTGTCAGGAAAATATACCAGTACGTGCGCTTATATTCCCACACATGCGCAAATCCGATGATTACCAAAAGCAAGAGAAAGGCTCCGCCACCTATGCCTGCACCCAGTTCGGTGATACCAAAGCGAGGAGGAAATGTCTGGAATGGGTGGTAAAGATATAGCAACAGACCCGGTACTAACACGACAGGGATGATTTTTTTGGTTTTGTGGTATTTGGCAAATGGAAGATACACGATTGCTGCCATTACCCCCCCATAAAAATCGATCAACGGGATAAGTGCATACAACAACACGGCAAGCCATGTATGAGGGTAGAGATACCAGGCAAGCAACAAGCACACTAGCGCAAGACTTGTTCCAGTGGGCAAGAGGATCATGCTGATAAACACCGGAGACATGGCAAAAAGGATCAAACCCACCAATACCATATCCTCCCGGATATACCGAGTCAAGACACTGTAGCCCAGGATAATTATGAGAAAGGCTGAAACTGATGCCATCAAAAGAAGTACCGGCGGAGTCAAAGGAAGTATATCCAACAGATAACTCGGGGTATTCTGGATAGTCATGTACTGATACGGAAGCTTACCGATGGGTAGGAATCCTTCATTCAAATACCGTAGTAAGACTGTTATCACTATAATCAGGGCTGTCGCCACAAAGATCCTGGCTTTTGTGATATAATGCAGATAGTTGCGTTTCATTTCAGATCACATATTGACTTAAATATCTGGATGTCCCCTTCCTCAAAGACCAACTGAAAGCAATCCTGATCAGTCACATACCCAACCTGGCGGATGCCATAAAAATCCTTGACGCGATCAGAGATGTAGATGTAATCGATATCATATTTGTTGAGGAGCTCTATGGCTTTTGTCTCAAAATCGGTCTGATACATCTCCCTGATGTCCTCAAAACGTTGGTTTATGTTCTCAATGAGGAGAAAGTTCCCATCAGCCACAGTTGTCCGCTCAGCATTGTAGGCTACAAAGTGACCTAATATATACGGAGTAAGTATGACCGCATCCTGTTCAGTATGATTCTTGAGGAAGTGCATCGCCTCAACCTCACTCTCAGAAAGGCGGTTATCCAATTCAATTGCTGAGAAATGCAAGGTGGGAACGAAGATTGTCAACCCATACGCAAGCACAAAGAAGAGAATCATAAGCCCTCTGAGGTGGCTAAACTTGGACCTATCTATGAAAAGGAGGCTGAGCTTGACTGATTGCGCAAACAGGATGGTAAGCAACAAGGCAGAGAAAATCAAGCCAATGGAAAGCGGGATGAGATTCGTTGTCATAAAGACCGCAAGTACAATAAAGAAGGCAAGGAGCAGGTATATCGGACGTTTCTTCTCCTTGAATGAATATTTGTAAATGATGTACATCCCTCCTAAAAGCGGCAATATGCCGACAAGGGTGATTATATCGAGCACTAGCACCTGCTGGGTCTCTACCACTTGGCGGGGAATGTTCTGCAGCAAGATCGCCGGGCCATATTCGAGGAACGCTTTCTTGAAAATGATGAATTGGGTCCAGAATACGAAGAGGACTGAAAAGAGGATGATCTCAAGCTCTGCCTTTGTCTGTTGAAGGTTTTCCAATCGAAGGAGAAGCAGGTAGGCAAGAAACCCAAAAATGATCACATAGGCAGTGATATGCGTGAGACTCAATACCAGGATACTTGCAATGAAGATCTTGGTGTAGGTCTTTGACTTATTGATGTTCAGAAATGCGTGCATCATGAGCAGACTCAGTGGGAAGACCAGCACCAGAGAGGAAATGTGATTAAAGGTCTGGGAGAAGAATATGGGAACTGAGGCAACCAGACCTGAGATGATCAGGGATAATCTTTGATTTCGGGTTATATCATGGACAAGCAGATAGCCTGAAAAGATGACTGTATTTGCGATTATGTTGGGGATGAGTTTGCCTACTAGTGTGATCGGCATGAATAGGTTGAAAAAGGCCAGGATGTAATAGAAGAGTGGACAGAAGAGTTGGATGCGGCCCCCATAGCTCAGGGAGTCTTCATAGAGAGGGATCCCACTGTCAGTTATGGCTTCTACCTGACGCAGTGAAAAATAGGATTCATCGTCGCTGAACGTCTCTGCCTGAAAGGCGAACAGCAAGCGTATGGCAAGGAATACCAGAAAGATTACTACGAGGGTAACACCCTTTCGGTTCATATTTCCCAAAAAGTCGAGTTGGTTTTTAAATCTTTAGGCGATAGTTTTTTAATGGCTGAGAAAAGTTCTTTCTCCATGAGGAAACCAACAGGGACTGAGGCATTCGATACGCTACTGGAAGGAGGAATCGAGTCTGATATCCTTACGATCATCTATGGGCCCGCTGGCAGTGGAAAGACGAATGTATGCATCCATGCGGCAATCGCATGTGTGAATGAAGGCAAAAAGGTCATCTATGTGGACACGGAAGGCGGATTCTCAGGAGACCGGCTGCTACAGATCAAGGATGGGAAGGAAGCCTTGGATTCCATCTATTTCCTGCGACCGACCACCTTTGCCAAGCAGAAGGAAGATTTTGAGAAACTCAAGCAGATGGTAGATGAAAAAGTGGGATTGATTGTGGTTGATACCATCGCAATGCTCTATCGTCTTGAGATTGGTAAAAGCGATAAACTCTATGCACTCAATCGGGAGTTGGGCCGGCAGATCTCATTCCTCTCTGAACTTGCGCGTACAAAGGACATACCTGTGCTTATCACCAACCAGGTCTATACCTCGTTTGAGCAGAATACGGTAACCATGGTCGGCGGCGATCTCTTGAAGTACCAAAGCAAGTGCCTAATTGAGCTGCAGCGTCTCAAGAGCTCACACCGGGCAGCAATCCTGAGAAAGCATCGTTCAATCCTGGAGGATAAGAAAATATTATTTGAAATAAAAAAAGAAGGGCTTATTCTTCAGCAAAGTCCTCATATACATGGCTGAGTTCTTCATCACTCTTGAGCTTCCCCTTTGCTCTCAGGTACTCACGGGTCAGGATATAGAAGAACAGGCCAAGGGATTTCTTACCCTTATTGTTGCATGGGACGACAAGGTCAAGGTTCTCTGGCTGATTGTTGGTATCACAGAGACCAATCACTGGAACTCCTGCAAGAACTGCATCCTTGATCACATTCTTGTCGGGCCATGGGTCTGTTATCAGGATGACCTTTGGTTCAATAAAATTCCTGAGATGAGGGTTGGTCATTATTCCGGGTGGATACCTACCTGCAAAGACACGTATGCCAGTTAGTTTCCCGAACAGTTTTGCGGGTTTCCAGCCATTCTCACGCCGGCTTGCAATAATAATCTCCTCTGGTTCATAGCGAGCAAGGAACTGAGCGGCAAGTCCGATGCGCTGGTCGATGCGTTGCAGGTTCAGCACTGAGAGCCCGTCTGGACGGGTCTTATAGATAAACTCTGACATGTAACCTGTCTTGAACTTGGTTCCGATGTGAATGCCTGCCTTGAGGTATTGCTCTTGGGGTACTAAATATTCTTCTTCTGTCATGATATATCACCTACGCGAATAGAATTGAGTTCGTAAGAACTGCAATCTTTATCGCCTTGTGCAGTCGTTGCATACCATCGTAATGATATGCGCCGGCAATATGTATGAGGGATGGGAGTTCTTTTATAAACCTTTTGCTACGCAGGCCATGAAACTTTTTCCGTGATGGACATTTCTTTTTGTAGGTATATTTCTGATGGAGCGAACCTTTAGTTCCATTGCAACCCTGTCGACAATATTTGATTTTTAATTCCACTAGAAATTTTTTTGAAAATATTCTCATCACGAAGCGATTTGGGTGACCCGCTACGCATGAGTTTTTCGAAGAAATGACCTGCATCAGTATTACGCAGGCCAATCAGTATTCTCATATAAGGTGAAAGGGGGAGGTCCCTTACGGGGATGTCACCTCTTTTAAAAAAGAAACGAGGCCGAAGTCGATGCTAAAGGAATTCTTCGAAAAACTCGCTACGCATCTGAAAAATGCTTTGGGTATCTTGATTCGGTTGCCCTGTCCGTAAGGAGCCGTCTCTATGAAAATATTTCAGCTGATGATACAGAATCCTTGAACCACTAAAACAGTGCCTGTAGTTGTCCCCTCCACAGACACAGCCTCCTTTTGGTAGCTTGTTCCTGCCATTGACAGGCCTTCTGATTCCTTGTGTTAGCAACAGAAATCGTGCTACACTATCATTTATCAGGCAGAGGAGGCTCATACACACAACGGAAACTGATCCGTTCGCTGGAGTATGAAGGGGCCTGAGCCAAATGAAGGGTAAAGAGGCCTGCGTCCTTCTCATCATACCAAATCCCTCCCCGGATGAAGGCATGCTCTTTACCGTCAGGAATGGCTTCACCGCGTACAGTAAATATCCTCCCGACATTCTGGTCGCTATCCCACTCTGAATTCGGCCTCAGGAGTTCAAAGGTGCCCAGATATCTGCCGGGCGAGGTGAGCTCGGGGAGTTCATGATTGCGGGAGTCTGATGGTTGAGGTCCGTTGGGGCATGACGCCTCCTCACAGATAAAAGAATCATTGTTCCACTCCCAGATATTTCCGGCAAAGTCCCAAATGATTCCTGTGTAATTATTGACTAGACATGGATCATCCCCTTTGATCGTGTCCATGATATAGACGGTCCGTCGTTGCTCGTCTCCTTTATTGTAGGTACGATAATACGCCTTGGAATCATCAGGAGATGCTTCAAGAGGGTGGAAGGGAACCTGGTCTGAATGACCACGTATGAGGGCATTCCCTCTATATCTTCGTTTTATCCAGTTCTCCCCCACACCGATTGCAATCTTGGCTATCTGAATCCACTGTGTATTGGTTATAAGTGAATATCCTTCTCCAAGTGCTTTGCATTTGGCCCGTGCCTCGATCTGGCTGATATTAACCCAGGGCCTGCCGGAGGGATGAGAGACAGGGAGGTCCTCCTTTGAACGCTTTGCCTCATACTTCATCACACAAAAACCACTCTCATTGATTCCGTCCCCATCAACATCAAAATTCCCGGGTACCGCTACATAATTTGGAGGACATCTTTCATCAAGATCACAGGTATCCGCCATATTTTTGAAAACAAAAGAAAGGATAGATGGGGTATCCCACGTCTCGCCGAACCCTCCATCGTAGAGAATCTCTCCTGAGACAGTAGAATCGTACTCAGGCATCTTGGTATCTCCCATCTTATCCGCCTTTGTCTCTTTCTCTATCCTTGACATCACAATGACCCTGTACTTGCCCATACCCTCTTTGCTATACCTCGGCAAGAATCCAGTGTTCACTTGTTCTACCAAGAGGATAAGCTTTCCGTCCTCGTTCTTCAACTGATCAAAAACAGCCTTAGGGATCATTCGTGGACAGCTATCATAGACTTTTATATCTCTCTTATAGAGGAATTCTTCGGGGGATGCTCCATCTGGCTTGAGGAGGATAGGAGCCTGCCAGGACTTGTTCGTATGATAGATCCCTTCAATTGGTCCAAAGGAGGTATTCAGTTTGCGCACTTGCAGGTGGGTTGTCTCTTCTGATAGTTGCTTGATCTCGTCTCGCTCGTGAAAGAAGGAATAGGCTGCAACCACAATCACCATAAGTGTGAGAAGCATCAGAATCCTTGCTGCAGTCCCAGCTCTGTCCTTTCGCACTGGCCGGTATGGTATTTTGGCTTGTTGATTCATCTTAACCCGCTATGCGTGGTTCATACTCTCACACATGCATTCTGATCACTCGGCTTTTCATTGCTATCACCCATCTCTGGACCCCTGTGATGGCCGGGTTCAAAGCAGATTTCTGTGGATTGCATGATTTTACATCCAAAAAGTTATGGTATTGCCTACTACTATGAATATAAAAACATATCGGCGATAGTATCGATACTCTTTACTCCATAGCTTTAATTCCCATAGCCCTTGCAAAAGGCCACGATGAAAAGGCCATATGCGTATAAACACAACTACCTGAGACCCGAACAATCTCCCATAGACCGCAAGGGATTCGTAAACATTGTTTGGTGTCACAACTCTTTAGAACCCTGGGGGATGGAAGGAATGGTAGGTCTTGAGAAGATGCATGCGTTCACGCATATAAGCAAGTTCTGTCTTACACTGGGAGCCGATGAGCTGCATTGCCTTTGATTCATGATGGGCCCTGGCAATATAGGTCTCTTCTTTGACGAGCGCAAGAACCGCTTTCTCAAAGATGTTCTTTTCCTTTCCAACCACCTTGGTTCTCCTCTTCCTGAGTGTCTCAAGAAACTCTTTTGGGCTGGATTCAGCATAGGTGAGCACACTTCCCAGTTCGTGGGTGGTATGGGCGTCACTACCACCGGTGATTGCAAGGGAAGAGTTCTTGAAGTAATCCACGGCTTTGCGGTTCATGACATGGGTGTTGTAGCCGTTGATTAGCTCCACTGCGGCAAAGTTTCCAAGGTGAGAAGGGGTAATCTCATGGTTCATGAGACCAGGGGCACCGGCGGAGAAAGGATGGGGACAACAGATCACACAATTATATCCGGTTGCGGCCTGGATTATATCATAGTTTGGTCGATCAATGAAGAAAGGGTTGCTGCTTGGCTTGATGTCTTCCCTGTAAAATTCCTCCAGCTCACTGTAGTTGTCAAAATAGAAGAGGGTGTGGATACCCTCCGCAGAAGTCACCTCAATTCCCGGTATGACCGGCACAATCCGCTGCTGGAGGGCCTGTCGTGCGCCAGAGATGGTGTTGTGGTCGGTGACCGCAAAGCCGAAATTGCTGGCTCTTGCCTTTTTGAGGGCCGTGGTGATGCGGGCGATAGCATCCCGGGAATGAGAGGTGTGGAAGTGCATATCAAAGGCAGTATAACCCTGGCTCTGGAGCTTGTGGCTGTCTGGTTTTTCGAACCTAAAATTCATGGAGTTTCTCATAGTGTGGGCCGGTTGGGGTCAATGTGCTCTTGAAGAGTACGAGCGTTGCTGTTGCCTGAGCCGGGGGTAAAGTCAGGTGGGGGATCTCTGCTTTGCCCTTGATACGGGCAAGGGTGATGTGAGGATGGAAACGCTCGTCTCTGAGACTCAACTGGGTGTCAATCTGTTGCTTGAGGTCATAGATGGGTCTTGTCGGTGTGACCCCTGCCCAGATGACGCGGTTGCCGAACTGACCGACTCCATCCAACTTTAACTGGATAGGGTTAACCTGCAATTCAAGGGAGTTCATTATGTCTTGTGGCTCTGCATCAGGAAAGAAGACGAGGGTCAGGTGATAAGTGGAGACTGGCTTTATGTTTGGAAGCTTGAGTTTTTCCACCACCGGGTCAAGGGCATCTTTGAAATCACTGCAATCGAGGGCGAGGAATAACCGCATGAACGAGTACTGGGGAAAGAAGTATTTAAATGTTTACTCCTGCGGTCCCCAACCTATATAAAGGAAAGGGATTGGGCAGATATCATGAGCCTCTATGTGATTGAAGGAACAGACGGGTCAGGAAAGGAGACCCAGACAAAGAGACTACGGGAGCGCTTTGAGCGTGAGGGATACATGGTTGAAAGCATCGACTTTCCTCAGTATGGCAAAAAATCGGCAGGTCTCGTTGAGGAATACCTTAACGGGAACTATGGGACCGCCCAGGAAGTTGGACCCTATCGTGCCTCCATATTTTATGCGTGTGATCGCTATGATGCGAGCTTTCAAATCAAGCAGTGGCTTTCTGAGGGAAAGATTGTGATCGCAAACCGGTATGTGTCAAGCAACATGGGACACCAGGCAGCAAAGATAGACGACCCGGTGGAGCGTGACACGTACCTCAAATGGCTTGATAACCTAGAGTTTGAGGTATTCGGGATTCCCCGGCCGACGGAGGTCATATACTTGCATGTCCCCGCATATATTGGCCAGGAGCTTGTTTCCAAAAAAAAACAGCGTGCATATATCAAGGATGACACTGCTGACATCCATGAGAAAGACATCGAACACCTGAAGAAGGCTGAAGCGACCTATCAGGAGATTGCCCAAACGTTCGGCTGGCTGCAAATCTCATGCGTGCGTGATGGACTGATCATGGGCATTGATGAGATTCACGAGAAGATATGGAAAGAAATCACATGCCGTACAGAAGCTCACCGTTAAGGTACTCTTCTGCAAGACCGCTTGAGACATAGGAACTGTGCACCCAATACAGGGTTGCATGCTGCAGTCCACGGGATAAGGTATTCAGCTTTTTCTTGACCATGGTCTTTAGGAATCCTGGCTGTTATTTAAATCTTCCTCATCGAAGAATTGCTCGAGTTTTGAGTTCTGTTTTATGGTATTATAGCTGATATTTCCCATTGGTTTACCTCCCTGTGCTTCCGAATCCCCCATCATTCCTTTGGGTTTCATCAACGGATTGTTCTACGATATCACATTGGATAACTGGTTGTATAAGGAGCTGTGCGATACGATCACCCTTGTTTATCTCAAAGGGCTGATCAGAAAGATTAATCATCACGACACCAAGTTCACCACGAAAGTGGGCATCAATGACCCCTGCCAGGCAGTGCAGGCTGTGCTTTGCGGCAAGGCCGCTTCGGTCCCAGACCAAACCAACATATCCCTCGGGGATTGCGAGTTTAAGGCCGGTCTTTATGATCCGTCTTTCCTGGGGCTGCAGGGTCAGGGATTCCCTGGATGGCAGATCAAGACCCGCATCAGAGGGGTAGGCATAGGATGGAAGTGGAAGGTCTTTGTCCAATCTCTCGACAATCAAATCCATACGTTATTCTTTTGAGAACTGATATAAAAATAACTCGGAGATGGAACATATATGTTAGTGTTCGCCTTTCTCACCTTTCTCAAAACGCGCCATGTCCATGAGGGATTCCTTGGATTGCTGGAGGATCTCACCACTGGTTGCAGATATCTTGAGGTTGATGGTGTTGAAACTCTTGGTGAGGAAGGTGATGTTATAGACAACCCCCATGGGAAGGTTCTGCAGTATGAAGAAGGTCTTTATGAGGGTCTCCTGACCATAGTTCTCCTTCAGATGCTCATGGGCCTTGTCGAGGCTTGCCTGCCAGCCAACCTTGATCGCATCGAGATCCATCTCATTGATTGTGGTATCCGGCTTCTTGAAGACTTCGGCATCCTCAACCAGGCTTACATCGTTCCCCTCAATGATGAAGGTCACCATGTTCTCTGTCTCCGGGTTGAAGTAGCCGACCTGCCATGAGTCGGCATTTGCCTCATCCATCATCTTGAAGAAGTGTGCAAGGTAATACCCGTCACTGTTCCAGTTTTTGAAAGCGTCACTCTCCTTTATCCGTTCAACAACGCGACTGATTTCCATCTATGAGACAAAAAAATCAGTCTTTAAATAGCTTTTGGATGTCTTGGGGAGAGTGTGCTATCACGTTTTTAGTTTACACCCTAGCCTCGGGTGAGGCATATGTCTAAACTCAATCTCAAGAAACGCGTATGGATACTAAAAAATTTGAAGAGTACTCCTTCTAAGGTAATCTGTCAATCTCAGAGAATCAGTCGTATGAGTCTATCGCAGATAATTAGGAAATACAAGGAGTTTGGTTGGGAGGGTCTAATGTCATAGAAATGCTGAAAAGCGACTACCTAGCCCTAAAGCACTGGCCTTGCGACGCATTTCTAGGACACAAAACACGCAGAAAACATTTAAACGCGCATTCATGTCCTAAAGGACAAGCTTTCTGCGTGTTTTCGTGCAAAGCAGGTTCATGATGTAAACCAGTTTTGGCATAACAGAGGTCTTTGGCAGACACGCAGTTTTATAAAAGAGCGTATATCACTGAAAGACATGGTCAGTGAACGACTCAAAGAGCTCCTGGAGAAGCAGCAGTACGGGTTCAGCGGCGAACACTCGGCAGTGAAGATCTGCACCTGGACCAAGAAAAGCATCAGGGATGAGGGGGTTTGTTATAAGGAGCAGTTCTATGGCATCAAAAGCCACCGGTGCTGCCAGATGACCCCAACACTTGGCTATTGCCAGAACCGCTGTATCTTCTGCTGGCGATCCCTTGAGGATACTGAAGGGACACAGATGAGCGAACCGCTGGATGACCCCAAGACTATTGTTGATAACAGCATCGCACAACAGCGAAAGTTGCTCTCGGGGTTCGGGGGAAATGATAAGGTGAATCCTGAGAAGCTTGCTGCTGCACAGGATCCATTGCATTTTGCCATATCCCTTTCTGGTGAACCGACACTCTATCCGAAACTCAATGAGCTGATCGACGAGGTCCATGTTCGTGGGATGACCACCTTTGTTGTGAGCAACGGGCTTTCGCCTGATGTGCTACGAACCTTGCATCCTCCCACCCAATTGTACCTCTCAGTGGATGCGCCCAATAAGGACCTCTATACCAGGATCGACAATTCAGTGCTTCCGGACTCCTGGGAGCGCTTCCAGGAAAGCCTTGCGATACTCGCAACCATGAAAGATGCAACCCGGACAACGCTGCGCTGCACCCTGATCAAGGGCATGAACATGACAGATGCTGCAGGATGGGGAGGCCTGATTAAGCGGGCAGACCCCCTCTTTGTTGAGGTGAAAGCATACATGTTCGTGGGGAGTTCACGACTTCGCCTGACGATCGAGAACATGCCACGGCACCACGAGGTGCGGGCCTTTGCAGAGGAGATCGCAAATGAGTCAGGCTACCAGATCATCGACGAGAAAGAGGAATCACGGGTAGTCTTGCTGATGAAGGAAGACACTGAGAGCCGTCTGTTTAGACCTCAATGATTCGCCCATTCGGGCCGGGATTGATGACTTTTGTCTTACCGATCTTGTCCTCAGTTGCGTTGTTCTCATGGATATGGCCGCAGATGGCGATGATCGGCTGTACCTTCTCAATGAACTTCCTGATGCTCTCATTACCGCAATGATCTCCGTCCCAGATCCGATCACATACGGTTTTGTAAGGAGGTGCATGGGTCTGGAGAATCAGCTTCTTGTTGGGATTGATGGCCTTTTTGAGGTTCTCGGCAACCATCTCGAAATGGGGGTCCTTCTGGACAAAGCCGTTGCCCTCGATACTTAAGACCTGCACGTCATCTTGCTCATAGATGGCCTCATCAGCGTAGATGAGGTTCTTAGAACTCTCACAGAGGGCCTTTACGATGTGTGGATCCTCGTGGTTGCCCTGAATAATGAGGACGGGCTTCTTGAGGGTATCGTACTCCTTGATGATGCGCTTGATGTCATGCTCAAAGAGGGTGAAATCTCCGGCAACAAGAATAAGATCGGCTTGCTTTGCTTTCTTCTTGATTTCTTTCATGGCTCTCGGGTCGCCATGGGGATCTGCAATCGCAAGGATCTTCATCGGACGGAGAATGCATGGTAAATTTAAATAGATTATACCACTACAATGGATATACCATAGTTACAGTAAACTGTGATAGTCTTCAAGGATGATCTTGTCAAGCTCCTGGATATCACGGAGAAGGAAGAGTTTTCCCTCACCAATCTGGGTGATCCTTTCTGCAAGATGGGTTGCTTCCTTGTCGAGGTTAATGCCCACCAGTGAGACGGTTACGCCGCTGTTTCGGGCCATGGACACAGCCTCAAGCACCTCCTGGTTCGGGTCCTCTCCAACGGTGGGGACGGCATCGGTGAGCAGGGTGAGGTGCTTTGTCATATTGCCTGAGGGAAACATTGAAACTGATGATCGGAGGGTTTCAGTCAGATTGGTCTGCTTGGCAGCGGTTACCGGTGTTATGTGCATGAGGAGCTTTCTGAAATCCAGGGTAGGTTCAATCCGTTCCTTGATCTCAGTCCCGAAGACGATGAGTCCAACCGGGTCACCCTTGTCAATCGCTTTGAAGGCAAGGGCGATGCCCGCCTTTTTTGCAGCCTCCAATTTCTTGCCTTTCATGGAACCTGACGCGTCCATGGCGTAGATGACATTGATTGAGCCCTTGCTCTTCTTCTCATCCACGCGCAAGTCTTCCTTTTGCAGGCGAGGATGCTGCCTGCGGATTGCCTGACGGATGGAGCTTCGCAGGGCGAGGTCACGGTAGGAATCACCGTTCCTGAAGCAGCGGCTGGTGTCCACCACACCCTCACGATGCATCTTCTTGTGGATCTTCTCACCGAAGATTCCCTTGGGGATGAGGTTGTCCAATTCCTCTGTATATAGGATGAGGGATGCAAGGTAGACACCCTTTTGTGTCATCTGGTTCTGGTCATCGAAATAGCCCTCTTTTTTCAGCTGGTCTGCCTTCTTGTTCATACGCTCGTTGAGTTCACGCTGGAACTCGGGGATATTGATGTTCTTCTTGACGTAATTAGCGTCATAGCCGGTGACCAGACGGATTAGTTTCTCGCCATAGATCTGCTTGGCTGTGGCAAAATCCTTGGTGAGAGAATCGAACATCATGTCAGGGGTGAATGAGGAGAACCCCTGGTTGAGAACGTCTGAGAGCAGCTTTCCGTCCTTTACGGTGTTATCATCATGCTCAAGGACTGAGTGCATGAGCTTATCTTCCTCTGCCTGAAACTCCAGGCTTCCCTCGGCCTCTTCCACGCCGGACGAGGGCTGCATCTCCTGGTCCCCGACATTAGGGATCATCACCTTCTGAGGTGATCTTTTCCTTTCGCATGAAATCGCGAAGCTCCTTTTTCACGAAATCAACCGGATCCTGGAGATACTTGACAGAGGGCTTCATGGTGATCCGGTGGGAAAGTACTGAGACGATAGCTCGTTCGATGTCCTTGAACTGGACGGTATCCCGTCCCGCAAGATAGGTGTTTGCCTGGCTGCGCTCATAGAGGCTGAGAGAGGCCCGTACACTGGGGACTTTCTCCAGCTTGTCTGATGACCGCAGTTCACGGACAAAGGTGAGCATAACCTGTTTGAGATGCGACGGGAATGTCACCTCAAGGGTGTTTCCCTTGGTCTGGACAATCTCGTCCTCAAACTGGAGGGACTCAGGGTGGCTCATGTAGATGAGGTCTACCCGGTCCAGGAACACGTCTGATATCTTCTCAGTTGAGGAATCTTCGGGATTCATGGTACCGATGAAAATGAAGTCTGCGGGAAAATCAATGTCATAGCCGCCCACTGTCGCGATCCCTTCCTCAAGAATCTGAAGGAGGGCGTTCTGAAGCTTTTCAGGACAGCGATTGAGCTCGTCGAAAAACAGGACACCTTTGTTTGCCTTGAATATCTTTCCAGGCGTGAAGGCTTCGATTGACATAGGGCCAAACTCGAGGGCTTTGACCGGGTCTATGTCTCCGATGAGATCTTCCACACTCAAGTCAGGACTGCCCTGGATCCTGACAAAGCGGTCGATGCCGGGCACTGTCTTTGTCTTGTGCGTATCGGTCTTGCAGAAGGGGCAGACCGGATCATCAGGGTGACAGTGATAGGCGCAGTCATTGAGTTCCAGATCAGGCAACAGGTCTGCCACGTTCTTTGCCAGTGTCGTCTTTCCTATACCGGGGGTACCGACAATGATGATGTGATGCTTCATGAGAAGCGCTGACTTGAGCTGCTCTTTGGTCTCCTTTTGTCCGATTATCTCAGTGAATACATTGCCCTGCAATTGCGCTTTCAAATCCATGGTTCACACGAAAAAAATAGGTTTTTATAAAACTTATGTAACCGGACGAAAACGTGCCGCGCCCTTGATCAAAGCTTCCTCTATACTTGATCCGAGAGGAATATTTCCTTCAATCTCCATCGTGAGGTTAGGGTATTCGCGCCAATAGTCTCCGTGCAGTATTACGGTCTGCCAACAAGATGTATTCATGGTATGCTGCCACTTGCAAGAAACCTCTAGCAAGGAGATTATATCCCAAACGCGCACTCTATTCAGTCTATCTACCAATGAATTCACCTTTAAGAATCATGGTAAATAGTATCTTGGTGTTCGCAGCTTATCAGTAAAAACCCCCCCTGGATGGAGGCATTGTTAATAGAGATTCAAAAAACTTATATATCAGTACTCTCACGTAGTAATAATGGAATTGAAAGAAATTGCTAAAAAATTAGAAAGT
>JBNJGT010000019.1:0-25393 GCA_051819765.1 Nanobdellota archaeon
GGGTCGATCGCGTAAGCCTTCAGACCGTCTGGTCGTATGGATGGTGGTACATCTTCCATCCTGAGCTGTGCGCTGGCGTTCTGGAGCTTGTGGATCACCATGCGCTTGACCGCAAGGTTCTCAGGGATAAGCTCAAGCCTGTCTCCTGATTGCTTGCGGGTGGCCTTGATTATCTGTCCTTTGCTGTCAACAATGCTGAGGCCCTTGGTTATTGCCTTGGTTGCGGCAAGCTTGATTCCTGCAGGGATCTCAGCGACATAGTAATTGCCTTGCTTTTCTGCGTCCACGTTGTAGACATAGCCGCTTTCATCGGTCAATTCAAAGGCAACCACATTTTGCTTGCTGCTGCGCACCCTGCGCGTCTGGTTGATTGCCTTTGTCTCCTCGAGCTCAATGGTCTCTTCCAGCGTGGACCCCACTATCCGGATGGCATACTGGTCAACCCAGACCTGTGGTACGAATTCTATCCGGCACTGTTCTGTGCAGTTCCTGACAAGCACTGTGGCGTTGTTTATGTCAGTGATCTGCACTGTGTAGTTGCCGTCATGCTGGGTTGCGGCAACCAATCTCTCGCCGAGACTGAAGGCGCTGTCCACTTGTATGTCAGCTGCGACAGGCACTGCAAGGAGCAGTAGCATGATCCAGATCAACCTAAGGGGTTTCATTTCATACCACCCCTCTTCTTCTTGATCCTGGACAACAGCAATGAGATATTTCGCGGATCCCTGCCGATTGCTGCTGCAATGTCCTTGTTCTTCATACCTGATTGTTTCAGGTATTCAATAACCGCTTCCATTGAACTGAGGGCCCGGTCTGAGAAGACGCTTAAAGGGATTAAAATCCGGGTCGTTTCAAATCTGTAGAAGTCTGTTCCGAGTTTCTCGGAGGCGCGGTTGTAGAGGGTCCAGACGCTTCGCTGATCCCGTGAGATGAGATGCGCAATGTCTGCGAATGAGAGTTTCTCTGATTCTTTCAGATGAAGCACGAGGCTTTCGCTGAAGGATAATCTTGGGTTGAGGAATATGGATGAATCTACGTAAAAGTTGGACGATAGGCTATTGTGGGCTAATGATCGCGAAATGTTAATCCCTTGAATACATACAATGTAAGTATCTATTTATAAAACTTTTTATAGAATCCGTGTAGCATGTGCTATTTTACATACAATGTAAGTGCTTATTTATAATACTTTCTTCATTATTTATAAATAGGCTTCTTGTGTCTTAGTCTCGTAGCGTTTACAGAATGCGAAAGGTCAGCCTTCTCATGTCTTAGTCTCGTAGCGTTTACAGAATGGCAGAGAGGTCAAGCTGGTTCAGGTGCAGAATGGACTCTATGAGGCAGGGTTCGATCTCGGTGAGCTGGTCGTCGAATGTATCCTGGATGCGGGCGATGATCTCGATAAGGTTTTGCAACCCTTGAGATACCGCAGTGCAGATGTAGGTGTTGTTTCCCAGGTGGGCGAGATAGACAAAGGATGTCATTTGCTGGAATCGTCTGATGCAGTGTGCAGATGTCATGTCTTTGAGGGTGAAGCGGATCATGTCATAATGCAGGTGCAGTTTTTCAGGGTTTGCCTGTGCTGTGAAGTAGGGGAAATAGCCTGCCTGTTTGAGGCGCTTGAAGCGGTAGTGTATCAGATCAGCGCTTGCGTCCAGTTTGCGGGCGATGGTAAGCATTGAGTTTCGGGCACCGCCGTTAAACAGGTGTTCAATAAGGTGCATATCTGTGTGGTCGAGGCTCTTTTTGACTGAACTCTTGTGGGCGAGAGGTTTTTTCACGTGCATGTCAAAGATTGTCGGGATGAGGGGATAATTCTCTGTTGATTCTTCCCATCGGTAGGGGATTTGGTGTTCCTCAAGGTATGATTGAAACTGCTCTTTTTGAGTTCGGGTGAAAAAGGAGTTTATGAGGTAGTTGTAATGATGTCCCATGCGAAAGGCGGTCATGAACCCTTGGTCTTGGAGATGGGTCTCGAATCCGGCTTTCTTTTTTGGTGGGACCTTGCAGAACACAAAGGCAAATGGCAGGCTGAACTTGTCAAGGTCTATCAGGCAATCATACTTAAGGATATAGCCTTGGTCTTCCAGTCTTTTGATGCGATAATGTACTGTTGGTTGTTTGAGGCCAGTCAGGCGGGCGAGGCGGGATGTCGAGATCCGGCAATTGGCTATGAGGTGTTCCAGGATGGTCTTGTCGGTCTTATCGAGCATGTCTGTATGGATTGCCCATAATTATTAAATCTTTGCCTATAAAACTTTTATATCTGTTGTCTCTACTTGGTGAGTACCTCTCTTGAGGTTACATTTTGAAGAATAAATGGGTGATATGATGTTTAAAAAACCGCATGTAAATATAGAGATTGGAGATTTTCCAGAGAAACTGGATGCATATGCCAGCACTGCTGCCGCGTATTGGTTACTTTGCAGAGAGGGAGCTGAGGATTGTGAACTTATTGATGAGTGGCGGCCTGATCGGTCTTGTCTGCAGGACCTGGATCCTGCCTTTGTGGCGCAGTATAATCTCAGGCCGCCAGTGGAGCGTGTAGATTTGCATCTAGGCCCCTGGATCCGTGACGGCGGATATGAGATTCAGTTGGAATCTTTTGTCGATACAAGTCTTTCAGATGAGTATATAAGCCATCTGACACCATTTGCAGATATCTATGATGATGGATGCTTGCTGGTGTCTACACCGCTTGTTGCGGATGTGACGCGGAAGTATGGTGATCTGGAAGGGTGTGTCAAGCATCATGAGGATCGGGTGAATGGGATCATCGGGGCGCTTGGCCATCTGTATGGTGAAACCACGCAATCGGTGCGGCTTGATGCAGGTAAGCTCACCTTACCACGGTATTATGGTTGTGCTATCAGGGAATGTCTTGAGCGCTTGTATGGATGAATCCTCTATATCTGGAAAGGATTTATAAATCAGTCTTCTTTTTTTCTTCGTATGTTTGAGGCATTTGCATTCGGGACATCATTTGTCATGCTGTCTGTTTTGTTGTTCGTAGCGGTGACTTTCATCGTGTGGATATGGGCACTGGTGGATATCGTGGTCTCCAGGCTTGATGCAGCTGAGAAACTCATCTGGATCCTGATCGTGGTGTATTTCCATATGCTTGGCGCAATCGTCTATTTCGTGGTGGTGCGGGCCTTGGATAAGCGGCTTGTACACAGCACGAAAAAGCTGGAGAGGACAAACAAAGTGCTTGGCGGTGTTGCAGGAGGGATCGGAGCTTACCTTGACATGGATCCGACGGTCATCAGGCTGTTATGGATTGTCTTAACTGTGTTTGGTGGCGTAATCCCTGGTGTGCTTGCGTATTTGATTGCATGGGCAATCATCCCAGAAAAGAGGTGATAGAGTGAAATGGTTTAGTAAGAAGAAGATGCCACGATATTATTTTATCCCTGAATCATGGCAGGGGTATGTGGTGATAGTGCTGTTCCTGGGGCTGTTGTTGTGGTTTGCGAACCTGTTCTATATCATCGACGCTGGCTTAAAGGAAGGCTTCGCGTTCATAGTTTGCGTTGTGGTCCTGATTCTCGCGTATTCTGCTATTGTTGGCAAGACCAGTGGCTGAAGTTCGTTTTATAATAGTTAGTTTTTTATAGTTGTTTTACTTTTAAACATTGGGGTGGTAGAATGGATAATAGCTTAGACTGGATTGCGTTGGTCCTTGTCATTGTCGGGGGCCTTAATTGGGGACTAGTCGGGCTTTTCCAGTTTAATCTGGTGGAGTTCTTGTTTGGTAGTGTCGCAGTGGTAGAGAGAGTAATATATATTTTGGTGGGTGTGGCAGCAGTGTACATGATTTACTATGCAGTGCGTTAATTTTTTTCTTAATTTTTCCAGAACCCAGGTATATCAATGCCTATCTGTTGTAGCATTTGGGCTAGTTTTCTGGCTGGCAGTCCAATGACATTATGGTGGCAGCCTGTGATCTTTTCGATGAATATGGCACCTTTTCCCTGGATCGCAAAAGCGCCAGCCTTGTCCATTGGTTCGCCGGTGTTTATATATCGCTTGATGGTGGCTCGGTCCATGGGTGCAATCTTTACCCGGGTGACCTCTGAATCTGTGATGGTAGTATCTCCTTTGATGATTGCGATTCCTGAACACACTTTTATCTCTTGGCCTGCTATGGATGCAAGAATCTGTGCGGCGTGCTCCTTTGATGTGGGTTTTCCAATAATCTGGTCTTTGTAGATAAAGGTGTCAACGCCGATTATGGTTCCGTTCTCGCGGGTTGCCACTTCCTGGGCCTTGCCGTGGGCCAAACGGCGAGCAAGACTGGTGGGGGAAAGCTTGAGGGTCATGTCTTCTTCATAGGTGGAGGGCACGACTCGAAATGGGATTCCCAGTTGCTCAAAAATCTGCTTTCTGCGGGGTGATCTGGAGGCAAGGATTATTTCCATTGGATTTTGGATACTGCTCCATTTTAAATGTGTATTGCTTTCGTGCTTGTATCTATTGTCGGGTCCTTTTTTGCGGTATTTATAGAAAAATTGTTAAACCTTGGGTTGTGAGTAGGGCTTATGTCAATACTTATAAAAGGGGTCCAGTTGGATGGAACTATCACTAATATCCTGATTGAGGGCAGCAAAATCACTCATATCGGCGAGGAAAAACATGCTGACACTGTGATTGATGGTTCCGGGAAGGCTGCGATCAGGCCGTTCATCAATGGCCATACTCATGCGGCAATGACCCTGCTTCGGGGCTATGCAGAGGATCTGGAGCTTGATGAGTGGCTCCAGAATCATATCTGGCCGCTCGAGAAGAAGCTTACTGAACAGGATGTCTATAATGGTACCCGGCTTGCGTGCCTGGAGATGATCAAGAGTGGTACCACGTTCTTTTGTGATATGTACTGGCATAGCCTGGGATCAGTTCGTGCGGTCACGGATATGGGTCTTCGGGCTGCTGTCTCAGGCGTTTTTATCGACTTCTTTGATTCCAATACTGCTCAGGAGCAGATCAATTGGAATAAAAAGATCATGAATCGGCACTTCGATGAACGGATCACTATGGTCTTGGGGCCTCATTCCATTTATACGGTCTCGCAGGAAAGCCTGCAGTGGATCGCTTCCTATGCGAAGGAGCATGACTGCCTGATCCATATCCACCTGTCTGAGACGCGCAGGGAAGTAAACGAGTGTCTGGCACGGCATGCGATGCGTCCTGTACAGTATCTGGATAGTTTAGGGTTTTTGAGCCCGAATGTCTTGCTTTCCCATTGCATTTGGGTCGATGACTCAGAAATCGCAATCTTGCGTGAACGGGGTTGTACCATCGTGCATAACCCTGTCTCAAATATGAAACTTTCTTCAGGTGTCTTTCCCTATGAGAAGATGAAAGGGATGCGTGTCCTCTTGGGTACCGATGGATGCGCGTCAAACAATAACCTTGATATGTTTGAGGAAATGAAGTGCACGGGTCTGCTACAAAAATTCAGCTCTGGCAATCCTGGGGCGCTTCCTGCAAAAGCGATTGTCTCTATGGCAACTGACGGCAGTTTTTTCGGGGTAGATACAAGTCTGAAACCTGGTGCCCTGGCTGACCTGTTGCTGGTTGATCTTGGGCATCATTCAATGGTCCCGAACCATAACCTCGTCTCCAATCTTGTGTATTCTGCACGCAGTGAATGCGTGGATACAACCATCTGCAACGGAAAGATCCTCATGCAGGGCCGGGTCGTTGAGGGGGAGGCTGAGATAATTGATGCTGCCCGTAAGACGGCACAAGACCTCGTGAAACGATAGCATACTTTTATATACAATCTCCTTTTCTCGTGTATCATGTCTATTTCCTCCAAGCAACAACGTGAACTGAAGAAATTTATCCAGGAACTCGAACAGTTCAAGGGACGAAATACTGAGCTGGTGACAGTCTATGTTCCTGCAGGCTATGATATCAATAAGATCCTGACCCATCTGTCCCAGGAGCAGGGGACCGCAACCAATATCAAATCCACTGCCACACGTAAGAATGTGATTGATGCGTTGGAGCGGATGATCCAACATCTCAAACTGTTCAAGAAAACACCACCAAATGGCCTTGCCTGCTTCTCGGGAAATGTTGCGGAGCGTGAAGGGCAGTCGGATGTGAAAGTGTGGTCCATCGAACCACCTGTTCCCCTCAATACGCGGATCTATCGGTGTGATAAGCAGTTCCTGTTGGAGATCCTCAAGGAGATGCTTGATGTGAAGGAGATGTATGGGTTGGTTGTCATGGACCGGCGCGATGCTGATGTCGCATACCTGAAAGGAAAAAGTATCGTTGAGGTCTCGAATGCGAGTTCGAATGTGCCGGGAAAGACCAAGGCTGGGGGTCAATCTGCTGCGCGGTACGGTCGGATCCGTGAAGATGCTGCCAAGGATTTCTACAAGCGGGTTTCTGAGATGATGAAAGATGCTTTCCTGGGTAAAGATGATGTGAAAGGGATTATCGTGGGAGGTCCCGGCCCGACAAAGCATGAGCTTGTGGATAGTGGTTTTATCACGGGAAATGTCAAGGATAAAATCATCGCTGTCAAGGATCTCTCCTACACCGGACCATTCGGACTGCAAGAGCTTCTTGAGAAGAGTGATGATGTCCTTGCAAATGAAGAGGTCATCCAGGAAAAGAAGTTGATGACCACTTTCTTTGAACTGCTGAACAAGCAGCCTGCAGCAGTCTCCTACGGGTATGACGACTGCAAGCGGTTCCTGGAGATGGGGGCTGTCGATAAGCTGCTTGTTTCTGAAGCGGTTGATGATGCGATCATCGAGGAGTTAGAGACAACAGCCACGCAGCTTGGCAGTGAGGTCTGCATCATATCGACTGAGACACGTGAGGGCGTGCAGCTGCGTGACATGGGAAAATTTGCCGCACTCCTGCGGTATGAGGCTGATGTGTAATGCCTGAGGATGCCTATAGATCCCTCTTTTCCTGCGAACCTGCATATACCTTTGAAGTGAGCTATTCGAATCGGTTCAAGCCGTTCAATGCGCGTGTTGAGAAACGATTCAAACATATCCATTTTAAGTTGAGCCGTAAATGGGAGGCTGTGGACCCGGAGATCAGGACCGGCCTTTATCAGGAACTGCTCGCAAAGCTCTTCAAGCTGAAGACTGACACCCGGTTGATGCAGTTGTACCGGATCTTTGTCCATCACATGCATATCGCCGCAGACCGGATCGATTCTGATCCGTCTCTGGTGGAAAGCTTCCAGCGCGTCACTGAGAAGTATGGCTTTGCAGTCGATATGCCGAATCTTGTCTTTGGGAAAAAGAGCAAACGCACATTGGGTTCATATAATTTTCACAGTGATACGTTAACGATCAGTAGCTTGCTTTCTGAGGCACCTGAGCAATTGCTTGATTACGTGATGTATCATGAAGTGTTGCATAAGGTGCTCAAATTTGATCATCGAAAGCGGAATGCCAGGCATCATACCGCAGAGTTCAGGCGTCTTGAATCGCAGTTTGAGGATCACAGGCTGGTAGAGAAGCGATTGCACCGGTTCCTCAGCGGGAAAGGCGGATCATCCTGAACCCTGCATTCTTCCACGCTGTATAAAATAGGATCTTCTTTACTTTCCGGTTCTTGATATTGTTCAGGTAATCATGATAGAAGATACTACCCTCGTCGTATCCTGTGACAACAACGTTGTTGCGGGTATACCTGTTCTCTTGTTTTGGGTCCTGCGCAAGAATCTGGGCAATCACGATCCCTTTTTTCATCTCTTTCTTCAGATCCTCAATTGTCATATTTCTCTTTTCGTAGTGAGCTCCCCGTCGTAGCGTCTCCTTGAGCAGGGCAATGTCGTGGTGATTCTTTGTGTACTTGATATTGTCGATTATCTGGATTGTATTATTGAGATTTGTGCTTGTATAAGCCATGCGGACTAAGCTGTTGTTCTTGGTTGCTGGAATGTTTCGTAATTTCTCCAAAAGGATCTTCTTTTTGAGCCACTTGTGGATGGTCATGTGTGCCGAGAGCAGGGTCAGTAGCAGGCTTTTTTCGTAGGTTATGTTCGTGACTTTTATGAACGGGACCTTTATGTGCTTGCTCTTGAGTCTCTTTAGGATCGGGTCTGCAAATGCGATAAGCTTGTTCATGTATTCTTTCAGTCGTTGCTTCCCGATGTCGTAGCGTTCTTTGATGGCGTCACTAAGGTAGTAGAGAAACTCGTTTTGTTTTGCCCTTTTGGTTATCTCAGTTCTCAGTAGGTACCCATAGGTGAGGACCTTGTCAATGAGCGTCACATAGGTGCTGTGTTTGATTGAACCAGCCTGGACGCGACGTACTTCGTGGATATAGCCGTAGTGTCCCCCTACAACCCCTATCACTGCTATCAGGACCAGTATCAGCAGGAAAGGCCAGATCCTTGATTCTGATTCTTTCTTGATCTGGGTTGGTTGTTCAACACTGGTATCGATGGGTTCATCCTCTTGTTTTGGGAGGGTGGGCTCTTCAGTAGTCTCTTCCTCTTCAGTGATGCATTCTTTGGTGTGGAACTCTTCCTGGGCGTCTTCCCCTTGGAGCGTTAGCCTGTATTGGCCCTTCTCTTTTGGTGTGAATGTGACAAGGCCCTCAGAGTCTGTCATGAGTGACATGACCTCTTCATAGGTATCGTTGATGATGTGTTCGACTATTATCTCCTTGTTTGCGAGCACACCACACACTTCCATGCTATCAATTATGAGGCCCTGGGTCTCGCATGTCGCTCGCGGAACAAGCCTGACTGCTTTGATTGTCATGGTATCCTCCAGGCAGTTTCTTGGATAGATTATGATCGCTGAGGATTCTGTGTCATCGCATAGGCCGCAATCAGTGGTACATGTGCTACAGCTTTCTATGGTATTGCAGACCTCATCCCCGCAGTAATTCACGGTTATTATGATCTCTTTCCATGCACTTAAACCGAATTCATCGGTTATTGTCACATTGATCCGGTGGGTGCCCCTATGTTCGGCGGAAGGGTATGCCCTGATCAATCCATTCTCGCTGATCTGGAATACTGTCGAATTGGTATCGAAAAAGATCTGGTCGTTATCATAGTCGGTTGCATTGATTGATAGGTTGAATTGCTCGTAGTTGTAGGCTTCATACGTGGATTGCTCGGTATTGAATATTGGGGGATCATTGATGTTGATGACCTCAAAGACGACGTCCCTTGAAACATTATGTACCTGATCACTTACGGTTATTCTTGCGTTGACTGTCCCCATCACTTGCGGCCCTGGGACCCACACGAGGGTTGCGAGTGTATTGTTGATCTTGTTGATGGACATGCCGCTGATGTTGCTGAAGAATGTGAGCTGGTCATTGTCAACATCTGATGCGGTGATGTTCAGGCGCAATTCCTCTCGTTGATCGATGGTGATGTCTGGGATCGGATCGAGGACCGGGGGTGTTACTGTAAATGTGATCACTTCTGCAAAGCTTCTGATCTCAGTCCACCCATGGATATCTTCACTGGTTATTGTGAAATTGACCGATTGATTCACGTATTCTTCCCATTCGTTTGGAGGTGTTATGTTGAAGGTGAAGTCTTGTCCTGTCTCTATGCTGCCTGCGCCAGGGTTCATGTCGAAGGGGCCTTGCCAGGTAGAGTTGCCAAGGGTGTACCTGATTGATGGGGCGTTGTTCAGAAGCGGAGACGTATCCTGAAGTGTCATTCGGATCTCCATGTCATCTGTTGAATATCGGTTCAGGTTGGTCCATGAGGTGCTGATGATGTCTGGCGGGAGTGTATCTATGATGATCCAGCCAGTTGATGCGTTGCCGATATTACCTGCCTGGTCTTGTGGCCACACATGGATGGATACATTCCCCTGTGTCAGGATGCTCATCTGGCCCGGAGAGCCTGTGTCCCTGATACCACTTGTGGTCTGTTGGTTGTTGGTGGTGTTGTAATAGTAGGTAGTGATAGTGCTTGAGGCATCAGAGAAACCTGACCAGGTGAAATCCAGGGTGGTCGATGTCGCATAGTTTGATCCGTTCTCGATTGTGACAGTTGCTGATTGTGAGGAGGGTGGTATTGAATCATAGTTCAGGACATGGGTCTTGTCATTTCCACTGATCCCATTGATTGAGTTATTGCACTGGAAGTAGAACGTGTTCGCACCTTCTTGGTAGAATGGGATGGTTGCTGAGTGTGTGGTCCCTCCGGTGGTGTCCAATGGTGTCTTTGCATCAAAGTTAGTGTTGTTGGTGGTCGCGTATCTGCATTCTGCTGCTAGTGATGAATCAAACTGGATTGTCTGGGTTGTGTTGAACCATTGCGTCGTTGGTGTGAAGTTGGATAGGGTGACGGATCCTTCGTTCACCTGAAACGTCCGTACCCTGGATTCAGTCACGCGTGTGGGGGTATTATAGGGGTCATGGATCTCTACCTTCCAATAGTAGGTGTCGTCTGAGAGAGCTTCTGAGGCGGTCAGGGTATGATTTGCTTGAGTGTAGGTCGCATTCAGGATGGGACTTGAAAAGTCTGGATTGTCGTCAATTATGAGGCGATGAAGGTTTGTCTCACCGGTATCGTAGGTGAAATCCCAGGTGAAGGTTGTGCTATTCGGTTGTATGCTGTTGTTCGCTGGGGCGATAAGGGAGACCACATACTCCATGTTCCGACGGATAGTCACTGAATGCGGAGTCGGGGTCATGGCAAACGGTGTGTGGGTGGTAGTATTCATAGGCAGGGCTTGTGTTCCTATCCCTGCATTGGCGGATGCCCTGGTCCTGATTATGTAATCCTCATCATCATCAACAACCTCTGAGAATGATAATACTGTGACCCCTAATGTGGGTGTGACTGGGGTGGAGGTGCCTGATTGGTAGTTGATTAGGGTTCCATTGGGGTATAATAGCTCTGCCTCAACAAAACAATCATCTCCCCCATGGCCAGTTGTGTTGATCTGGACGCTCACGCTGATATCAGCTCCTGCTGCTGCTAAGCTTAAGACAGCAATCATTACTATGAATGCGATTCCTTTCATTGTAGTGTGTTCCATAGCTTCAGGCTTAACTCTCTTGTCAGTTGATGTTCTTCAGTGATATGAAGGTCTATGATTGTCTGGATTTGGGATGTCACTTCTCTTGTGGGTAAAGGGGTAGGGGGGTCGTAGAGGATTATTCGTGTGGTGCCACGCTCTTCTTTGTTCAGTACATCTATGATCTTTTGATTCACATAGGCGTATAGGTCATTTGAGATCTCTTTTTTTTCATGTTCTTCGAGGGCTGTATGCAGGCACACTGCCGTTGTCTTGATGAGCAATTCCTTTGTTTCCGGTTTGGGCCTGTTTATCTCGAATACCCTGTTTTGTGTGAGTGTGTGTTGGGCGGCGATGTGGGTGATTATTTTGTTGGGTGCGATGAGAAGGTAGCTGCCCGTCTCTTTTTTGATCATTCCTTTTTGTAGGAGCCATTTGGTTATGCCATTGACCCTGCCGATTGAGACCTGTGTTTCCCTGGCGATGCCTGTTTGGGTGAATGAAGGATTCTGCAAAATACTGTGGAGAATGGATAGCGTCTTTAGGCTGGTCAATCTTTTCATTATTTCATGAAATTTTCACTTTTTTTCTATTATTTTATTTTTTTAAGGTATTTTCAGTTTTGTATGTCTTATTAGTTGTTTTGGGCTTTTTTCTCTTATGTCCATTATTTATAGAAATCTGTGAATATGGGTTTAAATTTCTTTCGATTTTTTGCCTCTGTAGAGGACTTTCTTTTCGAAGGGAGTCTCTTTGAGAAAATCGCTTAACCCCCTGGTGATCTGGGAGTCCCAATTGCTTAGGAGAAGTTCCACTTCATCAATCGGTATCTGGGTCTTTACTGCGATCTCTTCAGTCGTGAAGTACTTGGTTGGATTCTTGTTGAGAAATTCTATAATCCTTTTTGTCTTTTTGGAATCTACCCACAGGCCCTGAAAGAACTTTTGGAGCCTCGAGCGTTGTTTAGTATTGCGGGTGATGCAGAGCACATTGGATCTGATGACCCGTTGCTTGTTTCCTTCATAAATGACTTTGGTCTGGATGAGGTCTGCCTCTTCAAGGCGCTTGAGGTTTTCGTGGATGGTGGAAGAGGAATGGCCAATGGTTTTTTTGAGAGTGGTGGCATTGTACATGTCAGTGCCGGAGAGGGTTATGAGAATCTTTCGGGGGATGTCTTGCGTCCATGCTTTTTCTATCTGGTATTTGAGTTCTGGCGGAATGTTGGTTGGAAGAATCTCGATAATCTTTTGAGTTTTCTCGTGGTAATACACGCATATTTCCATGGCTGGTGCTTATGTACGGACCTATATTAATGTTTTTATTTTTTCGGTAATCCCGAAAAACTGAAAAATCGAAATATTTATATATCTCGCAGTACGATATCTATGATATAACAGATTACATAAAGCACTCTTAATATACGGGAAGGTATACTGAAATGGGTTTCGGGACAATTGTTGCAAACATCGTGATGTTCATCTCTGTTTTGATACTTGCTACTGCGGTATTAGGGGTGTTCAAATCCACTATCGATTCTTCAGTAACGTCGCTCAATGTACGCTCGGACGAGATCTCGAACTCAATCCTTACGGATATCACTATAGAATCTGCAGTATATGATAATGTCAGTGAAGAGATCGTGGTCAGTGTGAAGAATACGGGAGACACTGTGCTCGATCCGGAGTATATTGATGTATATGTTGATAATTTTTTTGTCCCGCGCAATGCAGCAAACCGTTCAATCCAGGTACAACCCTCCACTGATACCAGAAATTCAGGTCTGTTTGACCCTCGGGAGCTTTTGGAGGTGAAGATCGGAAAGCCCCTTGATAATGATACGCATCATTATGTTGCCATAGCAACCCAGTACGGGACCAAGACGGAGGAACTGATCACAATATAGGATGGTTGTCAGTCAAGAGTATCTCGAGGACAAGGAGCGTGAAGCTCAGGCATATTACCATAATATTGATCTTCATCGTGATGAACTCTCCATGAACCTGGGAGGGGGGATACCAAAGAAATCCTTGTTCTTGGCTGTGGGTGAGGATGGTGCCGGGAAGAGCATTCTTGCACAGCGATTGCTGTATAGTTTTATCAGGAATAAGGCGACGGTAAGCTATATCAGTTCTGAACTCAATACCATCTCTTTTGTGGAACAGATGGAATCGATGGATTATGATATCAAGTATGATCTGCTCAATGGCAGAGTCCTGTTTATCCCCATGTTTCCAGTGATGGGAAGCACCACTCCCTCAGATGATTTCATGTCACGGTTGTTGAAGACCAAAGAGATCTTCGAGAAAGATATCATCATCTTTGATACGTTGTCTTTTCTCATGATCCGTGACAGCATCACCCAAAATGAATGTTATAATCTTATCAACATGCTTAAGCGGATGACCTCTCTTGGGAAAACCATCATATTCATGGTGGATCCAAATCACCTGAATGAGACCATGCTTTCGCTTCTTAAGTCTGTTTCCGATATATTCATAAATCTTGCCATCCGCTCTTTTGCAGGGAACGTGGTTCGGGTGATAAACATTGTCCGATTCAAGAGACCGCAGGGTGAATTCCAACCCAATATCCCTTTTAGGGTGGAACCGGGGAAAGGTCTTGCAATCGAGATTGCTTCCCTTGATTAAAAGAGGTTTGCCATGCGAGGAAAGATAACTGATGAGCAAAAGACATTTGAGAGCGCTCAGCGAAATTATCCTCATTTTCGAAAGTATGTGGAAGAGATAACGGCTTCCCTCAGTCAGCCAAACTATTATCTTGATTTTGATTTCTTCAAGTACTACCGGGAAGAGTTCATGAACCAGGTGGAAAAGGAGGGTGCAAATCTCATCTATCCGGTTGATGATCTGCTTTTCATCCATATCCTGAAATTTCCCGGGGAAGCCTACCAGTATATTGCAATCGAGCCTGAGTTTGATGATGAAAGCAAGAGGCTGTATGAACAGGTGCTGGATCGGATGATCGATCTTGCTTCTCAGTTGCCGACGCCTGATCATACTACTGACATCAAGCCGTTGCTTACGGACCTGTTGGATAAATCAGTTGATGTGGGCCATACCAAGCGGCTCTTTGGGGTCAACCTTGGATCCAAGATCCCGGTGACGCAGGAACAGTACCGCATGCTGCGCTATCACATACTGCGTGAACGGGTGGGATTCTCAAAGCTTGAGCCATTGTTCAAGGATCCGTATCTGGAAGATATCCATTGTGTTGGTGTGGGTAATCTTGCAGCGGTGCACAAGATCTTTGGTGTTGTGCGGATGAGCTTGAAATTTCTCACTGACAGTGAACTTGACAAGTATATCCTTGATGCGTCTGAGCGGGTTGAGCGACCAGTGAGTGATTCACGGCCTGTTGTGGACGCGATCATGCCTGATGGATCCAGGGTTAACTATATCTATGGACGGGAGATATCCCGGGAGGGATCCAGTTTTACGATCAGGAAGTTCGCTGATGTTCCAGTGAGCATTGCTGACATTGTGTATTATCAGACATTGACACCCCAGATTGCTGCTTACTTGTGGCTGTGTCTGGAGAATGGGATGAACATCTTCGTGTGCGGGGAGACGGCATCTGGTAAGACGACTACGCTTAACGCCATGTGCGCGTTCATCAAGCCTGACGCGAAGATCTACACGGTAGAGAACACGGCAGAGGTCACCATGCCTCATGATATCTGGCAGCACCTTGTGACGCGGGAGGCTGGGAAGGATTCGGATGTTACGTTGTTCACTTTGTTGATTGCAGCCCTGCGGTCCCGTCCGAACTATATCATCGTGGGGGAGATCCGGGGTGAGGAAGGAAACATCGCGTTCCAGGCGATGCAGACCGGTCACCCATGCTTGTCTACCTTCCACGCGGGTTCGGTGCACTCGATGATCCAGCGTCTGACAGGGCATCCCATCAATGTCCCAATCGCTTTCATCGATAACCTCAACGTTGTGCTGATCCAGCAGGCAGTCACGGTTAATAACCGGTTGGTGCGGCGGGTGACTTCAATCTCTGAGATTGAGCGGTATTATGATGCAGAGAACAAGGTGATCACCCGGAAGGTCTTTTTATGGGACTCAAAAAAGGATGAGCACCGGTTCACTGGGTATTATAACAGCTATATCCTTGAGAAAAAGATCGCTGCGCAACTGGGATACCAGGATCCAAAAGAGATCTATGAAGAGCTTGAACTGCGCCAGAAGATCATCCAGAAGATTGTTGATATGAAGATTCTCAATTATTACAAAGTCTTTGATATCATCAAAAAGTTTTCCATCGGAGGTGTGGGGTCTCTTCCCTTTGAGCTTGATTGATCATGGAGCAATATATCACCAGAGCAGGATTCAAATCCATAACTGAATTTGCATTAAAGGTAGTGTTTCCGTTGCTTGTCCTTTCCCTTGCACTTTTTTTTGCCATTCTCTTGTTCCTGCCACTTCCGTTTTATGTTGCGTATGTCTTTTTATTTTTGGGATTTGTGAGCATCTTTCTGATCCCTTACATGCTGTATGAGCGAAAACGTGTCAATATCAATGAGAATATCCATCTGTTCATCACGTATTGCGGGACCATCTCCACTATTGACCTTGATCGGAAGACATTCTTTTCTAAGCTTGCAGAGAATACGGATTATGGTGAGATCTCAAAGATCTCGGGAAAAATCCTGTATTTTGCTAAGTCATGGAATTTGGGCTTTGCCCAGACTGCCCGGAAGATGGGTCATTTCTCCCCTTCCCGTATCTTTGCGGATTTTTTGGATCGGTTTGCGGCAGCCCTTGATTTCGGTCAGGATCTTGAGACCTTCATGCGGGATGAGCAAAGTGCTGTATTGGATGATTACTCGACGATGTACAAGGAATCTCTCAATAATATCGGAATGCTGCGTGAGGCATTCATCGCTGTCACTATCTCACTTGCCTTTGGGATCAGTACTGCTTTGTTGTTGCCTCTTCTCATGGGAGTCTCGATAGTGGTTGCTATCCAATGGTCACTGGTGATCCTCTTCTTCATCGATATGTGCCTTTTGGTGTTCGTCAATGTGTTCATCCCGAATGACGACCTTTGCCATAATATGAAGATAAAGGATGAGGGGACGAAGAAGCTTCGCAAGTGGAGCATGATCCTGATTCCCATTTCCCTAAATCTCGCCGCATTTCTCTTCTACATGAACTGGCTGAGTTTCCTTTTCAATATCGCTATCGCAATCACTCCTCTGATGTATCTGGGGATCCTTGCGGTACAGGTTGAAAACGCTGTGTTCAAACGGGATAAGGAGTTTCCTTCTTTCATCCGGGCGCTTGGGGCGACCATCTATGCCCGGCAGGGGGGTGTGCCTTCAAGCCTTGAGGCCTTGCAGGTGCATGATTTCGGTATCCTGCAGGACATTGTGAGCAATCTGTACAAACGGTTGAAAATCGGGTCTGACAAGCTGAAAAGCTGGTATTACTTTGCCGGTGAGTCAGGGTCAAAACTTATCAGCCGGTTCATCACTATATTCCATGAATCCATCTATCTTGGCGGGCACGCACAGAAGATCGGGGAGATGATCAGCGATAATTTCCAGGACCTCATCTCTCTTCGCAAACTTCGCCAACAGCAGGCATCGTCCTTGAAGGGTGCCTTGTATGGAGCCCTGATCGGTTTTATCGCTACTGTCTATATCTCTGTCTCTATAACCAATCTACTTACGGAAATGTTCTCAGAGGCGTGGGGAGACAGCCTTGCCCAGGGGTCAATGTCCGGTCTGATCTCGTCGATAATCCCTTCCATGCCGGAGGTTGACGCGGCAAAACTGGGTATCTATCTTGGTTTGACTGTCCTTTTGCATTCCTTTGTTTCGGCGCTTGTCATCAAGATCGTGGATGGGGGCAACCGGTTTGCCATGTTGTTTGACTTCATTGCCATGATCTGGATCGGGGCGGTGCTCAGCTGGATCGTGCCACTTATTGCGACAAAGATGTTTGCCGGGAGCATGGGGCTTGGCTAATTTATCATTCTAGAGTAGAGAAATCCTTATATATCCTGCACTTATTTGCGGTTCCATGGAACTGAGTGATGTTATTCTCTCTCCCGGGATAAAGGCTGATTCTACCACAGGTGTGCATGTCACTGACTATACTGATGAGATCCGCAGCTCAAAGAAAAAGCGTGGAATCGGAATCCAGAACCAGGACAAGGCCATGTATGATGTGGCGCGCGTGCTCACAACTGGCTATCCGTATGTTGCCATGGTGGGTAGCCCAGGCATCGGCAAGTCACTGATACTTGATTATATCATCGACATTCTCACAAAGAAACGGCGGATGACCCAATTGCGAAAGCAGGCACCTGACACTGCCGCTCTTCTTGAGCAGGTGCTTGATACTGCTGAGAGGTATGAACATCGCCAGTATCTTTTCCTGCCTAATCTTGAGAATCCCCTGCATGTCAAACCGTTATCGTACACAAATGAAGATGTGGCAATCCGGGATGAGGATATCGCCGAGGGGTTCTGTTATTCTGTTGCTGATCTGCTCAATTCCTATGCGGAATACAATCGGGATAGGCTTTGTTCAAGCATGACTCTTCGGCAATTCGAACGGTACGTGACCTCCCGCCTGACTGGTTTCTATGAGGGGCTGTATGGTAAGGTAGACCAGCTTCTGAAACGCTTACCTGACCATGAGATTTCGGATAGCAGTGTGTGCGCACTGGTTACGTTTGAGGGTGAAGGTGGTGGACTCAAGGCCACCTGGGATTTTTTGCATCACCGGGATTTCAATTACAAGACGTTTATGGAGGATGCGGGGATTGCGCCTAAACGGACTCATGTCACTAAAGATGATATTGAACGGGGTCTTGCGGATTGTTATATCACTGAAGGTAATATGGAACAATTTCAGCAATTGGTCTATGACATGGTCCATGTGGATATCAAGGGAGGAGGGGATAATAAATCACTTTTTTGGGATATCCTCAGGGATTACAATGAAAAACGGCTGCATCCGGTGAGAGAAAAATATCAGGCGGGTACAATACGGAATACCCGTGATATCATCAGCCATTTCCAGAGCGGGGTTCGAAAATATGTTCCCGATGGTGAGGTCAGTACGAAAACACTGGATCATTTCTATACTGGGCTTGATTCACTTCTTAAGGAAACCCTCAAGGAACAGTGTTCGCCGGGGTTGCGTGACTGGATGACTGGTGTTGTTGCCTATTTCAAACGTGAGAAGCGTCTGGTCAAGAATTGTTTCTCTCAGCTTCTCACTGAAGTGGAGAACGCTGAACAGGATCCTGAATTCAATTACGGCAGGCGCAAGAAAGCTGATGAGAAAACGGCAGAGAAAAAGGACGGGAAGAAGAAAGAGACAGATGAGAAAAAACCTCACTTTGTTGAAACACCATCATTCGTACTTCCCCATGGTGATGTGGATCTGCCGGTGGAGGAGATCTTCGAACCGCGGGCTGTCTATGACTATTCGACCACTTCTAAAGGGGTCACCTGGACAAAGATCACTGATCCTGATACCGCAACAGTGTTTGCTAGTTTCTATAGTGAAAAGGATGATGTCATCCTGGCACCACACCAACGGGTGAAAGCCTTGGGCAACTTTTTCCAGTCAAGCATCCTGCTCTTCAAGGATTCCTTCGGTTCCTTCATCAAGCATATCACTGATGACTCAAAAGGGCTTGGTTCGAAAGAGCAGTTTCTGGAATATCTGCAGACCGGGATACTGACCATGCAGCATGAAGGGGTGGCTTATGAGCTCGAGGCGCCACGGATAATCCTTTCCTGTGACAATAATGATCCTTTCCTACAGCGGGATGGGTTGTTCATGCGCGATGAGGCTGCGCTCAGGGAGCGGATAAAGACGGTCTATGTCCCGGATGCAGTGGAGAACACCGTTGAAGCACGTCAGGGTTCCCTGGCTGTCATCCAGGATGCGCTGAAGCGGTGCAATGAGCATAACGCAAAGCGAGTGCAGATGTCGCCTGAGGCCTGTAACATGCTCCTGCAGAGCACCATCGCCATGGATAACAGCATCAGCTTGCGATACCGTTTCTTGTCCCAGCAGGTTGAGGATATCGCTGCCTATACCCTGTCAAAGGGTCACTCACGGATCACTCCTCAGCTTATGAAAGAACGGCTCAGGGAGGATATCCCTCCGGACATATTCCGGCTCATTGATTCTGAGCTGGAGTATTATGCCGAGCTTCCTGCCGCCCAGGTGGGAAACGTTCATGGCCTTGCGCTTGCTGGTTCCTATGCGGGTGTCGTGAAGGTGAATTCTTATTTTCGTCCGGGATGCGGACCGAAACCTCAGACCGGGATGCGCCACTTTGAGCTGGTGGACGGGTTGAGTGCCATGACTGGAAAGTCTACCTACAAGGGGTTTGAGCTTGCTCAGGATTTCATGCTCAGGCAACTTTCTGATGTTGGGTTAGGCGAGATCTTCAGCGAATCCCAGTTGGATTGGAAGGTCAGGACTCATTTCCGGGACTCCTGGGATGAGATCGATGGTCCGTCGGCTTCAATGGCTATCACCATCAGCCTTTTTTCAGCGCTTGCGGATGAGCCGGTCTATAAGAACCGCTTCATCACTGGGGCGATCTATCCAGAGCAAGGGGATTCGGGCCTTATCGGTGGTGCATATCTCAAGGGTATGGTACCCAAACGGATCCGCGAGCGGACGGGGGATATGACTTATTTCCTGTTTCCCCGGGAGAACCTCAAAGACCTGTGGCATGATTGTATCTTTGATCCCTTTACCTTGGAGGACCATGTGGTGGCATTTCCTGTCAAGAACTTTGCTGAGGCATACCACCTCTATACCTGCGGACCGGTGGTTTCAGAGGATGATTGGACCCATGCTGAAAAGTACGGTCGTGTGAAGATGGCTGAGGGTATGGAGCGGATCAGAAGCCGTTTCGGTAAATCTGACCATCTGATTATTCGTTGAATTCTGAGAAATGAGGTGGGCCCGCGGAGATTTGAACTCCGGACCACTCGATCTCTGATGAAAGACATTATCAGTCGAGCACTCCACCAGGCTAAGCTACGGGCCCGTGTAGCATGGAAAAATGGGAATCCTTTTTTAAAGTTTTCTGTGACTTCCAGTTTTTCGAGGAATTCCGTTAGCATGGACTGCGGCCTCGTTTCTTTATTAAAAGAGGTGACCCGTAAGGGGACCCCTTTCACCGTATATGAGCTGGCTGGCCTGCGCTGATGCAGGTCATTTCTTCGAAAAACTCTGTGACGTCCAGTTGAAAAATCATTTTAAGGTTTATCCCATTATTGCGAATCCCTCTGCCTGTAGATACGCTTTATGGTTTGTGTTGATAACTCTTGAGCAGAGGTAGGCTCTCAAATCATGGGACTGTTGTGATTGCTTATTCGTCGCATATTCACCTTTTTTGAAATCCGGTGATCTCACTGTGTAAGCAATTTTGAGTCGTGCCTTTCTTAGCGGGCCGCTGAGCTCCATGACTGCGTTTTTGGAATGCGGGCTCTTGGGTGGTTGTTGTGTTCTCAGATGACCCAGGAATTGATCCTATTCAAAAACAGCATAAAGCGCTGCCACCATGATATGTCGCTCAGAGTAACGTTATAGGATACCTTCTTTTTATAGACTGTCCCATTTTTTCCTTCATAGCGTATTTGGGCATAGAATGTCTCGTTGTCTGAAAGCAGATCTTTTCCTTTCATCCTGAGCCTGAATTTGTAGGTCTGGTTCAATCGCCCTGTTGTCATCTCTGATAATTGGTCACCATCTTTCCGGTGGAATGACATACGCACGTTCTTTGGGACAGTGTAGGAATCCTTTTTGACAGTCACTGATACAGCAAACTCTTCATTGTATCCAATCTGGTCAGGGACCGACACGTTCACGAATTCAACAGCGGGGTCATCGTACACACGGTAGGATACGATCTCACGATCTGATAGGTCAGGGTGTTCAAGCTTTATTATTGCTTCTTGGGCACCCACTGACATGGGGAGCGCAAACGAGATGTGCTTGCGTTGGGATATCCCCAGATTCAGGGTTTCACAGGAATCCAGGCACACTTGGATATCAGAAAGATAGGTGTTCCCTGTATTTTTCACGCTGCACGTCACATTTCCCCCGGTAAGCGGGACTTCTCCCACTGGCTGGCACGAGAGGTCGATCTTCTTGTCTTCGGTAGAGTGCTCTTCAAAGGACAGGCCGGAATAGAGTTGTTCCATCTGTTCATAGGAATAGGAGGGGCTGTTCTCCTGTGCTATGAATGAATTGTGGGCGGTCTGGTTGCGAAGGGTTCGGGCCAGCAAGGGGACTGTGTAGATATAGTCTTCATCCAGGTCATCCTTTACCTTGAGGCGCCAATATAGGTCCTGTTCTTCATGAGGCTTTAGCAGTACAAAGCGCATGGGCGCATCCAGGAGATTGATGTCATGGACTTGGCCGAACTGGATGGTTGCAATGAGGTAGTATGGCTTTGTGTTCTTGACAGTCACTTTGGCTAGGTTATATGATCCGAATCCTACCTCTTCTCTGAGGGGTTCAACTGCAAGGTCAACAACTGGTTTGAGGGGGGACCCTGTCTTGATGAGTTGCGTGTCCACATTCAGTTTGGAAACATCGATATCTACATCCCGGCCTTTCCATGTGTAGGTGATGGAGGAGTCTCCGGCATCATGGCTGCGTTTCAATGCCACATGGGTAGAATCGAGGTGGCCGAATTGTCCGTATGTGACATCGAAGGGAATCCACCCATATTCTGGGAAATATACTTCTGCCCAGGCATGGGGCCCCCATTGGTTGAGGTCCAGATAATTGGTATATGCAACGCCGCTTACAAAGCGGGCCGGAATCCCAACGCTGCGGCACATGGCGATGAATAATGAGGTCAGTTCGTCGCATACTCCATAACGGTTCTCAAGTACCCATGAGGCTGGTTTAGAGGCTTCTACCGTAAAGGAACTGAGTGAGTAATTGATATTTTTCCGTACCCATACCCCCAGGAGGTACACGGCTGAGTACAGATCATCCTCTCCTGAGACAATCTTTGAGGCCTGGGCGACGATCTCAGGGTTGCGGTCAATTGTTTCCTGAGGCTTAAGGTAGTCTTGCATGCCGGTGTCAAGGGGAAAGGGGATTGTATCCTGCAGTGGCTGGAAATGGTTGGTTGCTCTGACTCGGGCTTTCAGGTCGATCGGCTGCTTTTTGGAAATGTCGGTGATGGTATATACGGCATTGCCGTCTTGTATCTTAGCTTTGGGGTTAGTGCTCATGGAAACGATCTTTTGAGTCTCAGAATCCTGTGGCACATAGCTCAGATTGACAATGAGATTGTCCAAGTGGTAATCAGGAGAGCGGGGCAGGACTTGTATGTCTGTTGAGATGGTGAGGTCCATGGTGAGGGTCTCTGATGAGTAGAATTCAGCGGTGGCTTGCATGCTAAGCAATACGATAAGCGGAATCAACAGATACTTCATGCTTTCAATAGAGGGGAAATCATTTATAATTATTTCCTAAAAAAAGATAAATGACAGGTAAACTCGGGTCACTATGCGAGTAGAACTTCTCCTCCCTGCGGGTGATGAACTCAGTTTGCGGGCAGCTGTGGCAAATGGGGCTGACGCGGTCTACTTTGGGGCAGGCCAGTTCAATGCCAGACGAAAGGCCCAGAACTTTGAAAACCCTCGCACGGTCATCGAGTATTGCCATCGGCATAATGTGAAAGCCTATCTTGCCGTGAACACGCTTATCAAGAACAGTGAGCTCCCAGATTTTCTGGGACTCATCAGACACGCTTCTGACGCTGATGCCTTGATCATCCAGGACCCTTGTCTCATTCCATTGATACGTAAGCATGTGGATACATCAATCCATATCTCTACCCAGGCAACCATCACTGCAACTCAGGGTATCCCTTCGGGCGCAGACCGGATAATCCTGCCACGGGAACTGACACTGGATGAGGTCAAGGGGTTCACTCAGGTTATTGAGACTGAAGTCTTTGTGCATGGGGCACTGTGTATCTCATACAGTGGGCAGTGTCTGTTCTCTTCTCTTGTTGGGGGACGTTCAGGGAACCGCGGGCTTTGTGCTCAACCGTGTCGGAAACGCTATAACAATAGGTATGTTCTGAGCACGAAGGATTTGTGCCTCCTCGAACGGTTGCCGGACCTCATTGAGGCGGGTGTGGCAAGCCTTAAGGTGGAGGGTCGTCTGCGAAATCACAAGTATGTTGGAACCGTTGCCCGGATCTATCGGAAATATATTGATCAGTATTATGAGGGTCAGTTTCATGTCCGCCACCAGGACCTAGAAGACCTCAAGCTTGCGTTCAATCGTGACTTCACTGAAGGGTTCATGTTTGAGGATAGTATCACCAATCCGAAATCAACAACAAATAAAGGGCTTTATCTGGGAAAACTGAAGGAAAATAGACTCAGACTCAGGCATGAGCTCAGTGTAGGGGATGGGATAGCTCTCTGGAGAGATGAACGTGAAGGCTTTGCGATCAAAGATATCAGGACTGAAAAGGGCATCGTACAGCACGCAAAAGAAGGAGATATCATTGTACTTGAAGGAGAAGACTATACCCCTGTCTATAAGACATCAACGCATAAGGAGGTCATGCTAGGGGCAGTTCCCAAAAAAGCTGTTTCTTGTGCGACTCCTCAGTCTCTTCGACTGCCAAAGACGATAAATCGGGATAAGCCATCCCTCTTTTGCTCCGTCGGTACGGAAAAGCACCTTGGCAAGGCACAGGATGCAGATATCCTGTATGTTCCCCCTGCTCTTTATGCAAAAGCAACATCACTTGGAAAACCAGTCTTTGTACAAACACCGGTCATCGTCTCGACTAGTCAGGCTGAGCAGGTGAGACGAGAGATCAATCGCCTGGACCCGGATGGGGTGTTGGTTTCTAATCGGGCCTTTCTTGATCTGCCGTATCCTAAACACATTGATTTTCACTTGAATTGTTCCAATGATATCGCTGTCGGGTGCTATCAGGAGATGGGGATACCGGTTATGTCACTGGAGCTCACTTCTGAGGAGTTGAGGGATCTTGAGAATAAGAATTTCATAGTTTTTGCTCATGGGCCGGTACCACTCATGTTCATGAAAGAACCCCTAAGGGCACCTGAACTTATTGATGATATGGGCCGTCATTTCAAGGTAGATAGGGGGTGCCTGTTGAACAATAAACCTCTTGGCCTTTTTGAGAAGATTGCTGATCTGGTCCGGTATGGCATCAAATACTTTCGGGTTGACGACCCTGCGAAAATAAAGCTATATCGGGATATATTAGACAATAAGCCTGTCACGTACAAAGCAAAGGGGTATACTCGGGGTCACTATGAGCGTGGGGTCTATTGATTCGCCCGCAGGGGTCTGTGATGCCCATTTGATGGAGAAGATCTGGCGGAGCCACTGGACAGAAATATGGGACGCCGAGGCTGGGATTTGAACCCAGAAGACCCGAAGGTCACAGGATGTCTGCACTGCACGGTATCTTAAGGACACCAGCCCTTAGCAATCCTGCGCAGTACCATGTTGTGCCACCTCGGCAGGATAGCATGAGGGAAAAGGTGCGGGATTTTTAAAGGTTTCCCATATTATCTTGTACCCCCTTGATCCGGGAATACAGTGTTTTCTCCTGTTGGATATCCTGGCGAAGGTGCCGCTGGATTTTTTCCTTTATCTTGTGCAACGTGGGCTGTGCATCCGTAGGTGCCGTTTTCATGAGCACTGAGATTTCATGAATCAGATCGCTTTCCTCCAGCTCGACACCCACTGCCATATCGAGGATTGCCTGGAACTCACGTAACAAGAGCCCGCCCAACTTTAGTAGCTTATCCTTTAGCTCAGAACTGGTGACATCCAAAGAGTTGATCTCCTCATATAATCTTTTTTCCGATTCCTCTAGGGCAATCTCTTCTGATGATATATGCAGCGCTGAGGTTGGAAACAGCTTGTTTTTTAAGATCCAAGCGATGGGTCGTTTGTCATGCACCAACTGCTCCTCTTCGCAGGTCTCTTTACGGATATTGCGGATAAGCACCGCAAGATCCTGCTCGAACTCATGGCGAATATGGGATGCAGTTTTCTTATCAAGGAGATGGGACATCAAAAAGGTGCTTATCATCTCCTGGAGGATTTCCACTTTCTGCTCTTCGTCCTTCTGTGCAAAGGCCTTGACACTCTCAAGGATATCATTGAGCAATTTGTCCACAACTTCCTCAAACTGCGGCAGACAGCTGAAATCCCCAGCATGCAGCTGATGCATTAACCGGTGCAATTCCTTTTCCTGACATTGTGAATCCACTAACCGTAATCCGATCAGGGAACTGAAGACCTCAAGGGAAACTTTTTGTACCATATCTATGGCATGGATTAGAACCTATATAAGATTTTGCAAAATTT
>JBNJGT010000020.1:0-21292 GCA_051819765.1 Nanobdellota archaeon
GAAAAGCCAATACAATCACCAGCACGACGAGAGATTTCCTCATGAGTCCTCCTTTTTCCCTATTGGTGTGTTTTTTCTTTAAGTATTTAACGGTAATTATAAATAATAGATAAGCAGGTTTTAGCGTATGATCAGGGAATGGGGTATTGAGCATATCTTCTTCTTACTACTCCTTCTCAATCTCGGCCTTTTTTTCTTGTTTGTGGGAATCATCCAACATCCTACTGGCCGGATTGTGGCAGAGGGAGGTGCAAGTACTGAAGTGAATGTAACCTCACCTTTCTCTGACGTGAGCTGGGGTATGGTCTATGGAAACATGAGCTCTTCAGGCTCCACCAACGTGACCATTGGTACTGGCAGTCTGCTCCAGCGAAACATCCCTTCATTCAATCCCGAGCAGGAGCATCTCATCATTGCTTCCACGAAAAAAGATGTCAACTTCTCAAACTTGGTTCCGGCCAATGCCTCACTCATCGATACCTATCTGGGAGTTGAAGCCTCAGGACCTCAATCTGGCAGCAATACCTTTACAGAACGCGCAAATATCTCTCTTACTTATATCATGGAGACTGTCTCGGTTGTGACAAACTCTGAAACCGGTGTCTACCGCACAGCCCTCTTCTCTGATGGGGGAACCCCGGTGTTTGTGACCAAGACAGTGGATGGGGTCGGGTTTGATATGCGACCGTGGGACTTCCAATTGTTTTTGCCGATTCGGGGCTCAGAGACATATTATCTCTCTGCCAGAAACAATGTGACTGTGATCACCTGTGATTCCTTTGATATCAATCTGAGCGCACGGCTGGTGAACAATCACTCTGAGGTACTGTTGCACTGGAATCAGATCCCTGGCGTAACCCACTATGAACTGGAATCAGGGCGAGACCCTGGGAGTTTCTCTCACCTTGTGAACACCTCTGATATGAACCATACACTTGGGCTCCATAATGACACATCCCTCTACCGGACCAAGGCTATCTTTGATCATCTGAAATGCACATCTCGTATCGTCGGAAGCACGCAAATAGACCTGAGTTACATCAATAATAATGGATTCAACCTGGTATCAGTGCCATTCATCCCTGAGAACACCAGTTTCCAATCTGTCCTGGAGCCAATCTACCCTGCACTTGAACGATCATACTGGTATGATAATGAGAATAAGATATTTGAGGTATTCTTTCTCATCGATACCGGTACAGACTATATCGCCATTGATAACATCAAAAGTTTCAGGCCCCAGGACGGATACTGGATCAATGTGAAGGACAATACAACCCTTCCAATGGCTGGTGCCCTTGTGAACCGTACTGAAAAGAATCTTACCATGTCTTTTACCCTGGGAGGTTTTCATATGATGGAAAACAATTCGGTGACTGAGGTCTTTGACCAAATGTATGATGAGCTTGATCGTGTGTATGCCTATGACAACACTAACAAACTGTACTATTCGCCGTTCATCATCATCAATGATGGTATGGGAGGGTATATCCCAATTGTCTCCTTTACAGAGATCAATCCTTTTGATGCATATTATATCAAAATCACCCACAATACAACGGAGGTGTGGACATGAGGCAACTGTTTCTTCTCCTCTTTGCTGCACTGCTGGTGCAGGCAGTAGGGTATGCACCAATCAGCCTCTGGGGACTGAGTGACGAGCCAATCACAAATGTGACGGTCACGTGTGATACCTGCCTTGGCAGCAAGGCCAATATACAAAACACCAGTGAAGGCTCTGTCTTTGTTGCGACTGTGACAGTTCCTGATTCGCAAAGAGACCACACAATCAGATTGATTGTGCTTCGCCAGGAGGTATGGATCGATGAGAGCTTCTCCCTTCAGGCCTGGCAGCACTACCGGGTCGGTGCCAGTGAGCCGCAAACCCGTGAAACTCAGACAGAAAGCGAGCGACCAAACAGTCCAGAGAATGAATTTGAGATACGCACGCTTGCTTCTGATGTGGAATCCAAGAACTTCACAGCACTTGAACAGCACACACCAATCATCATAGAGAAAAAAGATACGAAAGAGGCTACACTTGAGGCGCCTTCAGTATCCTATCTCCCGTTCCTTGCAGGGATAGCCATAATCTTTATCGGTGTTCATCTGCTGCGCAGCTCAAGATTATAGATTATATCCTCAACCTTTGACAGGTTCCATTTGATGGAATCTGATTTCTTGCGTAGCTCTGAATTGCGAAGGTCAAATTTGAGCATCTCTGCATAAATCTGTGAGACAAGATCCTTTATGGTATAAACCACCTCAGTGTTCTTGTTTATCACTTCATTGACAGCTTTCCTGACCAATTCACCAGTAAGATCGCAGAGCCCCAACAGATACGATTCTGTGTCAACGCCTGTCTTTTCTTTGGTGATCAGATTATTCTCTTTCATGAAATGCAGGTATGCATACGCTTCCACGTATTCCTGCCGGGCAGTCCGGGCCATGGGAATATCTTCAAGCTGAGCAAGTTTATCCTGCATCCCGCTGATGAGCTCATCGGCAGATTGCCCACGGTGGGTCGCATATATCGCTTGTTTTGAAAGCTTTATTATATCCCGTGATGTCCTGATGGTCTCTTCACGGTCTTCATCTGCCTTTTCAAGTTCCTTTCGCATATCTTCAAATTCTTTTGTATCAATCATTTTTCTCCTCGGGTATAGAGGGCCAGTTTCCTGCCGGCCTTTATCGCAGCGATGATGCGGTCTCCATGTATATTGTCTTTTCGTACCTTCACCTGTCCCTTCTTGCTCGCATGGGCGGTCAGCACGTATTCATCATCAATATAGAAATCAATGTTCCCTCCTGAATCCACATCGAACTGGATAGCGTTGCTGGTGACAGAGACAGAATACGCCACCCGCTCACGGGAGGTTATATTTTGCTCTACCTTTTCCTTTATATCTATCGGATAACCGGTACTTTCTTCCAGCTTAGCGATCCGTTCACCATTCTTTCCAACCAGCTGAAATCTTACCTTGCGTGGTACATATACCACCAGCCGGTTGTTGAGCATCTCGATATCATAATCCAGAGTATAATTCTGAATCTCTCTTGCAAGCACAGGCGATGCCTCAACAGTCTGCCTTTGTATGGGAATGACCACTGTCTCTTCTCCGTAACTGTAGATCTCAAAGAGCGCTTGATTGGTCTCAAAATCGTTTACAACGACAACAGGCCGCGCCAGATCCTTCTCGCTCATCCCGGCCGGGACCCTCACTTCCATCTGAAGAGAAAGCACGGCTCTTATGGCGCCATCTTCAATGAATATCACGGTATCTATGACCTGCGGAATCGTTCCCAAATCCAGGCGTTTTATGAATCGATGAATGGCGTCAATGGGTTTCTTGGCATGGAGTACGCCAACCAATCCTATGCCTGACAAACGAAGATCAGCATAAAACCTGAAGTCGTGGTCATTTCGCATTTCATCAAAGAATGTATAGTCCGGACGCGACAGGAGCAAAAGGTCCCTGAGCTCATCATGGCTCGTCTTTCTGAGGGCATATTGCGTCACGGGAAGTTCACTATCACGGGGAGCTTCCACGGTCTTTATCACCTTCCCCTTGTCATGATAATAGGAGAGGAGACTGTGGGAAAATGTGGTCTTACCCATGCCCGGTGCTCCAGCGATAAGCATACCTTCAGCCTGCTTGTTCATACGATCCACCAGCTTTCCTGATGGATGGAAATCCTCAAGGGATAGGCTTTTGGTCAGCCGGACAACAGTCAACTCATGCGTGTTGGATAAGGGTGGAACTGTGTGTATGATCCTGAAAGGGTCATGGTACAGTATTGTAGCATAGTCTGATGCCTGTTCGGTTGCGGCATCCTTTGGTATGAGCCCCTGTATCATTGCTGAGGTCACGATGCCCTCAGAGATCTTCCTGAACTCCCACTTACCCGGCACCCCATCCTTTGCATAGGGATAATGTCCTTCCCTTAAATGGATACTCATTGTGGACTGATTGAAATACGTGCCCAATTCTTGAGAGTTTATTGATAGCTGCTTGACGGGAACTCCACGTGCCTGCGCAATGAGCGGAGATTCTGCGTCTGTCATCACAATGGTTGCACCCTCGTTGTACGCTGCAGATACGATCCCATATTCTGGGTCCTCCCCTGCCTTGCCGGTAAACTGCACGTTGAGTCCCTTGAGGTTGCCAAGGCCTTCACCACTGAGACTCTGGAATATGGCTTCATGAATGAGACACTTATCCCACTCAATTCCGGAGAGCAGGCCATACTCAATTACTCGCTTTGTAGGTATGATATGCATCTAGATCCACCGCCTGACAATGAAGCTGCCAATAAGCACCAGGCATCCTCCGAGGATGAATAAATATTTCAACTCTAAAAAGGTTGTGATTGCCCCCCATACGATGAACCCGGTAAATGCGCCCATCTTGGAAAAGGCTGTGTAGCTTGACATGGTCCGACCCTCACGCTTCTTCTTCTCCCCGATCTCAGAGAGGATACTCAGAGCGCTCACATTCCACATGCCAAGCCCAACTCCACCGATCGCAAGGAAACCCAAAAGAACCGGCAATGAATTGAGGAACGGGACAAATGTCCACATGAGTCCCACAAGTGATGTTCCTGTAAGGAGCACTTTCTTTCTGCCAATACGGTCTGCCAGAGAACCAAAGTAGAACTGGAATATATGGCCCAGATAATACGCAAAGCAAGCATAGCCGACAGCCTCATAGCCCAGTGCGAAGTTCTCGGTCACATAGATTGGAAAGAATGCCACAAAGAGGGTATGGTTTGCCGCCATGACACTTCCGATAGCAGCCATGCCGGGGAGCCTTTTTATCTTCAGAAAATCCCGGATCTCACTGAATGAGTTCAAGTGGTACTTTGAAAACTCAAGCTTCTTGTTTCGTGCGTTGGGGAAAAGAAACAAGAGGAGGGTGGCAATCATTATGATCGCAACCAGAAAGGGAAGCTCGGGTGCGTAGGTCTCAGCAAGGATACCCCCTATAAGAGGGGCTACAATGGTTCCCACCCGCTGGAAACTCAGGTAGATGCCTGAATACTTTCCGCGGCTGCTGTTACTGAGAAGATCATTTATCTTGGAGACGCCAATGAGGCTCACTGTGGTAAGAGCAATCGCGTTGAGTACCCTTGCAAGCATCAGGAGAAATACACTTTCAGCGCCATATACATAGAGCATGAAGGCACACATCTGGATGACCATGCCGCACCGTATGATTGAACGTCTCCCCACATGATCAGAGATAATACCTATCAAGGGAGTGATAAAGATAACAGACAAGGGGAAAAGAGCGAATATCAGGCTTACCTGGAACGCTGAATAGCCAAGGCTCTTGATATAGGGTGATAGAATGGGACCTATCAGAAAAGATGCAAAAATAAAAATAACACTGACCGCTGTCGTCTGTATATACTGTCTCATGAGTTCTGCTGTTGGACGCGAGTTGCTGTATTGCGTGTCTCTGTCGCTTCCTCTTTAATTTCCTTAGCCACTCCCTGCAGTTCCTTCACGAGTTCCTGGGTCTCAGGGTAGCCTTCCTTTTTGAGCCGCGGAATAAGCTCGTTCTCGATATAGTTGCTCTCGTATTTGTTTACCAGTTCAAAGTATTCGTAGATCGCAAGCAGGTTGATCATCGAATGGATCTTGATCAGTTGTGCGGATTCAGACACTTCCTTGTCAGTATCACTGATCAGTTTGTCGAACTCTTCCAAAAGCTTCTGGATCTCTTCTTTGCTTTTGAAATGGAAACTTTTCTCCAGTTCTTTCTCGTCATCGTGGACCTGCTTCATGTCATTCAGGATATGCTTTACCTCTCGCTTCATGCGGCGGACTTCCTGTTCAGTCTCATACTTTGCGAAGTTATTGAAGACTTCATCCCGCAAGTGCTGCATGTTCCTGCTCTGGTCAAGGAGTTGATTGACTATCTTTGCTTCATTTTGGGATTCACGTTCATGGAGATCGTTGAGTTTCTTTGTCCACTGCCTGTATTTTTGCTTGAGAACTTCCTGCAGTTCCTGGGTGTTGTTTATCGTTTGCCGGCCGTATGATACAGGAAATACACTATCGTTGGCATGCATCTTGAGAATCAAGCGTTTTACGTCATCTTCTTCACCCTGTTGATTCTTCAACTCAGTCCCTTCCTTTGCAACAAACAGGATATTGAATTTCTCTATCCTGAAACTGTCCTCTACGGCTTTCTTGTAGGTCTTCAGCCATTGCTCAAAATCCTTACGCACGGCATCGACATCACCGGTGTTGATATCAGTATCCAGTTTTCCTTTCTCTTCTTCAAGCTTTTGCATCTGCGCGGGTTGGTCGCGAATGAGCCTGAAGGTCTTTCTTAGCATGCGTCTTTTGGTCAGCAGCAGTGTAGACAATTGTGCTTTCATCAATTCAAACATTGTGTCACCTCAAGTTATTAGCCTCTTTTTGAATGAAATATTTTGCTCGTGATTCATTGCTTTTCAAAAACATCTGATGCAGGGCAGGAAGCTCTCTTGTCAGTTCCTCAAGGGCTGCTCTTCGTTTCTCTTCATCGCTCTCGATCTTATCCATGGTCCCTATTATCTGGTTTTCAGTCTTGATCAGCTTTGATACTTCCTGATTCAGCTCTGATATTTTCTTCTCAAGATCCATCTTCTTGTTGAACAGGTTGTGCAACTCGGTGAGACCATCGAGCAATTGGAATTCTTGTTCTTTGAGCTCCTTATATGTATCCTTGAGTTCTTTGAGTATAGTTCTGAAATCCTTGATCTTTTCCTTATGCTTGTGCTTTAGTGCTACCTTATTGTGTTCTTGAGTTACCTTTTCGTTACCGGTCCTTTCAAAATGGTTCTCAACATGCAGGCTGGACAGTTCTGAGAGCTCTTCCTCACTGAGTTTCAGGTACTCTTTCTCAAGCCTTGCAGTTGCATCCATGCGGCCCTTTAGCACCTGAACGCGTTCATCCATGAAACTCTTCAATTTATCCTTGACTGTCGTGAGTGCCTGCTGCTTGGTAAAGATACCTTGGGCATGTTCAGTATTTTGCAGCTCCTGCTCAAGACGAACGAGGAAATCCCCCAGGTTCTTGGCTTCCTGGAGTTCACTGGCAAGGGAGATGTCCATTTGCGCTTCATCTTCCTGTATTCTTGATTCCTCTTGTTGGACATGCATCAAAGCCTGAAGGTTTTTCTCGGCAGCTTTCAGGTATTTCTTGTCCATAGGGACAGGCGTCTGCCCGATGCGAACCCAAAGCTGACCCATATCCTCTTCTAGCGCCATGGGCCCATTTATCGCATGTTCCTCCCTTCCAACCTTTATGCCCACCTTACCGTCATGATATATTATCAAAATCACTCCCCGTATCTCGCATTGGAAACGGTTCGTGTATATGTACTTTGTCAATTCACTTGCAGGCCCGATCGCATATCCGATACCTTGCCTGCTAATGATGACAAACACCTGCACCAGTTGGACATCATGAGCGTTTGCGCTGTTCTGAGGAAGCAACAAGCTGTTGCCATATTCCTGTTCCACACCGTTGAAGGTGAGTGCGCGTCGCTGATTATCCTCAACCTCCTTCACTGGAAACAGTATCTTTGGTGGAGCCATCTGTTGATAATAAGCTGGGAGCAGGTTAGGCCCGGGTTCAGGGAAGGTTGTTATGTGGTCCTGTCCGGTAAACTGGGGGATGGCCTCAGGATGGGGAGTGACCTGCCTATCCAGGGGTTGCTGGGGTCCAGGGGGTGTTTGAGGTGTTTGGGTTGCCGGGGCTGGTTCTGAAGCAGGACTGCCAGCCACAGGAGACATGCCAGTATTGGTAGACCCTTGGGAGCCACCAGGGAGTTGAATAGCACTCGTATCACCAGGCGGGTTGTCGCTCGCTGGTTGCACCGGTTGAGTGGGTTCAGGTGGCTCCTCTATCCTGAGACGGTCTTGAGTTACCAGTACCCCTTGGTGGTAGAGGTCTATTGTGGCATTCTCTGAACCTGCTGGGATCTCCAAAGTCAGTGTCAGGTCATTGTGTGAGTGGGAGAACTGGACCTGGGTGTCCTGGTCATCTATCAGCACCGCAACCTGATATTTTTGCAGGTTTGTATTCCCTTGAAGAGTGATTGAGTTTGAAGACTGGGTTCGTGTGAGCACTTTCTCCTGGATCTCTTCACCATTGACCTTTGTGATTGACACAACAGGTGCATTGAGTTGGATAGGTGTTGCCTTATTGAGCAGAAGAGTATCGTTGCTGTATATGGCAAGATTCATTTGGTGGCGACCGGGTTGCGAAAATTTATCAGCAGATATATCTATCGCTTTTCCATCAAAGCGTTCTGAGGAAAATGTTTTCCTTGCAATCTCTCTACCCTGCTCAAAGAGTACCGCATCAATCTGACCTGCGCGTTCCTTCAACCAATTTGTTGTATCAGCATCGCACTCAATCCGGATCCTGACATCCTCGCCTATGAATGGTTGCCCAACCATGCTGGCATTTATGGATGGGTCTATGACCTTAATCTGCTTGGTTTCAGTTATGAGATTGTCCTCTTGCCTGGAACGCAGATTGAATTCAAGTGTTAAAGACTGCTCTGCCTGAGATTTGATCGGAAAACGGATCTTCCTCTCTGAAACAGCAATAAAATTGGTCCTGTCAATCTCACTGCCATCTTTGAGGATTGTCACCCAGCACCTTTGAGCCTCATCAGTCACGAATTCCACTTCTGCTTCCTCATTGGGAAGATAATACTCATAGGCTCTGACACCAATCTTCTCAGGCTTGTAAAATTCATCAATAGCCTTGGCTTCAGGGGATTCAACAGAAAGCCACCTGAGTTCACTGGTATCCTGGATTCTTGACTGGAGATTGTAAGAGGCTGCAACAATCTGAACACGATGTGAGCCTGTCCTTTCCCAATGGAGTTTTCGGAGCTTCCTTGTATTCAGTGGGACAGGGACCGTATTTTCTGCGCCATCATAATACCCATATACGTATTTATCGGTTGCCGGGTCGTCAATCGGTTGACCAGCCTTGTATGATTCCAGAAGCCCACGTCCTTCCTCAAACAAAAAGATGAGAGTCCGGACATTTCTCTTATCATCCTGTGAGATCTTGCGGAGGAGATGCCCATCAAGAGGTTTATTCACCGCAGCATCGGAGGGCCCTTGTGGAGGAGAGATCAGTTGATTTAGATTATCAAGGAATTGTTTTTCAAACTGTCCTTCCTGTTCAGCCCGGCGTTCATCCTCAGCCTTGATCTCTTCAAAGGTCTTTTCAGCCTGTTCTTCTGCTTGCTCCTCTATTTGGTCCTCCTGATTAGCCTGATTAGTCTGATTGTGCCGTGGTGGTTGCGCCGGAGTATCCAGACCTAACGATTGCTTTATCAGATCAATAAACTCAGTATTCTCAAACCATTGTGCAGGGGTTTTCTCATTTTTCAACGCTAACAGTTCTTCCTTGAACCTTCGTGGATCGCTGACAAGGTTCCTTAATCGTTCCTTTGTATCCTCATTTAGGTTTACGATTACTGGAAAAAATTTCCTTTGCCGCATAAAATTATCAAGATTTGAGTCTGTCAAGACCTGCGCTATGTCAGCTACCTGCTCTTCGGAAAGAGTTCCATCCTGCTGATGCAACTCAAGATACTTTCGCCTGATTATTTCAGCACTAGGACTGGTGCTTTCACGTATTGCCTGTTCGAGTTTTTCTTGATCGATCTGGGTCATGTTCAGTTATACCTTACCGTGATTGTAGGTGGTGTGTTTGGACCGGGACTTACTGTCGCTCCGGATGGGTTCGGCGCCCGTGGGTGAAGATAAAATGTCAGGGTGGTATCCCTGTGATGCTCATATGATCCACCGACTGCCCGAGTGTATTGGATAGTGTAGTAGCGATTGCGTGGATCAGAGACAGTCAGGTCGTAGCCTGTCGCTGTTTCAAGATTATTTTGGACCTGGCCATTCTGGGTCTGCGCTGTGACGTTATAGGGAGTCAAGAGATGGTGGATTCTTACGTCGATCCCATTAATCAGGTTTCCGGTGACCGCATCCTTGCATATGATAGTCAAGCCTTCCACGGCTCTTGAAGTGAGCTGGAGTGCCGGAAAATTCTGGCTTGCTCTGACAAGCCGCGCATTGTTCTGGTTGTAAGCCAGATTGTAGCAGTTCTTGCTATCGACCGCTGCAAGATTGACCCGTTTTCCCAGTGGGATCTGGTGGAGAGTGTATACTCCTTGGTTGTTGGGGGCAATGCCGTGCCCATTACCATTGTAGGGGATGCGATGGAATGACCCAAACGCCCAAAAAAGGAGGGGCCACTTGTATTGAACAACGGTCCCATGAAGGCGCAAGCTCACCCGGGTTGTCAGCGTCCCGGTCTTGCCATCAGGCCAGACGCAGATGGAACCAAGATCATACGGGTTTGGCTGAGCACTGAATACCTGGTTAGGGATGAGCTTTCGCTGATAGACCCCTGAAGGGTCAGTGATCTCAAGGGTGAAGGTATGATGGATCGGGACATTGGTAAGAGAAAAACCCTGTGGAGTGGTTGTTGCAGTATGCGTTGTGGAACCATTCAGCTTTACATTGAGCTGGCTTAGAGGATATTCCTGCTTACCAGGTTTATAGACCACTTTCCCCTGCACAGTTATCCTTGGGACATGCAGCTTGGCTTCAGACCATTTCCCCTTGTTGCCATTACTATTGACTGCCCGTATCCTGTAGCGGTATTCCTTTGCTGGATCAAGGTTTGAATCCTGTGCAGAGGTGGCATTGATGCGACCAAAATCCTTGTCCCCTTTCCACCAGTTTTTTCCTCTGCTCTGCCTTTTTAGTTCATAATGGGTCACATCACTTTCGGGATTGGGTGACCAGCTCAATTGCACTGTGCCACCACGCTGGAGATTTGCCTGGAAGTTGTTCACAGGACTAGGAGGGGTGCCCCACAAGTCCTTGCCCTTTTTGGCGCCGTCAGAGAGTAACTTTCCAGCACCCTTGGCCACATCCTTGCCTGAGGTGCCAAAGAACTTGAAGATGATCCCCAGGAGGCCCACTACAAGGAAAAGAGTGCCAAGCGAATACATCATGTTCGAAAAGGGGGCATCAGGGCCGGCAAGCGTGCTGTAGGTCAAAAACGCTATAGCCATCAGGAAGAAATTAAGGCCCCACTTTGGCTCATTATCCTGCTTTATGTTGTAGTAGCCGATCCCGAACACAAGAAAAGAGAAGGCTATCGCTCCAATCCAGCCAGCCCATGAGAGGACCTGTTCAACAAAAGCTGCACCATTGTATCCCACCCAATAGGCGATACCCATGGCAGCCATGAGCGCGAGGGAGCCTGCAATAACCCGGCCCTGCCTATTGGGTTGCTCTCCGGAGCCGCCAAAGACACTGACTTTCTTCAAGGCGGCACCAAAAATGCCATAGAACACCATGTACAGGAGGATGAAGGTAATTCCAAAACGGAAGCCGGCACTATCAAGCAGACTTTCCAAGGCCTCACCAACATCACCAAGCACGTCGGCGAGGTCTCCGGTTGGAAGGGCAAGCGCACCAGGAACTAGCAGGATGAATGCAAAGAGTCCGATAAGCAAGCTACTTCTCATTCTTTATGCGCTTTAGCTCCTCCTTATGCTCTTGAATGAACTTCTTCATGTAATTTTCGATATGCTTAGAACGCACAAGGCCAAGCTCTTCACAAAGCAATGAGAAATCCTGGTAGGTGGATTCATCTATCAAGAAGTTGAATCGACCTTTGTTTGATTTCTGCTTGGCCATGGTATACACGGATATATTAGATTCTTTACAATAATGTATATTTAAACTTTTCTAGTGTATAAATACATTTTCTTATGGTTTTTACAATATTTGTGATTCATAATACATTATTCTTATTATTATTTAATTAATTTTATGTTACTGTGTGTATTTAACTTTATTTATAGGTATTAAATACACCTAAGAAATATTTAAATAGCCAGACATCCGAGAGATTGGCATGAAGCGTGTCCTGAGCTTTGCGGTGGAAGGGATAGCAAGCATTCCCTGCGCGAGAGACACAAATGACGGTCAGGAATTGCTTGTCCTGGACAAGAAGAACCGCCTCAACATGCTGAAGCCCTCAGGAGAAAGAAGAGTTATTGAATTTGGGCGATCAGGCATCAGCCAGGAGGAGTTTCTTGATAGCAATGCTGTTGTTTTGAATCTTCCAGGAAAGACTACGAATGAAGGACAGGTGATTCTCGGACTGGATGACGGTCGCCTCTTAACCATTGATCGGTATGGAAGAATCCTCTGGAGATACCGAGCGAGTGGACCTGTGACCACCCCGCTTATCCATAATGGGCATGTATTTGCGGGTACCGGGGACGGAGTCATCGCACTCAAGGATGGAAGAAGATTGTGGCATTACCCCTTCGGAGATCGGGTGCTGAGCCTACAAAGGATGATTCTTGGAGATATACAATCGCTTGTCTTGGGCTGCCAAGACAATTGGGTTTACTGCCTTACCATGGGGGGAGAGCTACGATGGAAGTACAAAACCAAAGGCATGGTTCTTGCACAGCCGCAAAAATACAGGAATATGGTCAGAATCGGATCGTTTGATGGAAATCTGTATACGTTATCGTCAAAAGGAGAACTGGTGGAGCGGCGTTTTCTTGGCTCATCAATAGTGGGTCAAACTTGCTTAACTGATGCCCATATCACGGTGACGCAGCAGAAAACCTATGTTGATAACTCTCCATTACCCTTCAAGTCTGTCTCCGCACCCATCACTCATAAAAACAATATCATATTTGCGGGATTATGGGCTGTGCATCTTGCAGATTCCCAGGACCCATTCAACAGGTATAAAACATACTTATTGGACCATGAGCCCATCCATGTGGCAGCGCTCCGGGACACAAATAAGGATTATATTGTCAGCACAGAGAAAAACCACATACACCTACTGGATATATCCACCAGCTAGTGCAATGGCACGGTCCATGGGCATGTATTCTATCTCTCCGGCAACAAGCTTTCGGAGATACTCATCATGGTCATAGTCGGGATCTGAGCCAGCCGGCCAAAACTCGGTTTCTTCGCCAGAGGTAGCCTCGGGTTCTATGAAGAGAAAGGGTTCCCATTGAGTATACACTCCTGCGTTTACGTCTTCATCTTGGGCCTGCCCCTGGTATTGTGCCAACTGGGTTTCAAGCTGTGCTTTTTCCTGCTGGAGCAGGTGCACTGCATCCGACACAGTTTCATAGTCTGCATCCCAGAGACCCAGTTCATTTCCAAGCCGCATGAGCCCGTTTCTATAATTCTGATTCTCTACAGTGAGGTTATTGCACCGACGCTCCAAATCCTGATATGCCGAGAGGTCATCCTCCTGGCCGGAGGCGTCCTGACCCCTGGAGAACAACCCACGGACATAGTGTATGGGCTTGCAGGCAGTGTCTTTGATTTTTGAGAACATACCTCTTGGAGCATCTTCACCGTGGTACTGGGCCAACTGCTGTTCAAGTTGTTCTTTTTCCTGCTGCAATACGGAAATCCTTTGATCCATAGCCGCGTACTCCTGCTCAAACCTGGTGTCTCTCTCTTGCAGCTGACTGGCGTAATCCTGATTCTCCGCCCTCAGTGAATCACAGATATGCTGCAAATCGGTATGCTCTTCTTGGAGTGTCTGGTACTCTTGCTGCTTTTCAGTACATAGCGATTGCCATCGCTCTGCGGCCGCCCTGTTGGATTCAACCTGACTGGCGTAAGTCCGATTTTCTTCCCTCAGTGAATCACAGATATGCTGCAAATTGGTATGCTCTTCTTGGAGTGTCTGGTACTCTTGCTGCTTTTCAGTACATAGCGATTGCCATCGCTCTGCTGCTGCCACGTTTGACTCAACCTGCTCGGTCAAGGAGATGACCTTTGCATCATGCTCGTTTATGATATCACCGTAACCCACGACCATATCTTCCAGGCCAGTCACGGTATCACGAATCTGAGGGAAGCTTTGGTCCACAAATTGCTTATAGACCTGATCCTTATCTTTGAGGATATCAAGGTGGGCACCCTGAGCCTCAATTATGCCTTTTACGGTGTCTGCCAGATTCCCAGGAATCTGACTATACAGCTGATTCAGTTTTTCAGTGTCACTGAATGCGCCTGGAAACGAGAGGGAACCATAGATTCCGTTAAGCCGTTCAGCTTGTTCACAGGCATTCGCATTGAGCTCTGCAATCTTCTCTTCGAATGCAGAAAGACTTCTTTCTAAGAGATTGCTATAGCCGTGATCCCGAAGGAATTGTTCCTGCTCGTGCATGGAAAGGCATTAATGCACTTACATTTATAAACTTTGCCCCTTGCTAGTGATAAAGGCTTCGGAAAACTATTAAATACCAGCGGAAATCCCTACCGGTTATGAAGCCTTCAAACTACTATGAGGGAATACTGCAACTACGGGACGTCAGTCAGGAGTTGCTTGATTACTGTGAAGAGAATATTCCTGAAGAATATGTAGCGTATGTGAAGAAGGCAAAAAACGGCTATGATTTCTACATGAAGAACAACCGGTTTCTTGCCAGTTTCGGCAAATCGATTCAACAACACTTCTCAGGTGAACTGAAAAAGACAGCCACCCTGCACACCAGGGATACGAAAAGCAACAAGGACCTGTATCGCCTGACCGTCCTGTTCCGGGAATATGCAATCTCCAAAGGAGAACTGGTTGAATTGAAAGGAGAAGAGTATGAAGTGCTCTCCATCAATAAGAAAATTCACCTGAAAAACACGCAGACTGGCAAGAAAATGCAGATCAGCTTTGAAGATTACCGAAAGCTGCGGGGTCAGCGAGTTCGCCGGTAGTCGTCAACAATCTGCTGGAGCAGGTTATGTTTGCCGAGGGCTTTCTTGAAATCTCCTTTCTCCAGAAGCAGAAAGTAGGGATGATCATTGAGGAAGTCCACAGTGCTCTCTGAGATGTAAACTGCCCTGAGGTCAGGCTTGCTGGGAGCAATGACTGTCACCTCACGGGTTTCGAGGGCATCTTTGGTTGTCTTGGATATTATCTTCGGATTCCGGACATACAAGACATCACCCTTTCCGATGCAAAGGAATGATTTTTTCTGTAGTTCCTTGGAGCTCAGATCCTCAAGGACCTTGACAAGCACTCTTCCCCGTGATTGTATCAGAACCTCCATGAGCTTATCGTAATTGGCCTTACGTTTCTGTTTCTCTTTTTTGAGGCGCTGGTTGGAGTTCTTGAGAGTCTTGATGCTTCGCTCCTTTTTTTGTATCTCAACCCCTTTGTCTTTTTGCTGCAGATGGTTTGTGATCTTTCGCTGGGTATCCGCCTCTTCTTTGGTTTTTGCCAGTCTTTTCTGCAAAGCGGTGTTTTGTAGCTTGAGGTCCCTGATCTGTTCGTACAGATCTCTTAGGGACGGTTCTTTTTGCGGTGTATGCACAACCTCGTGGATGACCTTTGTTTCAGGCTTTTCGGGTTGCGTCACAATGTGCTTTGCCTGATGTATGCTGAAATCATGCTTTATGACCAGCGTAATGATCTCAGGCTCAGTAGTCTGCCGCAGAATCTTTGTTAGTTGTGACTGGATCTGCCTGAAGGCGTAATAGGCAGACGCGAGGGCATCCATCTCGTGGTCGTTTTCAACGTGCGCATCACCAACCAAGGCGCGTTTCTCACGCACGAGCAGGTCATGAGGGGGTGATTTTAGCCTTGCACCTGTCTTGATCGCAAACTTGTTGACGAATTCGGGCACATCTTTCTTGTCACACCCCACAATCAGGGGTATGCCGTGCTCGATGACCTGGGTGATGAGAGCATTAAGCCCTTTCTTGCGTTGAGAATCCAGCAGCAGCAGCTCCTTGTGGATTGAGAGGATGGCAACCGCGGTGGTGGTGCCCGGGTCAATGCCGACAATGATTGGAGGCTTCATCGTAGGATCAGGTTACCTTTTTTATCACTCCCTGAAACCCTGATATCAGGCGCTTCGAGAGGAATCGGATTTTTGATTTCATAGTGGTTGCCTTATGCAGGCGGGCTTACTAGCATACGTGTTTTTCGGACCCGATCAGTGGCCAATTCCCACATGAGCATCTAAACACCTTCAAATACCTCAGGACGCAACAGTAAGGACCCCCTGTTGCAAGAGAGATAAAAATTGTTTAAAAATATTTCTGTCAACACAAGGATGGCTGCCATAACCTGACCTAGACATTTGACTCTTGCATTCAGGGAGCTTTTCTAATTTCTTGAACAAAGGTGCGAATGTTGACCGCATGATAACAAGGATACGAGATGAGAGGTTGCATGGTAGAGATTTAAATGAAAAGCAGGATCCATTGTTTCTTGATTGGTTATCGGTACCTCACCCTAAATCCAGAAGAGACAGTGATACCAGACGGTCCAGGGGACCCTAAGAAGAACCTGAAATGGCGAAGACCCGTTACTCGGCATGTTTTCTAATCCAGGCCGGACATCTTGAGGTCGGTCTTCAGCTCCATAATCTCGTAATTTATGTCTTGGCTCTTGGTGCCACCTAGTGAGTCATAGCTTGCTTCAGCCTGATTTATGAGATCGAAGGCTTCTTTGAAATTGCCGTCATTGATCAGTTCACGGGCCTTGTACAGGAGCACCCTGATATTCTCTTCATCAGGTCTTTTCTCTTCGGGCTCAGGTGGCATTTCCTGCTCCTTGACGTATCGGAAGATACCTTCATCCTTGAGCTTTTCAAAGGCTTTCTTTCCATCCTCAAGCTTTTGCTCCTTTAAGCGGAGTGCTTCTTCCTTTGCCTGTATCTGCTTGTTTTGCCGTTCAAGCTGTTGCTGCTTTTCCTGGACTTCCCGCTCCAGGTCCTTGAGCAACACGTATTTGGCTGTGGCCTCATCATTGATGGACTTCATCTTCTTCAATATCTTGGCATGCTTTTCCTTGAGCCGGGGGTTATCGAGCTTTAGCTGCTGCAATTCATCAATCATCTGCTTTAACCGATGCTCTTCGTCGGTTGCCTTCTTACGTTGCTGGACAAGCCCATCGTAGTCCTGATTGATCTGGTCCTCCACCTTTCGCAGGTCCTGTTCAGTATGCTCAAGCACCTTGATACGTGAGAGGACCGCTTCTTCTTTTTGTTTTAGGGCATGTCGTTTGGTCTCCAGCTTTGAGTCAATATCACGGATATTCTTCTCTGATTCTTTCATCTGCTCCACAAGCTGGAAGGTCTTTTCGACCTTGTCATCAAATGCCCTGAGGTCATACTTTTTCATGAAATCCTTGACGTTTCTGACTTTTTCATCCACGCGCGTCAACTCCTGTTCACGGGAACTACGGAATTGCGCCATTCGCTCAGTGAGTTCCTTGCTTCCGTTTTCAAGGGAGGCCTTTAGCTCTTTGAGATCTGAGCGGGCCTGATCGATCTCCGTGAGTTGCTTGGCGATGGCTCGCTCCTTGTCAGAGATCTTTTTCACTTTGTCTGTTACTTTTTGGTTCTTCTCCCTGGCAAGCTTACGCAGATTATCCTTTTCTTTCTTCACCTTGCCATCGAGTTTGGTTTGTTTTTCACGCAAGAGTTTTTCCTTTCTCGTGAGAAGCTGCTTGTTAGCTTTACGCTCCTTTTGGATATCGCTAAGGACTTTCTTGTATTCCTTCAGTTTGGCATCGACTTCCTTTTTGGTCTTGCGCTTGTATTCGGTAATGAGCTTCTTTTCCTTAGCCAGAAGCTTCTTCTTCTCTGAGAAATAATTATCAACCTTTTTTAGCTGGGCGCTCATTTTCAAACTCCACTCCTTTTTGGCTTTGAAGAGGGCATTCTGGTGCTCAATGTCCTGCTCAAGCTGACTTACCTTCTCCTGCAATGAACTCTTGAGATTGTACAGGGCATCCTTACGTTTGTCAAATTCATTGAGGCCCACATAATAGATATTCTGTAATGTTGCCTCTTTTTTCTCTAACTCATGCTCCTTTGCCGCTATATCATGTATCCTGTGTTTTAGTCCTTTATAAAGGTTTTCAATTTTATCTTTCTTCTTCTGAAATTTCTGCTCCTCAAACTGCAATGCCTGCGCTCTTCTTTGAATGATCTGCTGGTTATGCTGCTTTTCATGATTGATCTGTCTGAGGATCGTGTTGTGCGCCTTCACCACATTCTTGAGCTCCAGAGCCTTTTGATGTTGGGTAGTCCGGATGACCTGAGCACGATTGTCAAGCAGTTCATTCTTTCGTGCGTACAAGCGCTCAAGAAGCTCAAACTGCTTACCGACCTGCTTTTCCCATTCCCTGTTCTTGTGCAGGACCTTCCTTTTATTCTTGACCTCCTCCTTGAGGTTGTGGGTCTCGTTCTCGACGGAAAGCTTGAGAGCCAACAATGCATCCTTGCGCTTGTTCAGTTGTTCCTTATTCTCATAGAACTCTTTTGAAAGCTCCTGTTCACGCTTTGTGAGGAAGTCACTCTTGGCATGCAGATCCTTTTCTCGCTGAGCGAGGTCAGCTGCGAGGGATTTAAGCTCACTTTCCTTATCCTGAAGTCTCTTATGAGAGTTTTCCAGTTGTGTCTGTTGACGTATCAACTCCTGCTTGTTGCGTGAGACGTCCTGCTTTTCCTTTTCAAGACGTTCCTGCAACTGGTGATTTTCCCGTTCAGCCCGTTCCTGCTCTTCTTTGACTGTGGTAACGCGTTCATCCCACACCTGAATCAGACTGTTGAGTTCAGCCTGCTTCTTTTGCAGATTCTGTGTCATGCGGGTGGCTTCACGCTCAACCTCACCTTCGCGTTTGAGGAGGGCTGTTTCCCGTTTTAGAGTGGATTCTTCCTTTTCCCGCAAATCCCGGTCCAGTTTATCCAGACGCAGTGCCCGTTCCTTGAGATCCTCTTCTTTGACCTGCTGCGCAGATTCCCTTGAACTGATATCAGCCTCGCGTTTGTGCAGATCCATCTCCTTTTCATTGAGGGATGCAAGCTCTTGCTTTTGCTGTTCAATGTCATTAACGATAGCCTCGTTGCGCTTGATCTCATTTGCAAGTTGGTCCTGTCGATCCCTGAGCTGCTTCTCAAGATCTTTTAGATGCTCCTCTCGCTTGTGCATATCTGTCTGAAGGCGTTTCTCCTTGATCTCCAAGGCATGCTCCCGTCGGCTGAGATCATCCCGGGACTTGTTGACCTCCTCGTGGATTTTTCTGATTTCGGAGTATTTTGCATCGCAGTCAGCCTCGCGCTGCTCAAGCTCATTTCTCCGTTCATCCAGCTCGCGGGAGTGGTGGTCTATCTTATCACGATCCTGCTGCATGTAGGAGAGATGTGACTGGAAACTTTCCTTGAGCCGGACAATCTCCTGTTCACGTTCATTCAATTGCTGTTCCTTTTGCTTGACCTCGCGCCACTTGTTCTCGATCTGCTTTTGATGATCCTTTTCCTTTTCGGACATCTCGCGTTTCCTGCGCGTGAGCTCAGATTCAGTCTGCTGTTGCTGGTCCTCGAGCTTTCGTTTCTTTTCGTTCAAATCCCTTTGATTTGTGTTGATGGACTCTTCCAGACGACGCAATTCCTTGATCTTCTGGTCGATCTCATGCTGCTCATGATCGACTGCCCTGACAAAATCATAGAGTTTCTCCTGCTCATGCTTTCTTGCTGAAAACTTTTCCTCCATGGTATGGGCATAGGACTTGAATTCCTCTTTTAGGTTGAAAAGCTCACGTTTGGCTTTTTCCAGCTCAGCGGCCTTTTGCGCAAGCTGTTGATCATAGTCGGATCTGAGCTTTTCCATACCTGATTGAGAGGGGGTCTGATTATTGGAGGAGGGCCTTTGGAAATCCTCTGGATTGGGCACTTTGTCATCAGGATTTTGAGAAATCGGATCTTGCTGGAGTTTCAATCTAGAGATATCCAGTAACTGGTCCCGCTTTATTTGTTTACCCCCTTTTGGCGGTTGAATAACAGCCATACTTTACACTACCCCTTGAGCTATCAGAGAATTACCCATTTAAATAACTTTGTTATTCCTGGCAAGTAATCAGAAAGGGAGCCATCTGCGTTTCTTCTGCTCTGCCTGTTTGCCGCCAAGTTCTGAAGTGAGTTTGGACATCTTCTCCTCATAGACCTTGCGCTTGGCCTCAGCGGAGTCATGCGCAGTCTCAAGAGCCTCAATCTGTTGCTTGACAGTCTCTGGGTCAGCTTGGGCATTGAATGCCTTAGCCTTCTTGATCAGATCAACCAAGTCCTGTTCAAGGAGCTCTTTTTCCTTTTGGACATCCGAGAGGAGCTTCTCCATCTCCTGCTTTTTTGCAAAGAATTTCTTGAACTTGTCTTCGGTTACCCGCTCCTCATCCTTTGTTTCCTTGGCTTTCTGATCCTTAAGTTGCTTGATAAGGTCTTCTTGCATCTTCGTGACTTTTGCCTCATATTCCTTGTTCTGCTTAATGAGCGCATTGAGCTCGTCACGCTTCTCCTTGATCTCCTTATGCAGTTTATCGGAATATTTACTCAACCTTTTCAATTGCTTTTGAGTGCCCACTACATCATTATCGTTTTGATCGATCATTTTCTTGATCTGTGAGATGTAGTTGACGAACTCATCAAGTTTTTTCCTGAGAGCAGCTTCGTTTTGCCGAAGGGATAGGGCTTCATCAAGCTCCTTTTGAAGTTTTTTCTCCTCCTCCCCCACTGCATTCAGCATCTGGTCAAATCGCCCCTGTTCCTTGGCGATCTCATCGTTGAATACCTTGATGCGTTCGCGAAACTGCTTTTCCTGCTGCTCAATCTTGGAGTCGATGTTTCCTTTAAGAGATTCGTATTTCTCAAGCTGCTTGAGGTCAACCTTCATGCCCTTGAGCTCTTGATTGATATCGTTTCTTATATCGTCAAACTGTTTCTTGAGGGTGTTTAGGACTTCGCCGTCCTGGTCAAGCCCGGCCATTGCTACCTCGGCCTTACGGACAAACCCCTCTCGTTTCTTGTTGATTTCAGCAGCCTTTTGTCCGAGAGCGTTCTCTTCCATATTCTTGAGCACAAGGAAGGTCTTTGTGAGCTTGAACTCCTTTTTCACGTATCCCTCATCCTCAAGAAAAGCAGCCCATTCATCAATGAGTTCCAGGGATACGCCCAGAAGTTTAGCAGCCTCGGCTGTAGACAGACGCTGGTGTTTCTTCAAAAGGCTTAGGAGTCTATCAACACCGGTTTCGATCATATCTGCCATACATAAATCTCTTGGTAGGTGGTCTTTAAAAATATTTCTACTCCTAACTTTTTATGGCACCTTACTGAGTCGCCATAAAAGTATGCCCCAAGAGTTGAGCATCCTGACGCATTCTCTATTAGGAATCTTTGAGAGGTG
>JBNJGT010000020.1:21392-25347 GCA_051819765.1 Nanobdellota archaeon
ACTCCTAACTTTTTATGGCACCTTACTGAGTCGCCATAAAAGTATGCCCCAAGAGTTGAGCATCCTGACGCATTCTCTATTAGGAATCTTTGAGAGGTGCATCGTCACCTTGAGAGCAGTTTTGTAGGATTCGATTATTATCGCTTGTGTCTGGAGGAAGCTATGAACGGCTCGAAAGATACCAAAGCCAGACGTTTCAGAAATCATTTCCATACCCGTGCCTCGGTAAGGGAAGGACCCCACAGGCTTGGGACATGCCCGATGGTTGAGGTGCGTACCTGAAGGAAATTCTGATCAATCTTTACGGCAAGCCTTTTTTTCCCTTCCACATCAAGCTGCTGGAACAATGAGTAAGCTGCCTGATCTATGCTATCATTGACGTCATAGGTTGCATTGTGGTAGTAGCAGACTTTTGAGCCGGTGTAATCATCCGGGATCCGGATTATTGCCGTGGATCCATCAAGATAGGTAACATTCCATGCACATCCATGTGCATTCGGATTTACTGTGGGGGATATGCCCAACCCGTCGATGACGAAAGAAAAGAAGAACCGATCATCGCGAGACCCATTGAGTCTCTCAGAAGCGTTTTTACCGGTGTGGATAAAAAAATAATTGGTGCTGTTCTTCTTGAGTTTGCCTACAGGTATCCCTACACGATAGGGATCTCCCAGGCGTTTGAACACATTGCCGTAGTTGCCAAGGGAGAAGACGGTATGATTATGAGTGCCATTGTTAACGATAACATGATTAGTCCAATGATCCCCTGAAAAGCTTGAAACTCCAGCATCAAGGAGTTTCTTGCGACCGGAATAATGGAATGACCCATTGGTAATGGTATTTGCGAATGGCAGGGTATTGGAAGAGAGGAAGATATCATCATGACCTGGTTTGTATGCAGGGGTGTAGTTGATCTCTATGTATGAGTTCGGATTCAGTCTTGACTCTCCGAAATCGTCTCCCACCACAAGGCTCTGACGTGAAAAATTTCCTCGGAAATCCTCGAGCATACGTTGGGCGATGATCTTATAGATTTCGGATATACCACTATAGTTTGAACTCTGGTAAAAGTTTGAAGCATTATCACACTCCACTGCTGTCATGTTCATAGCATGCACACCTGCCGCGTCATCACCGAACACGACACTATATATGCTAATGTTATGATTCTCATTTGCCCAGCATGCCATACCTAATGCCTGTTCTGCCTCATCAGTGAGGCTGGGGTAATCAGGGCATGGCCGGGTCAAGGCGCCGGTTGAATCAGGACAGCATGGCCTGCCTGCACAGTCATTGCAATAAAAACCACTTCCTTGCAAGGCACTGTTAGCGCAATAGGTTGCAACACCGTCACTCATTATCAAAAGAGCCTTTCCACGGTCAGGATCAGTGTAGTTGATGCTCAGCTCCATGTCGAATTCAGCCTTGGGGGTCTGAGAGTTGTTGAGGCGAACCGCTATAAGGTTATCACCTTCCCGGAAGTGTGACATGGAAAGATTCACAATATTGTTCCAGTACATCCCCTCCTGAGGTGTGTCGTTTTGATATACAGGGAGGCCATTGATGAAAACAGTTGCTGAGTCATCAGCACGAAGTTTCAGAAGGGGATCAGAATAGTAATTCAATGGAGGATAGATATGAAAAGACTTCCTGAAATAATAGGTGCCAGGGTTGAGTGATTCAAGAAATCTGAGATAGACGTCATCAAAGGTGACCCGTATCCCTTCATTGCTCCATGATGTGTCCTCAAGCAAGGCTCCAAAATCAAGGTAATAACTGCCAGTATGGGTAATAAGGGGTGTCAGGTCAATGGTGATGTTTTGGGCATGATCACCTGACTCCTTGCACCAGATCGCATTCAATGAGCGGAAACTAAAGGGTGCGGTGACCTCACCAAGGTATACGCGTGAGCCGGTATCAGAGAGCCTTCCAAGGATGCAGACATCCTCTTCAAGGGGATCATCCAGCTCTTCATATTCGAAGGAGAAGGAAAGATACAAAGGATTCCCTGCCTTGAGGCTTTGCATCATATCGTCATCAATGTAGAATTGTGTACCCCAGCTTCCGCTCACCATACCAGCATATGACTGGGGCCCAAATTCAACAAAGATCCCATCCCCATCATATCCATGCACCACGCCAGTGTCATGGGACCCGTATGTAAGATTATGCTTATCCCACCCGTCATCTGTATCATCGTAGGTCCGAATATCGGTGACATATGCGGTGCTCGCTGATTCGGCTGTGCAGTTGAGGTCTCCTGGATGAGGAATTTTAACTCCAAGTGTCTTGCGGCCTGCATTCTTGCTTGAAAGTATCTCCTGTGTTGTCACGTTTATGAGATCGCAGGTTATATTGAGGTCTCCTGCAGTATCGAGTTCAAGGTATCCAGGCTGAACCTGCTTCCCAAAGGTGGCATTGGTTTGTATTGCCTGCCCCTTACCTTCAATGATCAGATTGTCAAAGCGTGCGTCATCCATCGCCCAGCAATACGGTGCAACCCCTCCTGAGAGGAAAGTGGAATCAGTAACAGCCCCTATGAGGTTGGAATTTCGGTAGAACATGTATGAGCTTGCGTTCACCACTATGCGTAAGGTATGCCAATTGTTTTCGGAGAAACCCAGGGTTGAGGCTTCATTTGAGCTTAAAACGGTTCGTGTGCCGTTCTCAATCTTCTCAACACGTACGAAGTCAGCGGAGTTATCAAACCTGAAGCGATAGTAGTTGTTCTCATCCTGGTAACGGAACAGAAGACCCATCGTATCATCATCACCAGGATAGAGGCGGGTGGAGATATTGTAGGAGTCATACGGAATGTCTTCAAAGGATACATGAGGACCAAGCCCTTCATCACGGGTTCCAGGATATATGTTATCAGTATGGCGCAATTGATCATCATATATGAACCAATTGCCGATCTGTTCGGTTCCACGTGTATAGTCATTATCCAACCTGTTGAAATAATCAGCGATATAGGATGGTTGATTCAGCTCAAATTTTTCAAAGGCTGCTTCAGCGGATTGGGAACTGTCATGCGAGGTGACAGAGAGACCGACATCCTGCACTCCCAGTGCTGTATCCGACGTGAAAGATCCAAGAGCAGTCCATGAGTTGCCGTCATCGGAATAGGAGGCGGTGAAGGTCTTATCCACTTTTTGCAACTTTATCCAGTCCGGAGGATTCGATACTGAATTCTTTGTGCTGGCATCCAAAAATCCATCATGATTGGTATCACGTTGGAAGGAGAAACCATTCCCCGGTGTCATGACCAAAAATACGTAACCCTGGGACGAACCAGTGCCATGCATGGAATTCTTTACCATGATACCTGCCTTGGTCCATGAATGGGTATTCTCAAGCGCGTCTATTTTGGCTATGGCTTCAAAGTCTCCCTCAACAGTCCGGTATAGTGAGGCATATTCATCTGCGCCGTTCCATGTGTCTTCCCCGCCAGCCCGCAACAAGAGGTGTGATCCATTAACACTGACTGATGTCTCAGATGAATCATCATTATCCACAAATCTCCAGGTACGGTCAAGCTCTGTGAAGGAGTCATTGAATCGTGTGGCAAAGGTTTTGCCAATAATTGTCCCAGAGACCATGAAATCATTGAAGAGTGCATTCTGTGTATACCTGAATGATGAGGCTGAACTGTTGACCCCTCCTGAGAAATCTTCTGGGGCGTTAGATGAGAGAAAAACGGGGCTTTCATTGGTGTACAGAAGTGTTTGTGCATCACCGTTCCCAAGTATTGCCTTTCCTGTCTCCCATGTCTTGTTAGGCGAAGTCATCCAGTCAAAAGGTGGATGATACTCTGAGAAATTCTCGTAGTATGACCACACATCATTTTGCTTGACCAACCGTGCACTGATTGAGTTGGATGACTGGAGCAGTCCTTGAACACCCCGCCACACACCACAGGCAGTGCAGGTGCCTCCGCCTGCGTCATATTGTT
>JBNJGT010000021.1:0-25252 GCA_051819765.1 Nanobdellota archaeon
TGCTCTGATTCTGGATTCAATGCCTGAAATCCTCTGGCTCCATTAACAATATCTTCGGAAGTTAGTAACTTTTTAGGGACGAAAAGAGAAACATTTATAAACCCCTTCAGTTTACCCTCACACCATGAGCATCAAAAAGCTGATAAAAAAACAGTCTGATACAGACCTCCCTCCAGAGTTGGAACGGACGATAACCCATCTGGCACAGCTGAATCCCAAAGAATGGAAAGCACCTGGCTGTGTTACCTACCCCATAGCCAACCCGCTACAAACCGTTCAGGACGGCTGTATCTACACAGTAGGGCCCTATGAACCTGATCCCAAACGACATATCCTTAAGATCCAAAAACCTTTTGACAAAACCTATCAGGAGGCCATTCTCATGGGTCATTGCGCAGTGTCCGAACTGTATCAGCAGCTTACCACGGGCAGCGACTGAGCGTTATCTTTCCTTCAAATCTACCGCCACAAATAACAAGTGAACGCCCAAAGGACTGCTACAACCTCTCTAGCGACTCTAGCCGAATTCTTTGCCAAAGGCTAATGCCACATGCGGCTGACTCATTACTCTCACACATTACCAGAATCCAAGGGTGTCACTACTCAAAAATAACTTTTTTAAACTCAATCCCATTCCAAGTTCCCATGGAATACACCAATGCCTCATCAGAATACCCCGGCAGCCGTAATTCCCTTGATTCTGCCCTGGTTAGACCGATGACCACCACGCCCCTCCTCCAGGAGGCATACGCGAAGCTGACACGCAGCGTGAACACCCTCACTCCAAGCCACGAAAAATAAGTAGTGGTTTCCTGCCTATGGTCCAAGATGGTATTCAGACATTTCCCAATCACCGGCCTCACAAATCTCCCCCTTTATTGGTCTGAAGAAATCATTGAAAGTGCCATTGAAATCTTTCAGCCTCCAGACTCCCTGTCTTATTCGGCAACAATGCCCATGGCACTTTCGTCGGATGAGAATCAAAAAGGTAAAACCAAGCAAAATAGATAGATTTAATAATTTTTCAATACAGTGCACCATCATGCTAGATTTTTTGAATTCATCCACAAGAATCGCCAGGCAAAGCGCACCACATCGTGAATGAAGCCAAAAATGCACGAAAGGATATCCAGAAGAGCAAACTGATTCAAGCCAGAAAAATCTTACATGAAATCTCTACAGAAGAGTCTGATCTCTATAAGAAAATTCGAAAAAAGAAGGCTTAGCCTTGGAAGTTCTTCAAGATGAGATCAATAAGACACTACACATTACAAAGCGAGTGATAGAACTATTGGAAAGACACGAGCTAGAGGAGGCTTTGAACTGGCTAGATTTTTTGATACATCGGGAACTGGATGAGGAAAAATTAGTTAATGAAAGGAAAGCGATAAAGGGGCATGATGAAGCTCTGGGGAAAAGGATCCAGCCAATCCTGCGCAAATACATTAAGAAGGGTCACTACGTAGTTGAGCTATTTAATGGGGATAGAAGCGATATTTTACGAGCGTTGGCAGATCTGGTAGGGAAACAAGGTTAAGTCTATGGCATCGTTGAATCCCTTCCCTGATAGCGATCACATGGTTGAAACAGCTACGTTGCCAAATGTTGAGTTGGTGAAGGCCAATTTTCCAGATGTGCATCTTCCGCTTGCAGATGCCTTAGTGATAAGAGAATTCCATTACATAGAAGGGAGTGGCAGTTTAGGAGTTTGTCTGAAGGTTTTGGATAGTATGATTAAAAAGAAAGGTTTACTGATACTATTATTGAATCGAATCGAATACCAGCAAGAGGGTAGATATTCAAATATCATCGCACGAATGCCCGGATACAAAAAGATTGAATCCAACAGGTATGAGTTGGTCTTCCAAAAGATGGGATAAAATGCGGCAGGTCTTATTTTCTTGGAGAATGCGGGTGAAATCAAACTTCTTGGAGCTGATTCTTCTGCCGCGTTACTACCATATAAGCACAACCCCTCACAAAAACATTTTTAAGCAAATCCAGACTCTCCCTCAATGGGCACTATGTATAGGGCACCAGTATACAAAAATTTATATAGTTATAAAAAAAGGGATATTGCATGCACAATCGCATCTATGAGATTCTGGTGAACGAGAACGAGATAACCTGGCAGAACATCCTCCAGGATCTCGTGAAAAAGGAGGATATGAACCCCTGGGACATAGATGTATCCCGCCTCTCCAAGATGTACATCGACGCGGTAAAACAGCTCGAGCGGCACGATTTCAGGGTCTCCGGCAAGGTGGTCCTTGCAGCTGCCGTCCTTCTGAAAATCAAGTCCAGCCGGTTTTTAAGCGAGGATATGCTGGAGATTGACCGTATCATCAGCGCCTCTGAGATGACAGAGGAAGAATTCTATGAGGACATCGCCTCAGACTTCCACATCCCGGGCCAGGTGACAGAGAAGGAACGCCACAGCCTTATCCCTCGGACGCCCCAGCCCCGAAAACGCAAGGTCTCAATCTATGATCTCATGGAGGCGCTCGACCAGGCACTCGAAGTGCGACGCAGGCGGGTCATCAATGCCATGCCCAAAGAGGAAGAGCTGGTCATGGAACCAAAAAAGACCGTTGACCTCTCAATTCAGATAAAGCACGTGTTCAAGAAAGTCCACAACCATTACCAGCAGACAAAAGAGAAACTTACCTTCTCCAAACTCGTGCCCTCAAACGAACGCATGGACAAGATCCATACTTTCATACCCCTTCTACACCTTGAGAACCTGGAAAAGGTCAACCTTGAGCAGGAAGAGCATCTCTCAGACATAGACATCCACATGATAACAAAATCTTCAAGAAAAGAGGTCGCAAAGGAACTCAGCTGAGCCGCTCTTGCTCGATTTGCTGGATCTTCTGATTGATGCCCTGCAGATCCTGGTCATGCGCGCTAAACTGCCGTGACAGTATCCGGGTCTCCGCGATCAAGTGCCGTGCATCCTTGTCCATCCGATGCATTGCCTTCTGGTTTGCCTCTGATTCCTTGTACATATGATGTGTCTGCCGCACCAGATACCCCTCCAACAACTGCTGTATCCGGGGAAGCATGGCACCGATCTCATTATTCAGGGTTTGGATCATCGACAAGTACTCTTTACATTTGGCAGTATCCGGTGCATTTTGCTGGAACTCCACATAGAGCGTATGGATGACCTCATCACGTCGGGATATGAGTGTGCGTAGTGAATCGAATTGCTTGAGTACCATCTCCATGTTTTTCTTGAGCTTCTCGATATCATCAATCTCCTTGTGGAGTTGTTGCTCAAAATTATTGTAGGAATTCACCTCAGTCATCAAAAACCGTTGCACATCATCAGCAGTCTTTAGTGTCTTGTCAGTCTTTTCATCCCTTCCAAGAAACCCGATTCCCATCGCAGTAGTCCTGCCTTATGACTATTTAAAGGTTTGCCCGCGACAAAGTCTTTTCAATTCCAGCCCTGAGTTTGACCCCCTTATCTTTTCAAAAAGACGCAGCCCGAAAGGACATCCCCCTCGCAAAAAGCCCCATGCGATTACGGGTTTTGACCATAAGATTCCAATCCTCAAAAACTCACAAGAGAGATAGTTATGTGCCATAGTTTTAAATAATATGCTCGATTTCACCAAACCATGAATCGCCCCAGACTCGGATCGACCCTGATAATACTGCTCATTGTCCTCTTCATATTCGGCTCACAGATAGCAAATCTCATAACTGACTACTGGTGGTTCTCCGCCATCGGCTTTGCTGAGATCTTTCTCGTGGGCTTCCAGACCAAACTCATCCTTTTCTTCACTGTCGCCGCAACATTCTTCCTGTTTGCATTCATCAATGTGAAGATTGCAGGACTCAAGAGACATGGAAAATACATCTATACCGGTATGGGACTACTGTCGATTCTCATGGGCCTGACTGCGCCAAACATCTGGCTTCTTGTCCAGCAATACCTCAACCAGGCGCCCTTTGAACTGGCAGACCCAATCTTCTTCAAAGACGTTGCCTACTACCTGTTTTCCCTGCCCATGCTGACCGTATTCACAACATACCTCCAATTCTTCATTGTCCTCACTATCTTACTTGTGGCATTTGTGTATTTCCGGGTCATAATCGAAAAGGCATTCAAGAACCAAATCAACCCCGATGGCACAGTGGCACGGCCTGACTTCCGCCGCCTCCTGCGTCAGGTGAAGAACAGAGCCTACACCCACATCGCAATCCTTATCTCACTGTTCTTCGTGCTTATTGCAGTAAAGAACTATCTTTCCCAGTTCTCGATAGTATATTCCACCCAAGGAGCGGTTGTAGGTGCCGGATACACCGATATCAACGTGGTACTGCCCATACTCAAGGCTCTCATGTTCCTGGCAGCAATCATCGCCGTCCTCTTTCTCGCCTGGACCATCGCCCGCAAAGTGTTCGAAAAGAAACACATCCTGCTCTATAGCATGCTTGGCTACTTTATTCTCGCTTTCATCGGCCTGTCGGTGCTACCCTTCCTCGTGCAGGAACTCCGGGTCTCTCCCAATGAACTCACCCTTGAGAAGCCCTACATCGCACATAATATCAATTACACGCAGGTTGCCTATGGTTTGGATGATGTGCAGACCAAGGATTACAACATCAATTACAATCTCACTCGCGAGACCATCGACAGGAATCCCACAACAATAGATAATGTCAGGGTCCTGGACCTTCGTCCCTTGAAGAAGACCTACCAGCAGACCCAGGAGATTCGGCTCTATTACGACCTCTCCAATATCGACATAGATCGCTACCAGATTGAGGGGCAAGAAAGGCAGGTTCTCATCTCAGCCCGGGAACTCAACCAGGACAAGATCGCGGATAACGCAAAGACCTGGGTAAACCTGCGCATGGTATATACACATGGCTATGGCGTAGTCATGAGTCCGGTCAACCAGGTCACCGATTCAGGGCTGCCACGCTACATCATCAAGGACATCCCGCCGACATATTCCATTAACGACTCAATCCTGCGGATTACCCAACCACAGATATATTACGGTGAGAATGATAATGAGTATGTGCTGGTGAACTCAAAGGTTGATGAATTCGATTATCCAAAAGGTGACAGCAACCAGTATATCAACTACGATGGCACCGGTGGCGTGAAGCTTGACAGCTTCTTCAAGAAACTCATGTTCGCCATCCGCTTTGGTGACTTTCGGCTCATGCTTTCCTCCAATGTGGATGAGGAGACCCGCATTGTATTCAACAGCAATATTAGAGAGCGCATCAAATCCATCACCCCCTTCATCAGACTTGACAGTGACCCATATATCGTCATCCATGACGGCAGGCTCAAATGGATTGTCGATGGCTACACTGTTCACAATAAATTCCCCTACTCTGAGAAGACAAATGGCATCAACTACATACGTAATTCCCTCAAGATCGTCGTAGATGCCTATAATGGTGACGTCAGCTACTACATCGCGGATGAAGAAGATCCCCTCATGCAGACATACGCAAATATATTCCCGGATTCATTCCAAAAGCTGGATTCCATGGATCCCGGCCTTCGCGAGCATATCCGATACCCGATTGACCTCTTTGAGATCCAGTCCAAGATATATCAGACATACCACATGGAAAATGCGGGTGTATTCTATAACAAGGAGGATGCCTGGGAAATCCCTCAAGAGATCTATGGCACAGGACAGCGTGTCCAGGTACAGCCCTATTACAATATCATGGAGCTTCCCGATGAGAATCGTAGCCAGTTTGTCCTTCTCAACACCTTCACACATATCAGGAAGGACAACATGATTGGCTGGCTCGGAGGGCTCTCAGAGGGGGATCGCTACGGCGAGCTTATCCTCTATCGTTTCCCCAAAGATAAGCTCATATACGGACCACTCCAGATAGAAGCGCGATTCGACCAGGATTCAGATATCTCCGAACAATTGACCCTCTGGTCACAGCAGGGTTCACGGGTCACACGGGGGAACCTCTTGGTGATTCCGATAGGCAACAGCCTGCTGTATGTTGAACCGGTCTACATACAGGCTGAGACCGGCCAATTACCAGAACTCAAGCGCGTCCTGGTCTCGGACGGTGAACGTGTCGTGATGGAAAGGACATTCAAGGACTCCCTGAACGCATTGTTTGGCATCTCCCAGGAAAAGGAGGAAGCGGGCATAGATACAGATCTCATAGGTAAAGCGAACCGGCTCTACGGTTCAGCGATTAACGCCTCACGCGCTGGCAACTGGGCCGAGTACGGTAGTGCTATCGAGAATCTTGGTAAGACCCTGGAACAGCTTTCCCAAGAATTGTATCCATGATATAACTGGCTTGGTCGTGGACAGAACGGATGTCGATTACATCAACATTATTTCTTTTGTATAATCGCTCTTTCAGGCGATTGATACGAGGCACTCCCTCGCCCACCAGGAAGGCGCAATCACAATCAAAGGCATCAAGGTACCCTTTATGTCCATTCAGGTGCACTCCATACGCCATGGCATTAAGGACCTTGTCTGGTAGTGCCTCATCCATCACGATATCGGTTATGAATTCCGGCACCTCTGATACCCACTCCTGCTGCAGCATGATACACTGGTCCAGGTCTGTTGCGTATTGCATGGTGTTTGCCACCGTATAGATATGCTGATAAGGAATTGTCCGAGACTGCCTGTATGGAAGCTGTCGTTGATACTCAAGTTCCTTGATCGCATCCAAAAGCCGTTCACGATGTTCATCCGTTCCGTTCATAAGAGACCATTTCATAGTATCACCAGCACCAAGAGAACAAAGCAAATTTAAATAAGTCTGTTGTAGAAAAATCGACAATAATATATACTTCCTCATTCAAATAGAACGTATGGATATCAAAAAGACACTACGCCGCGTAGGATTCAGCGCAAATGAGGTCTCCGTGTACCTGCGTCTTCTTGAGAGGGGTTCAAGCAGAGCGGGGAAACTGGCAAAGGACCTGGATCTCGACCGGAGCAGTTGCTATAATGCACTCCAGACACTTGCATCCAAGGGGATGGTCAGTTACGTGACAGTCGGTAAGGTGCGTTATTTTCAGGCAGCACCACCTGAACGGATCATCGAGTATCTGAAAGAGCAACAGGATGATTGCCACCAGATTTTGCCTGAACTCAAGGCAAAACAGAAAGCCCGGGTAACGGAAGGTCAGGTACAACTCTACAAAGGTACTCGCGGCATAAAAGCCATCTTTTCTGATATCCTATCCACCAGGAAAGACAACTATGTCTTCGGTTCAGAGGGCCAGTTCTCTGAATTCCTGCCAACCTTTGCAAAACAGTTCGAGCGCAGGAAGCGTGAACGGGGTATCAAGACAAGACTCATCATGCGCAAAGGCCGCAAACAGGACGAGAAAAATCCTCAGAGCAACTACCGCTACATAGAGGGCATCCGCAAGAGTCCGGTAGTGACGAATATCTACGGCGATAAGATCGCGATAATCATCTGGACCACGGAACCCGAAGGCGTCTTGATCGAGAACAAGGAGGCAGCCGCAGCCTACAAGAGTTTCTTTGACTTCATGTGGAAAAACGCTCAGTGAACACGGCGCCGCCGCTTCGCTTCGATACCCTGAAGATAATCCTGCTGCGTAAACGGCGCTGAAGCGATCTCGCATTCACCTGTCTTCTTGCTGAATCTGAGAGCCTCATCAGCATGGGCTGCCAGGTTACAGTAATCCACCTGCGGATGATAGGCGATCCCCACATGCAATTGCACCCCGTATGGCTGCGTATCTGTCAAGACAGACTCCCTAACTCGCTGCATGGTGTCGATACTCTCCTGTTCAGTCACATCTGACAACAGGACAACAAACTCATCACCGCCCACACGGGCTGCAAAATCCGCTTCACGGATATTACCTGCGATGGACTGCGCAACAGTTTGAAGAATCGCATCACCTGTTTCCATGCCATACATGTCATTATACATGAAAAAATCCTTGATATCAACCATGCAATAGGCAAAGGAATTCCACCCTTTCTGTTTCTCCTTTGGCAGTCGTCGCTCAAGCATCGTCCGGTTTCCAAGACCAGTCAATCCATCTTTCAGGTAAGCTTCCTCCAGTGTCGAGACATATTCGCGGATGGAATGGATCTTTTCATCACCGATCTCAACTTCTTCCAGCAATTCCTCAAGATACTGTTTGCCGTGGTGCATTCTCCTGGGAAATCAAGCCCGATTTATAAATATTTCCCAAATGTAACTACTCTCCGGAGGTAGCACAAAATTCCCGATTAAAGGTGCATCTTAGGTCCATCAGAAAACTTCGTAATCAAATCAAGCGCCTGCCCGGCAGGGCATCGTACAGACTGTTTAGCCTGCTATACCATCCGGCATTTCCTTCTGCCCTACCCCATGATATTCTCTCCCCATCAATCATGCGCTCAAGAACCCGCCCCTCAGCCATAAGATCAGGTCTGCCATCATTGTCATGATCCGCGAGGGTGATACCCTTTGTCGAGAATCCGAACACATCCTCCCCAGTACCTAGATTGAAGAGATTGAATATATAATCATTGAACGCAACCCGGTAACTCAGATCGTCGCCCATATAGTGTATGCAATCCCCCCTCGAGTTTATCTTGCGCACCCCATTATCCACAACATAATCTTTGAGAACCCGCACCATTTCACTATATTCTCTGGGGAAGTCCCATGCTCGTGGCAGAAATCCCTCTCCAAGAAGTACTACCACTGACCCCGCAAGGGCTGTCAAACACTCCCTTCTATCCATTAGCACTATGGGAATAGACTGATATATATTAGTTTGGGTCCCTACCTATAATGTAAATATGTTACAGGTACTAATTGATATGTTCCTTGACCCAGTGCTCGTATTCATCCAGTCTCTGCTTGGGCCCCATGACAAATCGGCAGGTATTATCCCCCTTGGACCGGCACATTATCTCTCTACCATCCAACTCAATGCCGAAACTCTCTGAGCACCAGCCAGCACTGTAGCCTGAATTCATGATGCATACCGGGCAGTCAACCGGCTTTTCTTCCGAGTGTTCAAACGCTTCCTCCTCAAAGGAATAGGGATGATCGTATACAAGGAAAAAATTCTCGTCGGGACTCGGTTTGCTTTCACCAAGGATCTCCACAAATGCCCAGCCTGAATAACTGAAAATTATGGGTCCAGCTGCCAGTTTCTCAATCGGATCCTCCACACCCTGCTTCTCGATGAAATGTTTTGCATCCGAGCGGCCCATGCTCTTCGCCATCATATAGAGGAAGTGATCAGTCGCATCCGCCGCAACATCCTGCCCGATGCCAAGAGAATCACCAATACTCTTCATCAGGTCAACCCGAAGGGACTTTGCACGCATCATGACATACCTTTCTCCCCCTATTGTTATTGTTCCCTTTTGGGGCTCCTGTACTTGTTTGCTAAAATAGTCTTTCACATATTCTTCCGCTTTTTCGAATAGCGGTACCATGTGCTCTGGAACTTTTACTGCTTGTAATACCATTTTTTCACCTGAGTATGGCTTTGACTACGCTAGTACTTAAAGCTTACTGCGGACAATCGAAAAAAAATCCAAATCAAGTCTTGTATCCACTCCAGAGCCAGTAGTTCATGCCAGGATAAACCCCGTGCACGGATCCGGCAAACAGCTACAAGTGAAGCATATTTATATAAATTAGAGTATTCCTTACCTGCATGAGGATTGAACCCGTAAAGAACGGCCCCTACAAGGTAACCGGCATAAAAAAGATCATCACCTCCACAGGCCGGCGCATTGAGACCTACGATGGCATGCTCCTTTGCCGCTGTGGCGGATCCAGGAACAAGCCCTTCTGCGATGGCACCCATGCAAAGAAGGACTTCTCTGACGAAAGGCACCCCGACCGTGTTCCCGACAGGACAAAGGACTACAAAGGAAAAAACGTCACCATCCGCGACAACCGCGGGGTCTGCTCACACGCAGGCCACTGTACCAACAACCTCCCACAGGTATTCCGGTCCTCCCAAAAGCCCTGGGTCTATCCAGACGCTGCAAACCCTGACGAGATTATAACCGTCATAAAGACTTGCCCCTCAGGCGCGCTCAGTTACACCACCGATAAGACCGACAAGGATTTTTTTGAGCGTGAACCCATGATCAAGGTCTGGCGCAACGGCCCCCTTGCGATCACCGGCAAGATCGAGATAACCGGTTTCCAACCTGAATCCAAGGAGCACTACACTCTCTGCCGCTGCGGCAGATCAAAGAACAAGCCCTTCTGCGACGGCTCTCATAAAGGTTTCTCTGATGCGGATTAAGCCATACAATACTAACCTGACGTTCCACGCACTCCATGTGACATTCACGCAATGACAATTATGCAAAGGGATATCGACAAAGTTAATAAATGAAGATTTATTCGACACATGGATGAAAAAGGAAGTTGCAGCCCATCTTCACAAAGAGTTCTCGCAAAAAGATATTCCGGTAAGCGCCTCAGCAACCCAGTATCTCGCACGGATTGAAGGCATAGAACGCCTGTTCACTGAAGATTTCCCTTCAAATGACCATCATCGCCCCGAATGCCTTCAATACAATCCCTATGACAAATCCCAGTGCTATCACTTCAGATACCCACAAAAGCTTCAGATGCATGAGTACCTCAAGGCATGGATAGATATCCCAAAGAAACAGATCGCAGTCATTCCATCCACTGCCTTCTACAGCCTCATCCGGTATTGCGAAGAAAATTCCCGGATATACTGATACAGGCTTCCATCCTCAAGCCACCTCATCAAGCGCTTTACCACATGAGTTTCATTGACATGGTCTTGCCCAATAAGTGAAGGCTGAAGGCCCTAACAATCAAGACACATTATGATTATTTACGATACAAATTACCCACAGTATTTTCAAGACAGGATCCATTTGAATGCACTCTTATCACGGATAGAGAGTATTATCAAGTATTGATAACGATTCCAATCAGGAAATAAAACATACCACCGAAACCACCTGTTCTGCCAAACATTGTACCGAACCACGCTACAGATAGGGTCCTGTACTATATATGACCAAGACAATATGGATTAACGCAGAACTAATCCAAGGATTCCATTTTGTTTGGTAAACTTGTATCCATAGTATACTAACGTGGATAACAGGTATATAAAATCTTTGAGCCTATCCATTGAGCAAAAAGTAAACAGGACAGCGGTCATAAAACACGAATTGTCTTACAATAAGGAAGCAAGGCTCAAGCAGGCAATTCCAATTCAGTAATACCATCCTTTTGTTTTAGCTTCCCCAAATATATATGATCTCGATCATAGTTTCCATTAATGAATACTTTTTGAAACTCACAAGAACCAAGTTCTCTTTTTATCAGCTCATGGTTAAATTTTGGTGAGCAAAAGATAATTATGTCTCCGGTGATAATTTCTCTTATTCTCTCGATTGTCGATTTAAGTGCTGGGTTCTTCTTTGTCAAGTCACCTTGATTCTCATATTCATGTGGAGACCAAAAAGGGATATCATAAACAACTATGTCCGCTTTTATTTCTTTCAAAACTTCATCATCAGTGATATCGCCTAAAATCAATGTGCTTCTTTGTAATAATCCAACACTTCTCAAATTATCCCGACATTGGTCAAGTATTTTTTCATCAATATCAACTCCAATAATGTGCTTGAATGCATCACCCATATATTCAAGAGAGACTCCGATACCACAACACAATTCTGCCAGAACTTTCTTGGAATTTCCAATCCTTTGCCTAAGATACTTCACAGCCACAGGATAATTTGAAATGTATAAAGAGAATCTATCACCCACAATATCTTCCCGATACCCTCTCCGTTCAATTATGGATTTCCTTGTATCTGATGGCTTCATAAGAAGTAAATATTCAGGGTAGTTTATAAATAAGTTGTTTGAGCTGCTCCATACTAGCCCTCCTTTCTAATCTCAGAGCAGGTTCTGCGCAAACTTGCGCGCAGCCTCAAGATCCGCCTTGGTGGGATGATTCTTATTGATACCTCCAAAGAACCTCATGAAGCCGGAATACATCCATCCCTTACACATGAACTCATCCACCACCTCAAACCCTTTCTCCTCAAGGCGCTCTCGCAGAGGCTCATGCATGGTAAGGTAACACAATGAGGCAGTTGAGAAGATGAAGGCCTTTGTGCCTCCCCGTACCCCATCAAGCATGGAGAACAGGTTCTGGTGATGTCTCTTGTTGTATATCCCTGATCCGAAGCCGATGAGGTCATAGCCCTCAAGGTTGACCTCTCCCGGCCGCCTCACCGCAGCTCCCAGCACCTCAGCCATGGCTCTCGCCACCAGCTGCGTGTTGCCCAGGTGCATCGATTCACAGATGATGAGACACTTCATGACCATGGCACTACCCCCAAAATATTTAAAACCATCCAGAATATTTATAAATGAATCCCTCTGACCGTTAGTGAAGTGAGAAGGTCTCTTCTGAAATCATAAAGTTGCCAGAAACCAAACATGAATTCTATGATGAGGTATTCACTCCTCCCTACAACATTGCCACAAACGTATGTTAGCTTTGTCCCCCGAAATAAACTCAGGAAAAGCACACCGAATCCATAACCTGGTTCAGGTTCGAGGAATTCATGCCCACAGGCTTGAGCTCAGCGACGCTTGCAGCCTTATCAGACGTATCGTCGAACACAAGATAAACACTCCACAGATAGGGATGCGGCTCATACACCTGGATTGACCGGCCCATATAGAAAAACCCCTTCGCAGTCCTGCCACTGACATCCCGTGCCATCGTACCCATTGTTTCACCTTCATTGAAACTCAGAGATGCCTGCCGGTAGAATCGTTCAAAGAACTCCGATCTATCCCCAAAATAATACGTACCAGTGACCACAACCCGCTCCTGACCGTCCATGATATGCGTGGTGGTCCCCTCATAGTCAGTTTCGGTCAGTGACATACCATCAGGCTTCTCGAAATAGACAATCCCATCCGAATATTCGTCAGGTCCAAGGTCACGGATGACAGGCTCATACCCCACACCCGCAAAGCTAAGCACATATATCGTAACCGGGATCGCAAGCAGACCCACAAACACCACTTCATCCACAGTGCGTGCATGCCCTTGGGGATAGGTTGCCTTGACCTGCTTGGAATAGATGAGATAAAAGAAACACACCGATGAATAGACAAAGCTCTGCAGGATCACCTTAGCATGTGTATAGAGCAGCGACTGATCAAAGGGGATTCCCAGCATGAACTCAATGAAAACAGGTATGAGGTTCATGAAAAAAATCAGCCCTAAGGCAAGTTTTGCAACCGCCACAGCATTACCTCGTCTGCGCAACAAGAGGTGGATCGCATAGCAAAGGTAGCCCACCACCCCACTAAACATCAAGATATCCAGCGGAATGATCCAATACAGGACACCTAATGGAATAGTTGGATCAGAAAGGAGGAGCCACAGATCTGTGATCCCACCCTTGATTGTCAACACAACAACGGCAAACAAGGTGAATATGAAGAATGCAAGCAACCCATTGACCCCTTTCATAGAAAACCTTCACCCTTGCAACTATATAAATATTGACCTTGATGACACACGCAAAACGTCCCGTGCCAAAAAATCACGAGAACTCAATCTGGAATTCCTTGCTGATCCGATCAAGCAACCGCCATTTGATCCATCCCTTCTGTGTCTGGTGATAGAATCTGACAAGCAACTGCAATTCTCTAGGAGTGATCCCCAGCCCAAAATGCTGCAGCGCCTTCACATGCCGCTCTTCCAGGGATTCTTCATTGATGGATCTCACAAGACCCTCCACAAAATCGATTATTCGTACCTCAGGGAGTGTATCATAGGTCACAGTGATATCCTCATTCTTACCCACTGACAGGAATCGCACATCAGTCAGCCGACCCTCCCGAAAATCCATGAATGCCGGAGGGTTTGCATCCTCCCGAGGGGCAATCACCCGTGTCTGTACCTGCGTTGGATTGAGGATCTCAAAGAACAACCTGGCAATGTTCAGCTCGCCATTACCTGTTGAACAAGAGTTCAGAATAAGCGTACTTCCCGGCGCAAACATGTTCCTGAAATCCATAAGCATCCGATGGTCGAATATATCAAGCACTGAACGCTCATCGATCAGGTTATTCTTTGGAGGCCCAAACATCAGTGCAAGCTTGTGTCCGTGTGCCGCCAGGTTCACAACCGTTGCCTGACCAAATGGTTTGAGCCTCCGAATCACCTGCAACAGCTCATCCTGACGATCAATCTCAAACAAGAGTATCCGATACCCCGGGATAAACGAATCCAGGTTGGGTTTCTCCAGCCCGAACGCAAACCCGCCCGTCTGCATCGGATCATAGCGATTGAATATGAAGACCGCAAGCGGCTTATCAGTGATTTGTCCTGTATAGGTCTTATACACAGTATCAAGGAACGCATAGGAATACCGTCGGCTGACATCATGACGCACCCCCAGCTCCCGGCAGATCACATCATAGTGCTTCATGCTTAGCCCCTCGGCGAACCAGACCGCGGTCTTCAGACTGTCTATCGAATCGAAAGTGCCTGACACCTGTCCTAACCTGTCAGAGGCAAGCAAGTCTGCAAGCACCTGCAGCTCAACCAGATAGGGCTTTTTTTTGAGCTTCACATCCCCAAGCAGATCCAGCTTGGATTCATGCTGGGCAATCCGTTCCATGGTCTGCTTGAGCATGCCGCGGATGAACGGCTCATCACTGGACGAGCCATAGGCAAATCCCCAGAGACGCTCGATACGCGTGAATAGCGTATATTCCGTATCATTCAGGACTGATTTTATCAGAGAAGTATGACTCAGAGATTCAGCCGCATGCAATGCTTTCTTCGGGTTGAACGCCGCTGTGAGCCCACCAAAGAGAGCCCCCTGCAGGAATGTTCTCCGGGAGATACCAGCACCACTTCTCGCGCCTGCATGTTCCTGGCCATTCTCCAGGCTTGACTTGATGATCGCCTTTTGTTTCAGAATTTGGAAGCGTTCATCAGGAACATCCATCGCCTGCAGCATTTCAACAAGCGCTGGATCTACCCTCCCCCGCACGCACCTGAAAAGATACTCCTGGTTCTCCTTCCAGTTCCATGCACGTGGATTCGCATGGATCTGCCTGAGTATCTCCAACGCCCGGTCTGCCATGACCCCCTCAGACCTCTCGCGAATTATAAATCTTTGCACCCCATTACCAACTTGTCACAATCGATGATGCACAATGCCCTCCATGCCATTGTATAACAGAGGTTCACGCTAGTGGACAGAAGTGAAATGGCTAGGCTGGCATGACAATTTACAGTAGACCTACGGAATGCCTTATCTCAATCCTTGATCCTTGAACCGGCCTTCATAATGGGCCTCTCCTTCGCATCTCTGCAGGATGATATGACAGATCCTAACCCCTGGGTTAAGCTCCAATGTCTCAGGCCCGGCATTGAATATCTCCAGCACAGATCGGTTTGACACCCCTGGAGCGATAAACGGCGCAGTGATATGGCTCATCAGACCGACCCTGGCGAACCTGGAACGGGATTGCAGCCAGCCGCAGACATCATCCGGAAGGGTTATCGTCTCCCGGGTTATGCCCATGACCAGTTCACCAGGTTTCAACAGGTATCCATCCGTGATATCGACAACCCTGGTATACTGCTTGTAGTCCACGTCTTCTGTAACGGGGATGGGTTTCTCCTGACAGATGAATGCCCGTAGCTCCGCATCCAATGTCAGGTCGACAGAAGCAGGCCCGACAGCTTCCCGGTCAAAAGGGCTTATTTTTATCCGTTTGCCATCAATCTCCTTTAATATCTCAGTGCGGGTGAGCGCCATACGACCTTAGAACATTCCACCTATATATAATTTTGCATTGTAGAAATTTCTACAACATATGTTTAAATTGAAAGCGTGGTTCCTCCCAAAGCGCAGTAGAGGATATCAAGAAAGTGACCGTCGCAACAAGACCGCATGAGAACAGCGGTACCAAACTGAGGAACCCAAAATGAGAATGACAGAACTGGAAGACCTGGTCAGAAAACTATCCAGTACCCTTGAGACCCGAAAGAATGAGCTGGAACAGGTCCAGCATGAGTTTAAAGCCTACAAGCAAGCCAGTGAAGATCACCTCGCAAAGCAACTGCTGGGAGAAGAATACCACCAACTCCAAAAGACAAAACACCGTGAAAGCCTATTGGATGATTTTTTGGAGACCCACGCAAAGGATGAAGCCATAGAATTCATGGATGACCCGGACAGAGGGTACTTCCTCAAGTGGGCAAGCTTCAAGAGGCGTGGCGGAAAAGCATACGGGACAGGCCTGAGAAAGGTATACAACCTGCTGGTTGAAAAAGAAACCGAGTGGGGCACTGACTACGGCCCGAAGCTTGAGGTGCTGGTTGAGACCTTCAAGGTCATGATGGAACAAATCAGGGAAGAAAGCCCCCTCTTCTTTGACCGCAAAGTAATGGACAAAGTGAAAGCCCTTGATGAGAATGGAAAGCTTATCGTGGGAAGATACCTGCACAACCAGGGTTTCCTTGAGGGCTGCCAAACCTTCGGGACATTCAAGGACCCCACAAGCTGCAGTGGCTGCAGGAAAGCAAAGAATAATCTTGAAAGGCTAGACTTGAAACCCCTAGCAGAATATAGAGGGGAAAGGACATATCAGATTCCTGATCAGGCCTTTGATGACGCCTTGAGAGCCTTTGATGAGACAGGCTTCACCCAACGAGAGCAAAAGCAAGCATACCTTGCAGACCTCATCAAAGAGACCCATGATGAACTCATGGACCACAAGAAAAAGCGTGATGCACTGAACCACCTGGAGCCCGAACTCGCAGACAGAACCCTTGAACTCATGGAAGAATTCCTTGACAGGCTCAGTATGGTTGGAACAGGTGGGATCAACACCTCGCTCACATACATGACCACAAAGCCTGAAGACAATGTAGGGGTCACCCTGACAGATAAGACCTATTATCCCGGCGCCGGTGGGTGTGAATACGGCGTCCTTGTCAGTGTCTTCAGGGATGGAAACATCCAAAAAAAGTACTTCAAGTACCAGGACTCCCGATCAAGAGCCCTGGACAACAAAGCCTATAATCTGAAAAAAGCACGCATAACCGATGTCTCAACTGATAGTGTAAGCCTAGAACTTGAAGGACCACAAGGGAACATCTTCCAGGAGACCTTCCAGATGCAGGAAAAAAAGGAACCCGGGGAGATCTGCACAAGAATAGATAGGGAAGAGCAAAAAAGGTTCCAGGAGTACTTCAACAGGGAAAAGCAGCGGCTGCTCAATGAGCACCACAGGGACAGGAGCATGCCTGACTATGTATATCTGCAGGCAAGCGGCATCCAAGGGACAGTGCCGCCAGGAGTAGGAGCTGGAACCGAAGTACCCTACACAAAGCCCAGCGTCATAGACGAATATGTTGAGCCTGGGATGGGCGTTCTAGTCCTGAAAAGCCAGATCGATCATTGCGCAGGCCACGGCATGCAGTTCGAGTGGGTCGCATACAAGATAAGCACTACTGAAACCCAGCAGATAGCACGGGAGCTCGCATACACCGAGGGGCCAAAAGCACAAATCGACATGTACGCAGAAACCCTCTACCAGAGAATCAAGGAGAGCACATAATCCCTTAATCTTTTCCCAACAAGTACGACTTATCTTGTCAAGGAAGCAACCCACCATGACACCTCAGTTACAGATATGCATGACCTGATTTCACCCATCAATATAGGCTTCAACCAGGACTGTCCTTTCACTCAGACCCAGTCTTTGCCTTAGGACTGGGAATTCGATTCCATTAAAGATATTGGTAACCAACTCACTCAATCCGCTATGGACATACGTCGGATAAAGCAAGAGGTCATAATGCGAACCCACCAGATCTATTCCGAAGAGAAGAGTCGGCTGAGATGATATACTGAGACAGAGTCTTTTTCCCCTCCAGAGGCGCCTACTTCGTCACCCGATGAGGCATCCCACAAACAATGTTCTCCCCAAAAACATTACAACAACACGAAGCCTTGGAAGAACAAGTGCTCCGGTTAGGACCCCTTGCCAGGAAATGCGATAGCGCAGCTCTGCAGGAGCAGTTCGCTGACAAGTACGGCATCCCGGACATCCAGGACTGTTACCGTGCCTACATCGTCCCCCATTCCGAATATCTTGAACTCATAGGAGAGGATGAATTGGTTTATCCCAATCTCATACCCGGCGGCACGTACCATCAAACCCGAAACGGTGGATTCGGCCTGATTGCCAACAATGACCAACTGGAAACAACCATTGAACACGAAGGGATCCATGCCCACTTCTTCAACCGTCAGACCGCATACAGATTCTTTTGTGAGCCCTCCTGGTATGAGGCAATTGCTGTGGTGGCCACAGAAGAAGATTTTGATGAAGAAGAGTGGGCCAACTTTTATGTGAATAAACTGGCACAAATCGTTAGCTCCAAAACCCAGATAGGTAACAAAGGCTCATATCTGAGCACAGTTCTGAGCTGTTATTGCAACTTGGCCCAAAAACCCCTAAACAAAAGTTACCAAGTATCACTTGACTTAGCGAAAAAAATCAAGGCTAAAGAGGGTGTTGAAGGCCTCCTTGAGCTATCCCTGAACCATAAACAATTGAAGCTGATGTGGTGGTATGGATAACATTCTGAAATCACAGGTGTTGAAGGACGCCTTGCTTGAGACCAAGGAGTATAGAATGCTCGTAGCTGATTACAAGACCAGTGGCGAGACTATCGATGTCAAGGCCTTTTACCATGATCACCTTTTCGCCCCCATGGCAGGATATCTTGCAGATTCACTTGACCTTCCCACGTTCCCATTGACAGGATTCATCCAACCCACCGTCAATCCATACGTGGTACATGGCATCCACCGCACTCCAGAAGAAAAGAACCTTCCACTGGACTACCAGGAGATCGCAGACAAAGTGGCATCGGATCTGACGGATTGCACAATAACAAGCCTTTCCCACGCGCTTGGTATTACATACAAGGAGGAGGAATTCAAAGAGCTCGCGCTCCTCCAGTCAAAGTACCTTGCTGACCATGAGATATATAATCCCGAGCGCACAAGAATAGATCTAAACATCTGTAAGGACGAGGCACTCAATGCGCTAGCTGGAAACGACCTCAGCCAGTTCTCTGCATACAGCAGCATCGCGCACCTCATCCCCGAGCCGGGCATCTACTGCGGAGCGAACGATGTGCTCGTCGTATTGGAGGATCTGAGTCCCGCTCCCCAGCACCGTGATTTGGCACAGGTATGCCTCCGTCTGCAACAAGAGTCACTGTATCCAATAGACACCTTCCCGACCGTGATTGAAGACGATACCATACATACTCTGAACCCAGCGGTGGCCGAACAGAAGAACTACGAGCACCATATCCCAGCTATAGACTACTGGATCGCGATGTCCATCATACAGGAACACGCAAACCCCCGCTATTCCTGAATGCCTAGACTGGATCAACCCAACGCCCCGGTCGGTTTGTCCTGGCCCGCAAATGCTCATTTATTGACAATCCCTGGATAGAATCAAGTGTTGACCTCTCCTGCGCAACATGTTCCGTCTGGAAGGCTGACCCAATTTGCATAGACGTGCCATACCTCACCAATGAGCAGACGCGAAGATGTCCAGGAGGCAAGTTTGTATTACAGATACACAATAATATGTATTGGGAATACAAATATTTATAAATTACATCTTTTTACATATCAGTTATGATAACAAAAGATCAACTGAAACAGATTCTTGAGATTCAGTCAAGACTGGTTCTTCCAAAAAAAGTGATATCCCGGGAGCAAAAGATACCTAAGACCTCACGGGTTGTTATCATAACAGGAATACGCAGATGCGGGAAAAGTACTCTCCTAAAGCAAACCATGAAAGCTTATGCTACATATGGGTATCTAAACCTCGAGGATCCGCGCCTGGAGGGGTTTGATGTCAAGGATTTCCATAAGTTTGAAGAGATACTGGCCAGCCAGAAAAAAAACAAGTATCTCTTCTTCGACGAGATACAAAATATTCCAGGGTGGGAGAGATTTATTCGTACTATGCATGACCAAGACAAGAACCTTATTCTTACCGGATCCAATTCCAGTATGTTAAGTAAAGAATTGGGAACAAAATTGACTGGCAGATACAAGAGTATAGAACTTTTTCCCTTCTCATACAGAGAGTATCTGGCATACTCTGATTCCACTCCCTCAAGAGATAGTTTTATGAGATACATGGAGCTTGGCGGTTTCCCTGAGTATCTCAAAGAAAAAGACCCTTCCTATCTACAGGAATTACTGAAAGATATAATCGTGCGTGATATACTGGTAAGAAAAGGGCTTAAAAATGAAAGCTTACTGACTGAACTTGCCCTTTATCTCATAAGCAATGTTGGAAAAGAGTTCTCATTCAACAAAGTCTCAAAAATATTAGGGATTAAATCCGTACGGTCCACAATAGATTATTGTAAGTTCTTGCAGGATAGCTACTTGATAGAATTAGTTCCGAATTATTCAAAGTCAATAAAAAAACAGATAATTAACCCTAAAAAAGCATATGCTGTTGATACAGGATTGATTAATTCTAACACATTATCCTTCTCTGAAGATCTGGGCAGGATGTTTGAGAATTCTGTTTTTATGGAGCTCAGAAGAAGATATAGGGACATATATTATTTCAAGGAGGAGAACGAATGCGATTTTTTGATAAAAGAAAAAGATGGTATTTCATTGGCAGTGCAGGCGTGTTTTGACCTGAATGACAATAATCTAAAACGGGAGATCGAAGGATTAAGATCTGCTGTGAATAAGACCAGAGCAAAAGGCATTATTATAACACTAGATCAAGAAGATGTTATCGATAATGTTTCACTTGTGCCTGCCTGGAAATATTTTTCGTAAGCCATCAGTTTGCATCACCACACGCATGTACGATCGCCTGTCATCCAAAGGAGATTGTACGGGATCTTGACCTTGGAGAACTTAAAACCCTCTTCACTGAGGCCATAGAGTAATAGCTATGTCTGCAAGATCAGTTAATATTGTCTGAACAGTTGATGCGCTTCCTTCAGATTAGTCTAACTTCAATAAGATCACAGTCATCTAAGCACCGCTAAATCTACTAGAATCAGATACTATCAAATCCGCCTTGTTCACAAAATCCTTGACTCGCGCTTCGTAAGCCAGTATTAATTCCTTGCTGAATTTCACACTAGTAGCATAACTCGCATCATGCCGATCATCCTTTAGAGAAGTATAAAGTTGTGCATCCTCCTTACCGATTGACAAATTATCGATCAATTCCGCATCATCCTTGGAGATTGAGTATTCTTTGATGAGAATAAGAATTGTAGCATAATGATTCTTTGAGGAGAAACGCCTATTCTTTATCAACGCAAGCGCAGCATGATATAAAGTATAGTACAGAGCAACAATCATCCAGTCCTGAAATGTTTCATGATCCTGGTTTATAGAATAGAATGCCAGATTATGTCTGGTCTTTTTCATATGGGCTCTTACAAGTTCAGGATTGCTTTCAATCGATTTGACCTGTCCTTTCTTGATGAAAAAATCAAGTTCCTTTAGAAGGTAATTTGAGTCCGAGAACAATCGTCCAATATCCACCAAGCATGACCTCGTAAAAGTTTTGTTCCTTGTAGACCGGAAATCCCTTTCTTGCCTGTATTATGAGGTCATCTTCATTCTCTATAAACTCTTTGATGGTACATTTGAAAATACTGAGTGGATAATTGGAAGATATTTCAGCTTCCCGCTTATGCTCTTTTAAATCCAATTCAATGTCTGACACTATTAGTAAATCGATATCGCTCCCTTTTTTTTCTTCCCTTCGTGCTGCAGAACCGAATAGTACCACTGTATAGATATCATATGAAAGATCATCAAGAAAATGTTTCAGAGGAACTCTGACCCCCACATTGAGTCCATGAAATCTTCTGAGTGCAATCTCAGCGAATTTGATAGCGAATAGTTTCCTATCATTAATCCGATAGTAAGTATTCGACTTTCGCTTATCCCTTACTACGATTTCAGATGCAGTTAGCTGTTTCAGAGTATTTGCAAGAGAGCTATCCGATAGTTGTGTCAATTCCTTTATCTCATTGAAGTATAAGCTATGCTTGCCAGTTGAGAAATATGCCCCATAAACCTTGTCTTCAGGTCTCATGACTACAGAAAAATATGCCAACTATATAAATACTTCTGTTTTTGAAGCGATTACTTCTTTTTTTGGAGTTATCCAATTAAAGCAAACTTAAAGGATTCTTCCATCATTACTATCGCTTTTTGGATTGTACCCATAAGTGCATATATCAGGCTTCAATTATCTCCATTATCTCATTTGCAAGATATGTTTTGTTGCGTTCAACATTATTAACCTGTTTGAGAATTTTTAAGCCTACCAATTTATCTACAATCCTTTTGGCAGTAGGATATGTCGTATCGATTTGCTTTTCCAGTCGTGTTATTTGCATGTATGGATTTGTGAATAGTCTATCAACTGCCTGCAACATGAGGGTTGATTGTGTTTCTGCCTGGACTCTTTGCCGATATTGTTCTTTTAGTTCTTGAAGCTTGGTTGTTTTTTCCAGTGCTTCTTGTGATTGCTCTTTTACTGCCTTTAGGAAGAATAATATCCACTGCTGAAAATCTCCTCTTTTGTTTGCTTCTGCCAACACACGAAGGTATTCGGTTCGATACTTCTCAAAAAAACCACTGATATAAAGCAATGGTTTGGAAAGCTTATTTTTCTTGCATAAATATAATGCAATCAGAGCGCGACCGATTCGTCCATTACCATCACAAAAAGGATGAATTGTTTCAAACTGGTAATGCATAAGTGCGGTTTTTATAAGCAAGGGCATTTCATCATAGGTATTGAGATACTCAACCATATCGTGTAACAACGAAGGGATACTTTCCGGTGGTGGAGGAACAAAGGATGCGTCCTGAGGCTTGGAATTTGGCATGCCAATCCAGTTTTGGATGTTTCGATACATTCCTGGTAACTTATCTTTTCCTCGAACTTGATCCATTAGGATTTCATGCATCCTTTTTATGAGAGCAAGATCAATAGGCTTACTTTCTATTTCCACTAAAGCATAATTCATGGCTTTGATATAATTACTCACTTCAGAAGCATTGGGTTCCTTGTCTTCCATTCCCTTTGCTTCTGCCAGATAAAACTCTGAAAGTGAGATTCTGGTACCTTCAATTCTTGAGCTTGATAAGGCTTCTTTTTTTAAGTAAGGCATGACTAGTAGGTCTGGATTTGGCAGAAGAAGACCTACGCCTGAGAGTTTACTTAATGTGGAATCAGCTTTAGAGAGCGCAAGAGCAAGTTTTTGATCAAATTCGATAGGAGGGGGCAGTGGCTTTGGGATAAATGATAAATAAGGACCCCACTCTTTATCCTTTATCTCTTTTAGTGACCCAAATGCTTTGGTAAACTCATTTTGTTCCATATAGTGAAGAGGGATAACTTACTATTTAAATGTATGTATTTTTATTAAATATTTAGTCCTTAAGATTTAATAAGAATCAAGATTATTAAACTTTAAGCGGTTTTATGTTAATAGATTCTGTTTTTATTAATCCTGGATTTAACTAATGAGGTCTTTATTAAAGTAAATAGGCCTTTTCTTTAATAAGAGAGTTGGAGTATTACCTTATTTATTGAAGTTAACCAGAAAATGGTCGTTTTAAGGATTGACATATCCAGCTTTTGGATTATTTTTGAGCTCTGTTTCAAACGCTCATCCAAAGAAGGTATATTAAATATCGGTTTAAGTATTTCTTGGATCATATCCTGATAGTATGCTTTAAGCCGTTCCTTATCCTCAGCGTACAGCTTGACTGGTGCTTATTGGATAATTCAACAAATGATTTGATTAGTATCAATGTTGATTATACCCTTTTGCAAGTAACATCATATGTCCCTATTAACTTTTTTATTTGATAAGCTCACCTTTGGTGAGATTATTAACTAGGGTTTAATACCCCCCTCTTTAGGGTGAGCTTATCAAGTTTAAAATTTTGACCAAGAAATTTGTCAAATCCGTTAAATACTTCGTCCTTTAGGGCGAGGATAGGATTTGACTTATTAATATTTGGTCAATAATTTTTTTATCCTTGGGATTGTCTGCCTCTGCTTGAGAGACAGTTTTGCCATAATAATTGATACCATTTCTAATCTTTCGTAACTTATCAAATTCCTCTGCATATCGTGGTTGGTCTAAGATTTCCTTCAGAAAAGCAGTATAGCACTCGTGATTATATATCTTGTAACCTTCTTCAATTACCTCCAACAACTCCCGTAGTGCATCATATAAAAGTGTTATTTTAGCCACGCAATGTGAATCTGGTAAAAAATTTGCAGATTTTTTCTTTTGCAATGCTTCTAAGGTAACCCTATTCTTGTCACTCAATATGACAATCCGTTTTTGTAAACATTCCAATCCATCTACCAGGAACCAGAAAGGATGTATCCATTTAATATGCTTTTTCGAAATTCTTTTGGAATTTCTTCAAGATTCTGAAAAGAAAATAGTTGTATCTCCCGATTCAATTTTTTTTCAAAAGGCTTTAGTTCCGGTTTCTCTGAAGGCGTAAAAAGAGCAAGATCAATATCTGAGTCTTTCTTTGCTTCAGCCTTGGCAAGAGAACCAAACAATACAAGCACTGGGTCAATGCAGTTTTCCTCTATATGCTGTATCAGAGCCCTAAATTGCAACCGCCAATAGATCCGTTGCAGATCCCTGAAAGTGTCATCAGACCCTGCAAAGTAATAGAAATACTGCTTATCTATCTCTTTTTTCAAAAGATTCTCTTCGTACAACTCCTCAAGACGTTTTGACGCTGTAGGAGGGCTGATCTGTTGCAATTTCGCATATTCTCGCACGTGGATTCTCCTGTAATTATCTTCAAAGAACGGACTTAAGTTGTTAATTATCTTTAACAGGTGTTAAATATATTTAACAGTATTATATAAATGTTTTGTTGACAGACACCTACAAATCTTCGCACTCTGTAAAAACGTTCCCCACTAAATCTGTTTCAAACGCTCATCCAAAGAAGGTATGTTAAATATCGGTTTAAGAATTTCTTCAATCATATCCTGATAGTATGCTTTAAGCCGTTCCTTATCCTCAGCGTACAGCTTGATGCTACCTTCCTGAGCCACTACTTCATTTTTTGAAGCAAGGAAC
>JBNJGT010000022.1:0-24619 GCA_051819765.1 Nanobdellota archaeon
GTCTGAGGCTTGAAGATGCTGATACCATGAAAAGTGAGGATTCATCGTATGGTCTTGATGATGCCTTCGCGTATGAGGACCGCGTGTATTTCAAGAACCGCACGGTGCGCGACTATAAGGGTGAAGAGATCCTGGGTGTCGTGATGGACTCCATGGAGCTTGCGTCCAATGAGCATTTCATGCAGGAAGGGGATTCAAAGACGCTCTTCAATCACACGGCAACACTTGTGTCAGTCGGTGACGGCGATGCCGTTGTGTCTGTGGAATTCAATGAGACCACCGACGAGGCGACTGTTGACACACTTGTTGATGTGAATGGACTTAGCGTTGGAGTGAAAGAGACCTTTGCGGATACTGCCATCATCCGCCTGGGCTAATCCTGTAGTGGCTTAATTTTTTTTCTAATTCTTCCTCTGTGTAACTTCCCTGTCCCAGGAGTGTTCCGTCAAGGGTGTATGTCCTGAATGTTCCATTCTGGTCGTAGAGGATAGCCATGTCAGGCATGACCACGGCTGCGCCGTCGGGATAGTCATAGAAACCTGGCTCCTGTTTGAGGATATCCTCTTTTGGTTGCTTTTCTGAGATGCGGTGGTATGGCAAGAGCTCACTTCGCCGTTCATCCAGATTCGTATGTGGCTTTTCCTGTGCAAGGCGCTGCATCTCTGAAAAATAGTCCGTCGCAAAGGTTGATGTCGCGAACGTGAAGGTTATGAGTGCTGTAGTGAGTGTTTTTTTGATCATGATGGAATGCTTTGATGGTTGTTTATATTATTTTTGCTACTTTTTAGTGGGGTTGTGTGCTTGTATTTTTAAGTATGTATAAAATTTGTAGAGAATATGCAAATGGTGTTACTCGGGATTTTGAGGTCTGGTAGTCTTGGTTAGAGAGCCTATTAATCGTATATCTCTAGGTTCATAGAAGCTTGCTTAGGGCTTCTGGGTTCTCTTCGATCGGGAAATGGCCTGCGTTATCGACAGTGATTATTCTGCTATGTTTGATGTTCGAGCCAATTTTATTTGCTGCCTTTCTGATTGTTCTGCTTGTCTTATCTCCGACCACGATCATGACTGGTATGCTGAGGCTTTTCATCCGCTTGTAATGATCAATCGTGGAATACTGCCACATGGTCCTGATGTAATCGAGTGAGACAGTCTCATCGCCTGTCTGGAATGAGTCAGTGAAATCTTTCCTGTAAGGCTTATCTAGAAGAAGATACTTCTTGGTCAGGTGGATACCAATCCTGTTGAATCTGAAGAATCTTAATAGGGTTTTCTTGCATTGATTGATCATAAGCGGGTAGAGGATCAAGGGGTATTCAATATAGGTCTCAATCAGAAGGAGCTCCTTTATTCGGTCTTCATTCCTGATGGTATAGTCAAGGGATATGATAGCGCCCATGCAGAACCCCATGAGGCTCACTTGTCTGATCTTAAGGCGGTCAAGAAGTGTGTCGATGATTGTGCTCAATCTTTCGAATGATAGTTCGATCCTCCCAGATTTTCCATACCCTGGCAAGTCCAGTAAGATTATCCGGTATCGGGTCTTGAGTCTTTGCACCAGGTTTGTGGAAAAGCTTGCTATTGAGTCATTCCAGCCATGGAGAAATAGCAATGGTTCTCCTGCTCCATGCGTCTCATAGTATATCCTGGTATTATGTGATCTTATGTAAGGCATTCTGTTTGATCCTTGTTATCGCTCCTGCGATGGCACCAATGAAAAAGGATATGGGTACAATATTAGCACGAAGGCAAGAGCCTCAACTGACATCTGCATTGGTATGAGGATTATGATTGTTGCTGTGATGCCATTGATGGTACTGCCTAATTTTTCTGGGGGGGTCAGAAGCGCACTGAAGAGGGTTAATCCTATAGTCCCTGATCCATTGATTCGTCTCAATCTCTCATTCATTTTTCATCTTATGTGAGATGAGTATGCCTGCGATCCCTCCTGCAGTGAAGGAGATGATGGCAGTAATAAACCATACTATCACTATCAGTCCATCTGATGTATCAAAGAACCTGAACGTGCCAAAGGTTGAGGTAGGTGCAAGGGCTATTGCAGTCCCAATGACTGAGAATATCCCACCTTGAAGGAAGGCGAGGAACGGGTTCTTTACTCCCGTGTGGATATAAAATCTTGTAATGGCATAGCTTATCGGGTAGAAGAGCACCAACATGAATAGCTTAACCGGTTCCTGGAATGCGAACAACATGGCGAAAAGGATAAATCCAATGGACCCTGTTATTGCTGCATTGATCAGACTTACTTTTTTCGCATTCATTTTTTACCTCCAAGGATTGTGTAGAATCGTGGCAACGCCTTCATCTTTCGACACTTCTTGCAGAGCTCTTTTGTCCCTTTTGGATCCACGGGTAAGGCATTGCTTTGCATTTTGTCATAGGTCTCCATTATCATGCACATATCTCTTGGCTTTCCTATGGTTTTGTTCATGTCTTTCCAGAGGGTTGACACCGGTTGGTCCTGTATATTTCCAAAGGACATGGGAACAAAATCGCAGGGGTACAGATTGCCTTGGGCATCAATGTATGAATGTTGGGTTCCGGCTCCACATCCAAATTGCTCATGGCTTTCAGTATGGGCGAATGCCGTGACCTTTGGATATCTGCCTGACCAGTTCGCTCTCTTATGTATCTTTATGAGAGCTTTTCTTTCTTCATCGGTCAGGATGTCTTCTTGTTTCAGGTTAATCAGTTTTCCTGTGGGCATGCTTTCAAGAAACCGAATCTCATGCACATCCAGCCGTTTTGCCAACTTTATCATCTTCCACACCTCTCCAGTGGCAATCATCTCTTTTGTGGCCACGCACTGGATCATCGTATAGAGGCCTGCCTGCTTGCAATGCTCGATGGCTTTTAGGGCAATATCGTATGCTCCGTCATAGGACCTTAGCTTGTCAAAGGTTTTCTTGTCGTAATGGTCCAGGCTGATACCTACGCTGTATAATCCTGCCTGCTTCAGTTGGGTGGCCCTCTTCCTGGTCAATCCCTGCCCTGTCGTGAACACGGTACTTATGGATCGTTCATCTATCGTGGATATTATCTCAGGCAGATCCTTTCTCAGCGATGGTTCTCCTCCCGTGAGGCCGATTATCGCTGTCCCCATGTCCTGGATGTCATTGATCAGTCTCTTGATCGTGTCCAACGGCAGATCATGGGTCTCTTGTCTGTTGGCTTTGCTGCAATGCCAGCAATTGTAGTTGCAGCGTCCGGTTATCGCTATGAACATGGATATCGGGGCTTTTCGTATGGCGTGGGTGTGCTCGTAAAATTTCGTGTTGGTGCCTGGTACTGCATTGCATACCTGGTCGAATGCTTTGGAAGGGATCGGTGGAAGGAATGATGTTGTTATGTAGGCGTTCTCATGCCTGACTATCTTCTCATCTTTTGATACATGCCACAGTGCCTTGAGCAGGTTGATGAACCTGTAATCCTTATCTGCAGAGAACTCCTTATGGATGTCTTTAAGCAGCCTATGGTTCCTTCTATCCGATAGCAATCGGGTTATGACAAACAGGTCTTTTAGCATTTTTTCCCTATCCCCACTGAAAATTTATGTGTTACCGTTATATTATCATGGTGCTCTTCAAGTATCCTTCCCAGTGGTCCTGTGAAATCCATGTCCATGATCTCAAATGTCCCTCCCAGCGCGCCACATTCCGTTACCCATTTGACAGCATCAATCCCTTTGCTGAAGTTGTATACCTGTTCCTTGTCCCAGCCATCTATCCATGCCAGGTGGTTTTGCTCGAATAGCTTCCTGATATGTCTGTGGTCCTTGGGTAACTTGAATCCTATGTCATTAATAATCTTTACTTTATCCGGGTGTGATTGCATCAATTTCATGAAGGCATCCTCGATGGTTGCAATCGTTCCCTTGCGGTTTACTATGATGCCTACTTGTCCATCCTTTTTCAAGACCCTATGAATCTCTCTTATCAGGCGATTCTTGTTCACATATGCTAATGCCCATCCGCAGGTCACGATATCAAATGAATTGTCAGGAAGCTTTTGTATCTCTTGTAGCATGTCTCCTGAAATGAGCTCTGCTTTGGATTTGACCCTTTTCTTAGCGATGTTCAGCATGCCTTCTGAATTGTCTATGCCAATGACTCTTGACGGCTTTGTCTTCAATGCCTGGTCAATGATGTATCCTGTTCCACAGGCCAAGTCGAGCATGCGATAGCCTTTTTTGAAATCCAGCCTGTCCAGCATCTCTTTTGTGTATTTTCCCATCTCTTTTGTCCACAGGCTATCATATGTCTTGCTGATGGTATCATAGTCCTTTGCATAGTCATCGCTTTTCACTTTCTTGTCTCTCAGGAAGAGGTATGATATCCTATTATAGAAATGAAGCTTTTTCAAGAAATTAAATCTAGAAGGTAATAGGAAGTACAGCAGGAACATAGCACTAAATACCAGCATACTTTTTGAAAGAAGATGCCCACCCGTGGTATAGAATGTGTTCTTATCAATGGCTTGAACTTTTCCGGATACAATACCGCTTTCTCCAATCCGTATTGAATATAGTTCTCTTCCGTGTGGATCAATTATTTGAGATATTCCTGATGATGCAGCTCTTGCTATGAATCTCCCATTCTCAACAGCCCTCATGGATGTCATAGCTGAATGTTGGATGTGCTGCAGTGTCGACCATCTCATAGCATCATATGTTGGGACAAATATTATCTGTGCTCCGTTCTTAACAAGATTTCGTGCGACATAACTGTAGTCAGCATCATAACATATCATTATACCAATCTTTGCAAAGTCTGTTGGGAAAACAGAGAAGTTCTTACCTGGAACACCGTCGATAAGGAACTGTATGGGATTCATTTTATTATACTTTCCAACAATGTCTCCATCAGGTGAAAAGAGATATGCGGTGTTATGAACTTTGAGTAGTCTGTCTATCTCGTATGCTGAATATCCCTGTCTTCGCATGATATCCGCTTTGCCACTGTATTCTTCTGCCCTGTCCTTTGCTCCGACAATCAGGTACGCATCAGTGTCTACTGATATGTCTGATAATCTTTTTTGGATCTCTGGAGACTCCTCAATAATCACAGGTACTGCATACTCAGGAAGTAGGATAAAGTTGGTATCTCTGGGTAAGTTATTAATCAGTTCTCTATAGGTCTCTAACTGTGAGCTTTCATCCTGAACTAATCCGACATTTATATCCGGGGAATATTCTGTCTGTAATGTATAGGATCCATAGGAAAACACGAGCCCAAAAATGACAACCAAACCCACAATCGATTTGAATACAAGCTTGTTATCATGCTTGTTGATGATGATGTATACTATAATAGAATTGACTAATACTATCAGGAAAGAAAGACCATATTGACCGAACAGATTAGCAAATTGCAATAGTGGCAAGAAGTTATGTTGTGAATATCCTAAGCTCATCCAGCTAAATTTTAACCACCATAGTTCTGATCTGATATATTCTATGGACACCCATAAGATTGCCGGGAATACAATCAGTGAAAATCTGTTCTTGGTTTTGGATACAATATAATTCAGTATAAGCCCATAAAACATAATGAACAAACAGAGGATAAGTATCAGGATTAACCCAAATAATTGGAAAATATTATAGATCCAATATAATGTGCCATAATAAAAGACAATTCCTAGAAGGAGTCCCAAGATATGAGATTCAGTATATTTAATCCCAAATCTCTTCTTCGGTACAAAGGATGTATTGAGCAAGGCGTATAAAAATGGTGCTAAAGCAACCCATACCAGAAAATGAAAATCGAATGGAGGAAAACTTAGGATTAGAAGAATCCCGGAAATGATTGTCAGTGCATATTTGTTCATCTTTTGGTCCCTATAAACAGGTATTGCAGGTGTGATATCCTTATGATCTGGCCCTTGAAGCCATGGGATTCCATCTTTGCTTTGAGCGCTTCTGGCTTTATGAACCTGGAGTTGTCTATATATATCTTCTCAAATAACCAGAAGAGGAGCCCTCTGAACCCTTTTATGTCAAACTCGTATATCAAGACTTTCCCCTTTTTCTTCAACACCCTGTTGAACTCGTTCAAAGCAGCATCAATGTCTTTTATGTGGTGCAGTGCGTCAACACACATTACCGAATCGAACTGATCATTCTTGAATGGCATAGCTTGTGCCGTGCCATGATGCAGTTCAAGGGGGTATCTCTTGGCGATGTTGAGCATTCGTTTCGATTGGTCCAGGACTACCACTTTCTTTGCGTGTTGGGATACTTTGTTTGAGATAAAACCGGTGCCACCTCCCACATCAAGGATGGTCTCATCGTGTGTGGGGCTGAGGTGCTCTACAATGAGGTCAGGCTTGTAAAGCCCGAAGAGTTCCATGAATGGATCATAGATTCGCGCATATAGATCAAACCAGTTCATCACTGTGGGCTGGGGGCTTTTGCTATTTAAAAATGTCTATTTTGCTTTTGCAGAATTATTTATATAAGCCTACTCCTCCAAAAATCAGTATGGACATAATGGGTTTTTATGACAGGTTGATGCGGTTGTATGGTCCGCAGGGGTGGTGGCCATTGCTTGGGGTGGATGGGACCAACCCTACCAAGACTGGCGCTCATCAGGGGTATCATCCAGGGGATTATTCCTATCCGAAAACATGGCGGCAGACCTTTGAGATCTGTGTGGGGGCGATCCTGACGCAAAACGTGGGATGGGTGAATGTTGAAAAGGCGCTTTCGAACCTACATGCTTTAGGCGGGCTTGAGCCACGAAGGCTTCTGGGCTTGTCTGAAAATGACCTAAAGGGTGCAATACGGCCTGCGGGGTATTACAATCAGAAGGCGAAGAAACTGCGTATCTTTGCTGAATTCTTCATGGGGCTTTCGGGTACGCCATCCCGGGAGGAGCTGCTGGGGCTGTGGGGTATCGGTGAGGAGACCGCTGATTCCATGCTGTTGTATGGCTTCTTTGTGCCAACCTTTGTTGTTGATGCATACACCCGTCGGTTGTTTGGTATGAAGGAGTCCTATTCGGAAGTGAAAGCATATTTCGAGGAGAATCTTCCAAAAGATTTTAAAGTGTACCAGGAGTATCATGCGTTGATAGTAGAGCATGTAAAACGAGGTGGCTCCAATGAGGATACCAAAGAAATACGGAGAAAGCAAGGTTGAGAAGTGTCCCTTCTGCAACGAGCGGGCGATTGCCATGAACAAGCAGGGTGTGCCTGTCTGCCGGAATCACAAAGACAAGGAACTTGGGCCGATGCGCTGCATCTGCGGGGAGATGCTTGATCTGAAGCATGGCAAGTATGGTGTCTTTTTCACGTGCATGAATTGCGGCACCATGAACATGCGAAAGGCTCTTGAGATCAATAATCCTGATGCCTCAAAACCGTATAAGGTGCAAAAGAAGAAGTCTCCTGGGGCCAAACCAACGCAAGCAGCAAGCAAGAAGCGGTATCCATTGACCATGAAGGAAGATTACGTTCGTTCGGATGATCCGCGGTATTTCGATTAGCGCATGTGATGTTGTCTCTTGAGTTCAGCGACCTTTTTATGGGCAAACAGAGGTCCGATGAATGAGGAAATGCGGTTTTCCGTCTCCTGGATGCAGGCCCTTGGTTCTTCGGGAAGCGGAGCCTCTTGAGCCCATGCACCAAGGCTTTCGACGAGGATTTTTTTGCACTCGGTTTTGACCCGGTTGGAGATCTTGGTTTCTCTTTCCTCCCGCATCTTTAGGCCTTCGCTGATCCAATCAGTCATACTGCTTCTCATCTCAGAAATGGTTTATAAAATTATCGTCAGTAGATGTCATTACTATGAAGGCTTCTGTTTAAGGTGGTAGCGGGCCTGGTTTCAGCTTATTTGCTAGCTAGTGAGGGCGTCGATGTGAGGACTTTTTTAAAAACTGGTCAATAGGTTTAAATAGGACAATACCCCAAAGGAGTGTATGAAAAGAGGTCTGTTGGTATTGCTTTTTATCCCCTTTGTCTGGGCGAGCATTGATCAGTTGTCTCCTGAGGCTGTGAACTGTTATGAGAACGGGGTTGTGGAACTTGTCCTGTCCCATGATCTGGATCAGTTGCGAATCAATTCGATTGTAGGGGGAGTGGGACTCCAGAGCAGGCCTGGCCAGGAATATACTCCGCTTGCGGGGGACTGGTATGGGGATGATTATGCTCCCATTGCAAAAAGCTCACGGCGTGATACCATCAGGTTTCTCTCTGAAGAATTCAGTATTGTTGAGCCGGGAAACTATACCTTTACCCTTTCTCCGAAACCGATTGAGGTCACCAGGTTCTATCCGGATGTGACGTTGATCCGATTCAAGGCTGCGTGTCCGGGATACGTGCACAGCTGTGCATTTGTCAACCTGACGATCGATGAGTGCTATCGCGAGGGGGATCTGTTGCATGTCGTCTATCAGGGTCTGGGTGCGACCAATTACAGCAAGGTGGATCAGGATCGTGATATCTCATTCTATCTGAACGGGCAACTCGGGGCTCAACCGCAGGGGTTGAAAGTGGATGCGGACAGGACAGAATACAAATACCTGGGAAATGACACCTATGAGGCCTACATTGAAACTGATGAGTCCCATATCCTGTCTGTTGTTGCGACTATCAGTGGCTGTAATCCCCAGTTGTATAAGATTCGGGATTATCAGTCCTGTGGTGTTGTCATCAGCCATGAGCAGAACAGGACTGAGCCAACGGTCTCTGATTCTCCTGAACCTAATGCTTCAGCTCCTGATGTCACAGGAGAGTCTGTGCCTGAACCCACGGAGACCCGTGTGGGAGCCTTGTTTGATTTCTTGTTGTCACTTATTCCGTATTGAAGCTGAAGTAGGTCTCATGGCCGATTATGACATGGTCCAATATGGGAATCTTTATGATGTCAGCGGCCTGCTTGAGCTGTTTGGTTGCGATGCGGTCCTCGTCTGATGGCTGCGGGTTGCCTGAAGGATGGTTGTGCACCAGGATGATGCCGTTTGCGTTCTCCTTTATCGCGGACCTGAAGATCTCCCGGGGATGGATGATGGATGCGGTAAGCGTGCCGATGCTTACTGTCTCTTCCTTGACGATCTGGTTCTTGGCATTGAGGTGCAGCACGATGAAGTGTTCCTTGGTGAGGCCTGCCACTGATGGAGCCATGCGCTTGTAGACATCCCGTGCGCATGTGATGGGTGCCTCCTGGAGCCTTGCTGTCCGTATTCTCCTGGCAAGTTCACCTATGGACTGGAGTTGGAGCGCTTTCACCTGGCCTATGCCAGGGATCTGGGTCAATTCGTTCAGGGTCGTGTCTGCAAGGCGTTCCAATCTTATCTGTTTTATCACAGTGTTTGCCACATCGATGACATTGGCTTTCGGGGTGCCGCTCTGAAAGATGAGTGCGAGGAGTTCAGCGGTAGAGAGGGAGGCGGGGCCTGACTGGATGCAGCGCTCCCGGGGGCGGTTCTCTGAGGGGACTTCACGGATCTTCATGCCCTGGAATCGGGATTGAGGCTTTATATTGGTTTTGCAGGAGAAATTGGAAGGATTTCACTTGTAGCTGAGTTTCATTGCAAGCAGGGCTGTTCCGCTGATGAACAGGAGTGCATTGGTCACGAAGATGATGAGGTTGTCGATGCCGATGGCATAGATCATCCAGAGGATGGTTGTTGCGATGACGACGGTAAATGTTGCCATGGATAGGTCTTTTGCGCTCTTTGTTGCAAAGGTCTTGTAGACCTGTGGGAAGAACTGGGTGCCTGTGAAGATCGCTGCAACCCATCCGATTATTTCGATCATGGGTCTTTATGTAAGACGCTTATTTAAATAGGTTCTTATGGCTCTATCTAAAAGTGGTAAATTTTATATAGTCTCTCCTATTTGATTGTGGTAAAATGAATCCTATCACTTATGCAGACTCAGGTGTAAATATAGATTTAGGAGACGATGTTTCTGAAATATTGTATAATGCAGCGAAGCAAACATGGGACAATCGGAAGGGAAAACTGGGAGAATTGATTGTCCCGTTTGATGATTTCAGTGGAGTCAGGGCTATTGATGTTTCTAATCTGCCTGCAGGAACTTTAATGAATATCGGTTTTGACGGTGTGGGAACTAAGATGGAGCTCGCAGAAAGGGTAAATGATCATCGAACTATTGCTTATGATTTGTTTGCAATGGTTTGTGATGATGCTGTTGTGCGAGGGGCAGAACCTGTCTTGATCGGCACTATTCTGGATGTTAATTCCCTAAAAGGGGAAGATGGTCCTTTTATTGAAGAAGTTAAGCAATTGGCACATGGATATGTGAATGCTGCAAAAGATGCTAATGTTGCGATTGTTAATGGTGAGGTTGCTGAGTTAGGTGACCGAATTGGTGGGTTTGGTAATTTTAATTATAATTGGGGGGCCTCAGTGGTCTGGTTTGCAAATAAGGATAGATTGTTTAAAGGAGAAGAGATTAATCCAGGGGATTCCCTGGTTGGACTGCAAGAGCACGGATTCAGATCAAATGGCTTATCTTTGGTCAGGAAAATCATGCATACTCTTGGTGATGATTGGCATACCCAGACTTATAATGGGATGAACCTGGCAAGATTGGCTTTAGAGCCTTCGAAGATATACTCCGGGGCTGTAGTTGACATGTTAGGCGGTTTCCAAGATGAGCCTAAAGCAAAAGTCCATGGTGTTGCTCATATAACAGGGGGAGGAGTTCCAGGCAAATTGGGAAGAGTGTTAAAACCATCTGGGTTTGGTGCAACAATCTCAGAACCATATTCCCCTCCTGAACTTATGCTCTATTGTCAGGATAAGGGCAATGTACCTGATGAAGAAGCTTATAAAACATGGAACATGGGGCAAGGAATGATTATCGTTACTCCTGAACCGGATGATGTGATGAACGTTGCAATGGATCATGGTCTTGAATCCAAAGTGATTGGTCAGGTTGAATCAAAGCCGGGTATAAGAATCAAGAATGTTGGTGCATACTCGAAAAAAGAATATCTGAAATTTTAGATCTTGGTATTTTTATCACTATCTGCTCTAAACTTCTCATTGTAGAAAATTTTGACTCATATCTTTTGTTTGCTATAGATTGAGGCTCTCAAGGAGCTTTTCTTTCCTGAACACCTCAAGGTCATCGTATTCCTGGCCGTTGCCCATGAACAGGATTGGTTTGCCTGTGACGTATGAGACAGAGATCGCTGCACCGCCTTTCTCGTCGATGTCTGCCTTTGAGAGGATGATGCCGTCGATTCCTACTGCCTCGTTGAATTCCTTTGCCTGTTCGACACAGTCATTGCCGGTTATGGATTCGCCGACAAAGAGCTTGATGTCGGGTTTACTGACCTTGATTACTTTCTTAAGTTCATCGAGAAGGTTCTTGTTGGAGTGAAGCCTTCCTGCGGTGTCAATGAGGACAACATCCCTGTCTTTCGCCTCTGCATGCTTGACTGCATCGTAGGCGACTGCTGCGGAGTCATGGCCGTAGTCATGCTTTATTATCTTGGTGTTGAGATTCTTTGCATGCTGGGCGAGCTGGTCTATTGCCGCTGCGCGGAAGGTGTCAGCTGCCGCGAGGACAACGCTCTTGTTGTTTTCCTGGAGCATGTGGGCGAATTTCGCGATGGTTGTGGTCTTGCCTGAGCCGTTCACGCCGATGAAGCAGATGACGTATGGCTTTTTCTTCTTCATCTCTGTGAATATGTCAAAGGTATTCTGGTCGAGTATCTCCTCGATTGATCGTTTGAGTGTTGCAAGGATGGTCGCTTCGATCCTGTTTCTTGGGATGGGATTGTCGACTAACTCGCGTTTGAGATCGTCCTTTATCTTTTCAATGACCTCCACTGCCACGTTGTTCTCGAGCATTGTTATCTCCAGTTCCCAGAAAAGGTCCTCAAACTGGGCCTCGGTGATCTTCTTTGTGACGATGCTCTGGCGGATCTTTGAGAAAAAGCCTTGTTTTGGTTGCTCAGCCTCTTTAGCTTCCGGGCTTGTCTTTTGCTCTTCCAGGGGCTTTGGCGCTTCGGGTATCTGTGAAGCTTGCTTGGCAGGTGGTTCTGGGGTCTTTGGAGCCTGAGTTTTTTCGGTCGCAGGGAGTTCGCTTGTTTCTGTCTTAGGAATTTCTGGGTGAATCTCTGTTGTTAGAGGTTCTTCTTGTGTTGTTCCAGTTTGAGTCTCTGTGGCCTGGGTCTCTTTGGATCTTTCTGGTTGGGTCTCTTCCACCAACTGAGGTTGTGTGTCATCTGTGACTTCTTCAGTTTCACTTTGAGGTCCTTCTCGTGTTGTCTCAGTTTGAGTCTCTGGTTTAGTTATTGTTTGTGTGGTATCCTCTGTTTGGATGTCGTCTGCAGGTTGAGTCTCTGTTAGGGGTTGGTCTGTTTCTGTGGTCTTTGCAGTTGGGCTTTCTTCTGTCTCTGGTGTTGCCGGTTCTGAAGGTTCAGCGAGGCTTTCCTGGGTCTCTTCTTTCCCTTCTTCCTCGACCTTCTTTGAGAATGCGGAGACGGTCTTCTTGAGTTTCTCTTTGAAAAAATTAAACATTTTGCTCGTATTCCTTGAGTGCTTCCTGTGCTTGGGCGTGGACGCGTTCTGATTTGATGGCAAGCTCTTGGCGGAATTCGCTGAGCCGTTCACGGATCTCTGTCAACTCATCCTCTTGTTTCTTGAGCATCTGTTTCGCACCGTCGATACTCTTGTCGATGACTGTATCTGAGCCTACATTCATGCGTACGCTTTGGGTGCCTTTTGCTATGGCTTCGATGAATATGCCGTTTGTGAGCGGTACCAGGAGCTCATCACCCTCTTGTATGGTGCGGCACTCTTCAAGTGATTCCATGACCGAATTGAGGTTTGCGATCTGCTCGTCAACCTGGCCTAGCTGCTCCTTGACCTGTTGGACTTGCTTGTCAACGGACTGGGCCTCAAGATATTTCTGGCGTAGTTTCTCTTCCATCGCTCATGAGAACTTCTTTTTCCTTTTTAAATTTACTTCTTTTCCTCCAGAACCACCACGCCGTATGGGGCGAAGGTTGTCAGCACGACCTCACGGTCCAAGAATTCGAAGTTCTTGCTCGGCTTGTTCTTGAGCACCTCTGGATAGGAAATGAGACCCTGGCCTGAGTAGTCAAAGAGGTCGCTGTTGAGGACGACTTTGTAGTCTTTCTTTGTCTTGACGCCAACCTTGTAGTTGAAGTGTGTCCAGGATGAGAGGTTGATGACGATGACAAAGCGGCTTGTGCCTTTACGTTCGATGACGAGGATCTTGTTCTTGTCGTCCACGTTGAGGAACTGGCGATGTTTGGTGTTGATAGGCCAGAAGGCATCCGCATCCATGACCTCGTTGATGCGCCTCTTGTAGGCAAGGAGGTTGCGGCTGGCCTGGTTGAAGGTCAGTGGCCAGTGGATGGAGCTGTCATGCTCGAAGGTTCCTTTCTGGAGCAGGAATGTCTGGGCAAGGTCGAGGGTCCGTCCCTCGCACATGAAGGAGATGATGGCTTCCATGACCTTTATCTTTCCAAGGGCGTGCATGTGGTTCTCTGGCTGATTGTAGGTCATGGCATCATATGCGTAGGACCCGGTGCAGCGCATCTCCATGAGACCTGCTGCCGCATCGTGGTTGTGGAAATCCGCGATGGTGGAGTTGGACTGGCCCCATTCTTTCTCTTCTGTGATGTGGCGGAAGCGCCAGAGGCTGACTTGTTCTATGTCCTTTGGCATGTATTCCTTGTGAAGAAAGTAGGTCAGCCGGGAGCTGTTGTAGGCGGTCGCTCCAAGGGATCGCTGGTCCTGGTCGAAAGGGATGACAAGCATCTTCGCATTGTCATGGTAGAAGTAATGTGACTCAAGGTTTATCATGGCATGCGGGTTGTACTTGTAGATGGTCTGGTTGAGCTCACGGAGCATGGTACGGCCGTGGGGGCGTTCTTCTCCGTCGCCGTTATGGCCGAAGCGCAGGATGCCGTCCACGTTATCGATCCTGAAGCCGTCGATGTGATAGTTCTTCATGAAGTGCAGGCAGCTTTCCTGGAAGAACTGCCTGACATACTGGTTGTCATAGTCGATGCGCATGGTGCCCCAGGGTGTCTCTTCTTTCATGAAGAGTCGGGTATTGTGACGGTTCTTCCATTGGTGGAGCCCATTATGCTTGCAGGAGTGGCCAAAGACCGAGAAATCCTTGAAGGGAAGGTGGGAGATGACGAAGTCTCCGATGACTGCGATGCCGTGCTTGTGGAAGGTATCGACCATCTCGGCGAACTCGTCGGGTGTTCCCCAGTTCTTCTGGATGGCGAACTGGAATGGGATGAGGTAGCGGAACTTCCAGTTGTCGCCGTCAATGCTTTGGGCGAATGGAAGGAACTGTATCGTGTTGAACCCTAATTCCTTGAGGTGCTTTATGATCCCGCTCCTGGTGATGAATGCGTAATAGTCCTGTTCATGGATGTCCCGGCCGCAGATGCCGTCCTTGTCAGCCCAGTGCATGATGAGTCCGGGGAGATCCGTCTGGATGATGCGTGTGCTTCGTTCATGGGTATTGATGAAGGAGTGCTTTTTCTTGTAGGCAGATTGGTCCTTGAAATCCCAGAAGACGCTGTTGCTGTCATTGTCAAAATATGGTGCGGCAGGGTCCTGGATGTAGAACCAACCTTTGCCCTGGTTGACAAGCAGCTTGTATGGGTCCTTGTGCTTTAGCTTGTTTGTGGTGAGGGTCGCAAAGATGTCATTCTCATCATGGATAAAGGTGTATTCCTCGAATGTTCGGGTGTCTTTGCCCCAGTTGTTGAAGGGGCCTGCCAGGATGACCTTGGTCTTGGGGTTGTCGACGAGAACTGATAGCTGGACGGTGTGGGCATGCCCCTCTTTGCGGTCGATCACCCGGGGCCCAAAACTGGTCTCCCACTTAGAGATGTTTTCGGGCGTTATGTCTTCGTAGTGTTCCCATTGATATAGTTTTTTCATTGTCCCCCGATGGTTTCCTATATATTGTTTTTATAAATGTTTCTAATCGAAATCTTTTTAATCAAGTCAGTATTCTTAAGTAGTAAAGGTGAGTATATGAGACTGTTAGGAATATTGGCGATACTGATAATCATTGTCTTTACCACAATCCTTGCAGGGGACTATGTGTATGAGGAGCAGGCTTCGGAGGAGACCTATGCGCAAGAGCCAGTGCAGGAGTGGCAGTATGCAGAACAAGAAGTGCTTGAGACCAAGCAACACTACTCGTTCCAACGCATCAGGGAGGTGCGCATCCAATCCACACAGATGGCGCCAACGGAGATCTTTGCTGAGAGCGGAGATTCGCTGGTGCTTGTGATCGAGACATCAGCACCCTGCACATTCAGGCTTGAAGGGTTTGATATCGCAAAACCGCTCAAACCAGGCTTGTATGAACTTGAATTCATGACTCCTGAGGTTGGGACATTCCGGTATACCTGTACGCGGGCCGCAAATCCGAATACCCGGGAAGGATACCTGTATGTCCGATGAAGTGATTCTTTCTTTCACACTTTCTATAATTATTTAAGACGGGCACTCTTGGATTCTCTTTGAGGTGATTGTATGAAATTGAAGACTCTCGATGGCATTGATGTGACAGGTAAGCGTGTCCTTGTGCGTGTGGATTATAATGTTCCTTTGAAAGACGGGATTATAGGTGATGATACCCGGGTCCGCAGGTCCCTTACTACAATCCGGGAACTTCTGGGGAAGGGTGCTTCCCAGATTGTGCTGATGTCACATCTTGGCAAACCCAAGGGTGTGGATGACTCATTGCGGATGGAACCTGTCGCTGAGCGGTTATCCCAGCTGCTTGGGTCACGGGTTGCGGCAGTGGGTGATTGTATTGATGTGGACTTGCCTGAGTCACGGGTTGTCCTGCTTGAGAACCTGCGGTTCCATGAAGGTGAGACTGCTAATGATGCTGCGTTTGCGCAAAAACTCAGTCAGCATGGTGATGTGTTTGTCAATGATGCCTTTGGGACGTGTCATCGGGCCCATGCCTCGGTTGTGGGTGTCACTGAGTACCTACCGAGCTATGCGGGACGGTTGGTCCAGACCGAGGTTGAGATGCTGGGTGGTGCGCTTGATAACCCAGAGCGTCCCTTCATTGCTATCCTTGGCTGCTCCAAGATCACTGACAAGATAAAAGTGCTTGAGAATCTCCTCCCTAAGGTGGATACGCTAATTCTTGGGGGCGCAGTGGTGTTTACGTTCCTGCGGGCCAAGGGATATGAGACCGGCAGGAGTCTTGTTGAGGAGACTCAGATAGATTACGCGAAACAGCTTATGGATTCGTGGGCAGACAAATTGGTGTTTCCGGAGGATATCGTGGTGTCACCTTCTTCGGATGGGACTGGTGAGGTGGAAACCGTGGGGGTTGATGCGATCCCTGAAGGGTGGATCGGACTTGATCTGGGTGAACGAAGCGTGGCTCGGTTAAAGGAGGTGCTGACGCCTGCAAGAACCGTGTTATGGAATGGTCCCCTGGGAAAGTATGAAACCGATGTCTTTGGCAGGGCAACCGAAGCTCTTGCACACTTCCTTGCGGGGCAGGATACAACCACCGTGGTTGGAGGCGGGGATACTGCAGGTGCTATGGATAAGTATGGTGTATCGGATAAGCTTAGCCATGTGTCAACTGGCGGCGGCGCCTCCCTTGCTTTTATCGAGGGAAAGGTGCTTCCAGGGTTGCAACCACTATTGTTTAAATAATATTTTTCATTCCTTTATCCTATGGACTCTTTCGGACAGCTGCAGCAGGATGTGATGGATTGCACTGCCTGTGAGCTGCATGCGACGCGGCGGCAGCCATTGGTGGGTGAGGGGCCTTGCGATGCCGATATCATGATTATCGGTGAATCGCCTGGCTATTATGAGGATATGTTTGGTCGGCACTTCATCGGAGAAGCAGGACGAATCCTTGATGAGTTGCTGGCTCTTGCGGGCATTGAGCGTTCACTGGTGTATATCACCAATGTGCTAAAATGCCATCCGCCGCGGAATCATAATCCCAGCAGAGGCCGGATGGATGCGTGCGCCCCATTCCTGAAGCGGCAACTGGCCTTGATCAGGCCACGTCTGATAATCCCGTTGGGAACGTATGCGACAAAAACTATCTGTGGGATCTATGGCCGTGAATTCACGCGTATCGGGTATATGCGGGGCAAATTGTTTGGTGGTGATGTGAAGATCTTTCCCAGTTTTCACCCTTCTTATGCGTGCCATCATCCTGAGAAGAAGTATGTGCTGGAGGATGATTTTGCGGTATTAGGGCACTCTGTCATACGAGCAGGGGCACTGGACAAGGGCGAGTAGGCTATATAAAGGTGCCAGGTAAAACGGGTATTGAGGTGATACAATGAAAACCATTATTTCCCGAATGGCACAAGACCAAAAGCCCTGCAATGTGAATAGCAGGTATTTTCGAAAGTATTATGAGCAGCTGGAGCTGTTTCACTTGATCAACAACAGGGCCCACCTTTTCTTTCGGTCCGCTGCCTAATTTTTTTAATAACTTTTATATACTTTTATTCATCAAAGAGTCCTATGACACGGGTATTGGTGGTGGACGATTCCAGAATGGTCCGTAAGGTCATGGGAAAGATACTCATGAAGCGGGACTGTGAGCTGCTTGAGGCAGATAACTCAACGAATGCAATAAACCAGGTGAAGGAGCATAATCCTGATATGGTTTTCCTGGATATCGTCATGGATACCAATCGGGCTGGGATTGATACACTCATCGCAATCAAGCAGTTCAATCCGGCAATCAGGGTCATCATGGTGACTTCTTTGAGCACTCAGGATCAGATCATTCGGGAATGTGTCGATGCTGGGGCGGATGAGTATATCAGCAAGCCATTCAAAGAGAAGGAGATTCTTGCAGCTTACGACAGTGTGTGACCAGTTTGGCATAAGCAAAGTCCATCAGGTGTTTCAAGTTCGTGATGTCTGCCTTGTTGTATTCAACCAGTTGGTCTAGGGCTCTTTCATCTCCCTGTTGGTAGCGGTGCCAGAGCCGAACCGCTTCAAATCCATCTATCTGGGCGATGTCATCATCTCGAGCAAGCCCCAGTGAGCGTTCGATCATCTTGAGGCCGCCACTGTATCCGAGGGATCGCATGACGAACCGTAGGTCAACATGGAGTTGGTTGAAGTTTGTCGATGGGAATTTTGCCTTGAGAAAGGGGAGGTCAAAGCATCTGCCATTGTAGGTGATGAGCATGTCATAATCCTGGATGAGTTGCTGGAATTGGTTCAGGTTCTGGCCATTGATGAGGATGTTTGTCTCATGGCCATCGTATAACCCTATGAGTGTAACCTTGTCTCGTTCTTTCGAGAGGCCGGTGGTCTCGATGTCAAGAAAGCCCACTTTCCTGCAGTGCGGATACGCACGCCAGTGCAGAGCGGGTTCCAGAAGATTCGCAAAGAACCGCATGTCTCCTTCCCGGTACGCTTCTATCGATTTCTTGACATAGCATGCCACATGGATCTTCTTTGATACCGGGATGTCAAGATGCTCGTACTTGTCGAGAAATTCCTCCCAATCACGCACGTACGTCCAGATCCGTTCCTCGAAGCGCTTGCCGACTTTAGGGATGTGGACGAATGTTGATTGGAGCATTGGAACAGTTTTGCCTCCGGGTTTTAAATATCTTTCTCTCGGGGCATCGAATCCGGGTCGAATTCTTAATGAGTTGTGGTACTTCAGGAGTATCTTAGTGCCAACGAATTTTTTTCCTCTGATCGTGCTTGTTGTTGAGCGTTATGTAGTTCCTGGCGGCCGTCTTTGCTTTTCTCATTGCTGTGACGGATAATTTAGAATAAGCCATTCACTTTCAGGGAGAAGTTGTCTGTTCTTGTACCGCTTTGTCAGGTTTTCTACTGTGAGTGTTTGCACTCTGTGTGAATCTATGCGTGTTGTCTATCCTCACGGAATGGCCTTTTCTACTTGTTCTCTCAGGTCCTGGCGATCCGGCGCTTACTCTCAATTTCCTGGTGAATGCGGACCTTCACTCGTTGAACATATCTTTGTCGACAGTGAATAGGGTACTGTCAAATCCAACATCAAACAATCCTATCCGTGCGCCCGCATCCAGCCATCCGTGCGCATAGTTGAGTGCTGCAAAGGCGTTGACCAGATCATCTTTCTTATAGAAATAGGTCGCATCATCATAGTAGCGGGTTGCCATGTCACGGAAATCATGGGCAGTCTTTTGCCAGTCCAGGGTCCGTTCTTTTCCGACCTTGACCTTGTCGAGCGCTTTCTTTGTTATGGCAAAATAGCTCTCTACTTTTTCACTGGTTAGCATGCATCATCGCCTTTGCCTGTTTGCCTATAATGTCTGCGATCTGGTCACTGTATACTTTACAGTTCTCAATCTGATGGTCTGCGAGCGGTCCTTGGATATCCTTCACGAAAAAATCCTGCCACGGGTAAACCATGAAATGGAGTATCTTGAGAGAGGTATATATCCGTTTGCTCGCTGAACCGAATAATTGGGAGTCATAGCGTGTGCTGAAGGTGAAGCCCAGCTTCTGGGTGATGCGTTGGCGCCCCAGTTCCTCCAGGAACCGGATTATGCAGGTGCTCGGATTCCAGTAATGGGTCGGGCTTGCGACAATGAGCGCAGCTCCCTCGCGGATTTTTTGGAAGTCCACTTCATGGACAGGCATGAGGCTGCAGTCAAGGTATTGGGCGCTGATCTGCTGGTGCATGCACTCAGCCAGTTGTCTGGTGTTTCCGTATTTGGAATCATAAACCAGGGCTATTCTCATCTTAATACGTGAATTCAGTCACATTCAGGCCGTCATGGACTATCTCCAGTGTCTTTATCCCAGGATGCACCGGGGTGGCCCGCATCTTCTTGATCTCAAGGGTGCGGCTCACGGTCTTTCCAAACTCCTGCACTCCAAGCTTGAGGACTGAATCGCAGACGAATTCTGATACGGTATCACGGGTGATGTAGCTGCCGTTCTCTGGTGAATCGCTGACAAAGATGGAGGTTGCTCCAAGGCTTGAGACCTGGTTCACAAAGAGGTAGATGAATTGTTTTGTCTCCTGGTTCATGGTAAGGGCTGATGGCATGAGGTTATTGGAGGCGAATGACACATCGTCTCCCACCTGAGTCTTGATCGGAAGGTTGTACATCGCCGCGTTGATCGCAAGAATGGAGAGTGAATCAATGATCAGGCGTTGTGCGTTGTTGTTTTCTTTTGCGTCCTTGATGAGCCTGAGGATGTCAAGGTTAACGGTGTCGATAGGGATCTTGAGGAAACTGAGCCTGCCTTGTTCTTCCAGTTCCCGCAGGTTCCAGCCGAACTGGTCTGCCTGGTCACGGAGGCGTTCCGGGTCTTCCTCGATTGTCACATACAGTCCGTTCTGATTGAACTCGGTCGCTCCACGGTAGAGGTATTCCAGGCAAAAGATAGTCTTGCAGCTGCCGGGTGTTCCGCAGATAAGTGAGGATGATTGGTTGGGAAGACCGCCTGCGATGCGTTCATCCAGTCCTTTGATTCCTGTCTGAATTCGTTCCATGAGTTTCACCTGGGGGGCTTTTGGTTGTATTGTTATTTAAAACTTTCTTGATATCCAGGTAGCCGGTGCATTCGTTCTCCATCACTATCCGGGACTCTGTGATTGCTAAGGGGTACCTGAAAAGAGGGGAGTCAAGGACGAGGCTTTCGAATTCTCCTCCTTCACCTGCGACATTTATGCCGATTGTCTCTTGCAGTCTTACGAGCCTGTCCACGTGCGCGTGGGTTAGGGGGGTGCCCAGCCATTCTTGTGTGAGACCCTCGGCGGCTATTGCTGTCATCACTACCTGGAACCCTTCATTGATGAGGTTTCGAAGCTCGTGTTCCTGGTTGATATGCCAGAGGGGATTGAAGACTTTGAGGGATAGGTCTTCTGCGATCCGTTGGATGCGGTCACGCTGGTAGGTTGAGTAAAGTGCGCCGGTCACGATGCCCTGGATCCCGTAGTTCTCTTTTGCCTGCTCTAAGGCATCTTTGAGGTCCTGGAGTTCTGCTTCCTTTTGGCCTTCTGTCTCCTGCACAATCAAAGGTATATCCATGGCATGTGCCTGCTCGCGGGTGATCCACATGTTGGGTGTGTGGTACATGTAGGATTCTGTGTTTTTGCTCCACAGCGAGATGAGGCAGGTGATCTCATAGTTTTGCTGCTGCATGATCCAGGCGGCGTAGGTGCTGTCCTTGCCTGAGCTGAAGAGCACTCCTAGTCTGAGGTTTGCTCTTGGCAGGAATTGCCGGAGGTATTCTGATTTTTTTTGGGGCTTGGCAAGTTTTGCGATCGCTTTGTCGATGTTGCTGCCGTATTGGGCTGCCTGTTTCTTTCGCTCGCTGAAGGCTTCACTGAGACCGCATTCGTGGGCGATCTCTCGCAATATGACTTTGGATTGCTTCTCATTGATCTTGTACTCTGGAGGGATGGAGAGTGCGTAGCGGATGAGGTCGTGATCCAGGAAGGGAAGCCTGAGTTCTATGGTATGGTGCATGGTGACAACATCGTCACGGTAGAGGTCCCGCTCGTACATGTTGAGCAGTCCATTCCGGCATTCCTTGTTTATGTCACGTGCTTGGCGGTGGCGGTTGTAGCCTGCAAAGATCTCTTCTGAGCCAAGTCCTGAGAACAGGACTTTTATATCATCCTCTTGTGCCATCTCACAGGCGAGGTAGAATGGTAGGGCGACGCCGACCTTCACCACATTGGAATCCTCGATCAGGGGGACGACCTTCTTCAGGTATGCGGGCACATCGTTCAGGGAGAGTTCCTTTACTCTCAGGGGGAGGTTGAGCTCTCGTGCCACCTCTTTTGCAGCAGTCACGTCTTTTGCCTCGTTCATGCCCTCTTGTTTGATGCCTGCGGTATAGCAGGTGAAGGGGATGTTGAGTTCCTTGAGTACGAGTGCAAGGAAGGTGGAGTCAATCCCGCCTGAGAATAGGAGACCTATCTTCCTGTCAGGGATGCGTTTCCTGATTGCGGTGTATAGTCTCGCTTTGAGTTCCTGTCTTATCTGTGCATAGGGTCTTTGCATCTGGGTGATCTCAAAGAAATCCCTGTGCTCGAGTGTGTATGTATGGTCCTTGAGCGAGAGCCTGCAGATCTTTCGTGGGTTGAGTTCAAAACTCTGGCCTGTCAGGGCTTCGAGGACTTTTGCTTCTGATGCGAATCCTTGGGGGTTGAAGAAAAGCGGTTTTATGCCCAGGATGTCTCTTGCGAGCCAGATGGTATCATCGCTCCAGTACGCGATCGCGAAGGGGCCGTCCAGGCGCTTGATCGCTTCGTGGAAACCCAAAATCTCTATGAGTTTGAGCGCGGTTTGCGCATCGTTCTTTGAGGTGAGGTTGAATTCCTTGTTGAGCTCCTGGTAGTTGTAGATCTCTCCGTTCATGACAAACCTGCCTTCGATGGGTTGGATGACGTGATCAACTATTGCGTGCAGGGTGTGGCCTATCAAATCGTTCCTATCAGGAGCCTGCTGGTAGGTTTTGATGCCATCACCAAAGCCGATACCGTCTTTGCCTCTTTGCTGCATCCGGGTAAGTCCGTCTGTTATGAGTGAAGCCGCAGTGTGATATCCGAATATGCCAATAATCCCGCACATAGGTACACGCTATCTAAGAATTCTTTAAAAACCTATTCTTCCTGGCCGCAGCAGTCTTCATAGGGAAGGCCGGAGCCACAGGGGCATAGTTCTTCTTCCATCTTAAAGGTCAGATTCCGAGATGAGAGCCTGTTGTTTGCTCTTGTAGATGGTCGCAAATGAGGGGGCTGCGACAATCCATTCATCTCCAAAGCCTGCGACTTCGCCGTCAATGGCATCACAGGTCTTTTTTAGTTTGTTGATTGCCCGCTTGAGTTCAGGGAGGTCTTTATCTTTCAGTGGGCGGATGTTTATGAATGCGATTGTGTCACTTTTTCTTAGCGATTCGAGTATCTCTTTTACGTCTTCGAATTCCTTGAGCATGAATCTCCTGACGATCACTTTTCTCTGAACATCTTCAGCCTCACCGTCGAGCTCAACATACCCGTCCTCGTTCTCGAGGTTCTCCTGAGGCTCATTCAAAGAGTTTATTTTTGACTTAATCCCTGAAATGAACTTTCGCATTGTCTGACCTCCTCAATCAACTGTAAAAGCATTTAACTTATTATATAAAACTTTTGTTTTCGTGGTGATTGGGGTTTGGACGTCCATCCTTGTTTTATAAATCTTGGATCCTGTGGTATACAAATTTTGTGATTATGTCTGGCGTTGTGCTATTCTTTGTTTTTTGGCTTGGACTTCTAAGGATCTTTGCAGCAGGGGTACACGATCCTCTGAGGGATGGCTGTTGCATCGTTGGGTCTCTGGTGTCCTTTTATCCGAATTTGCGATTCTAAGCCTTATCAGCATAAAAAAATATTTAAATCTCTTCAAGTGGGGAGGGTATATGAAGAGGATGTCTGTGGTGATGCTGTTGTGTGTCCTAGGGTGCACGTCGTGGGATACCGATGCTTTCATTGAAAAACTGCAAACCCCTCATACTATCTCTGATCGGGTGCTTAGTGCCAGCGAGTTTGCGCAGATGAATCAATACAATATGACTGAGGACCAGTATAAGCGCTTCTCTGGCCTTGACCTCACCGCAAAGGAAGCTGCGGTCTATGTGAAGGCTCTCAAGCTGGGATTGAGTGAGAAAGAGTTGGTGGCCTACTATCTGGGTTCCGAGGATCTTACCTTGGAGGAGTATGCGGATTATCTTGCTTACCGAAGGCAGGCTGAAGAGCGGTCTGATCTGGCTGAGAAAAAGGACCTAGTTGAGAAAAGAGTTTCCAAGCGAGCTGAGGAAAAAGCTGCGGTGATGGAAGAGCATAACATGACAGAGGAGGATTATGGGAAGATGCACGATCTGGGTTATGTTCCTGACGAGTATGCGTATTATAAGGATTTGGTCTATGTCCAGAATATGTCGCCGCGCGTCGCTAAAAACAATGTGGTCTTCTATCGTTTGAATCAGAGCGTAGAATCCGGCAATCTGGAAGTCTTTGACTCTCTGAGAATCGAGACAGAACACCCATTAGAGCTCCTGGATTACGGATACAGAGAAAAATCAATGTGGGGGCCAGTTTTCCAGTTCACATTGAAAAGACTGGAATATGATGATTATCTGGATTTGTCTGGAAGAGACAATTTCATGCTTACTGTAGAGGGCTCCATCCATAAGATGAGCGAGGTAAGTTCCCAGTTGGAAAGCCCCCATCGGATATATACAGTACAGTTCCTTCAGGCTTTTAAGGGTGCAAAATTGGATGATACACCTCCAAGATACCTTCTATTTGGAGGGAAGTATGTATTTGATATCGTTAATGAGCGGTCATTCGTGTATGACTATTAGCGCTTTGGGCTCTCCCATCTACCCTTTGAGTGTATTGGGTGCGGGTTTTCGGGCATATCTGAATTTTAGCGGTTTTTGTTATTCATGGGATACTGTCTATATGGGATGCAGGGGCACTATGAAGATACAGGTTCTGACCAGATGATATCAGGTCCTCAGTCACAACAAAGGGCTGGATGCCTGACCTCGCATTTCTTATCCGGTCTATTGGGCGACGTTTCCTTACGCCCTTGCCCGGATGC
>JBNJGT010000023.1:0-7070 GCA_051819765.1 Nanobdellota archaeon
AAAATTACGAGGATACAAGAAGTCTGAATAATTAAGAAACTGTCAAATGCATACTATTAAAATAGGTAAAAATTCCTATGTGTCAAACTTGGGTTACAATTTCATTAGACCTCATATGAGTCTAAATGGACAAACACCTGCACAAAGAGCAGGTCTTGGTAGCTGGACCTGGTGGTCCTTAATAAAGGAGCAACTAAATAGGGCATTACCTATTGCTTATAATTAACCAGTGTCAGAGTATAGAAATTTTTATAAAGAGTTGTGTGGATGAAACTGTATGGAACTCTTATCCTTATTATTTAGGATACCAACAATCTTTTTGGCAGTGGCAATGGGTGTTTTTGCGTATCAAGTGATTGTGCTTACTAAGGGTGCAATGCGGGGCTGGGTGTATCTTTCACTTTCCGGGTTTGCATTGTTCTTGTGGGCAACATGTGTGCTTGTCTTTACTGTCATTTTTCCCCATGATTTACTTCGGTTTCTATCTAGTGCATTTTTCCTTTTCGTGATGTCATTTTTGGTCCCTCTTTCTTATACGCGGTTGGCAGAATCATTTGGTGTACTTCCGAGATGGTGGAATGTCCCTCTTTTTGTGGGCTCTTTGGGCTTTGTCATATTTGTGCTTTTGGCTTTTGCAACAACGGGGGAATTTGGTTTGCAGACCCTTATGAGTATTGCTCATTTTTCGCTTGCCATTGGAATGACTTTAGCGGTAATGCCTTCATTTTTCCTTATGAAGGTCACCAAAAAAAAGCCTTGGCTATTCGCCTTTTTATTTTGTCTGATTATTGCTTTCGCTTTGCATGTAGGGCAATATTATGATAATTGCTGCTATGAAGGAAGTGACTTTTCTGATTCCTCGGTTTGTGAGGGTTATAATCTTGATTATGTCGGTATTTATTCGGCACCCTGCATTTCTGGGTTGGTCGCAATTGGTAGTCTTTACCAGTTGTTCTTGCTCCTGGGTGTTGTATGTGGGACGATTTCCTTTTTCCAGGTATGGCGCGGCCTCAAAGCATTTAAATAGTAATATCCTATTCGCTATTCGCATGGATCTCGTTAATGTTGCACAAAAATGGCAAGAGCGCTGGGAAAAGGATGGCATATTCAAGACAACGGTCACTGATAAGCCCAAATACTACTGTCTGGAAATGTACCCGTATCCCTCAGGGAAGCTTCACATGGGGCATGTGCGCAATTATTCAATCGGTGATTGCTTTGCCCGCTTCAAGCGGATGAAGGGCCTTAATGTGTTGTATCCCATGGGCTACGATTCCTTTGGCCTTCCGGCGGAGAACGCGGCTATCAAGAACAATTCGCATCCTCGCCCGTGGACTGAAAAGACATCGCAACAGATGATGGAGCAGCAGAAGAAGATGGGTCTCTCCTATGACTGGAGCCGGCTTGTGACGAGTTTTGATCCTGAGTATTACAAATGGAACCAGTGGCTTTTCATACAGCTCTACAAGAAGGGACTTGCGTATCGCAAGCAGGCGCCTATCAACTGGTGCCCCAAGTGCCAGACAGTCCTTGCCAATGAGCAGGTAGAAGATGGGCAATGCTGGAGATGTGACTCTGATGTTCAAGAACGGTATCTGGAGCAATGGTTCCTGAAAATCACTGATTACGCTGAGGAATTGCTGCATGACATCGATACCCTCGAGGGCTGGCCTGAGAAGGTACGCACCATGCAACGGAACTGGATCGGCAAGAGCCATGGGACTGAAATCAATTTTGATATTGTCGATGAAGACGGGAACAAGATCGATTCTGTATCCACCTTCACAACACGGCCTGATACGCTTTTTGGTGTGACGTTTTTGGCGCTTGCCCTTGAATTCCCCCGTATCAAAGAATGGAATGATTCCTTTGAGGTCCAGGACTTTATCCGTGAGCAGAAGAAGCGAAGCACCTATGAGCGGGCCAAGGATAAGAATGGCTTGTTCCTGGGGGTCTATGCTGTCAATCCGGTCACGCATGAGAAATGTCCTGTCTATGTCACTGATTATGCGCTCATGGAGTATGGAACCGGAGCGGTGATGGGTGTTCCTGCCCATGATCACCGTGACTTTGAATTTGCAGAAAAGTTTGAGATCCCCATCCGGGTTGTCGTGCAGCCGGAATCAGAGCCACTGATCGAGGCATATGTTGAGGACGGGCCACTGGTAAATTCGGGAAAGTTTGATGGGATGAATAACCGTGAGGCCATCGAGGCCATCTCTGAGTACCTGGAAGAGCAGGGTCTTGGCAGGAGGACTGTCCAGTACAAGCTTCGGGATTGGTTGATCTCGCGACAGCGATACTGGGGCACCCCAATCCCATTTTTGTATTGTGACTCCTGCGGGCTTGTGCCCGACGAGAACCTTCCGGTTGAGCTTCCTGAAGACGTCTCCTTTAGTGGTGAGGGTAATCCACTCGAGACAAGCGAGACTTTCAAAAATGCAACCTGTCCGGAGTGTGGGGGCATGGCTCGCCGGGAGACAGATACAATGGACACATTCATTGATAGTTCATGGTATTATTTCCGGTATACCTCACCTGATGCATCTGAGATGATCGATAAGGAACGGACAGACTATTGGATGCCTGTCGACCAGTATATCGGTGGGGTAGAGCATGCGATCTTACATTTATTATATGCACGATTCATCACGAAATGTCTTCGTGACTTGGGATTGACAACCATTTCAGAACCCTTCAAACGGTTGCTGACTCAAGGGATGGTCCTGAAGGATGGTGCCAAGATGAGTAAATCCGTGGGGAACGTCGTGGATCCAGAGGAGTATCTGGAGCGGTTCGGGCCGGATACCTGTCGGGTATTCATACTGTTTGCAGCACTTCCTGAAAAAGAACTTGACTGGAATGATAAGGGTGTTGAAGCTGCTCATCGATTCCTTCATCGGGTCATCAGATTTGCCCAAGAGCCGACGTATCATGATGAGAAGACAGCTGATGACCAGTATATACAGAGCCTGCTTCACCGGACCATCGCAAAGGTCACTGAATATATTGAAGATTTCAAACTGAGCCTGGCGCTTGGTTCGTTGATGGAATTTGTCACGGAGTTTACCAAATATCGGGAGAACTCAGTGAACAAGGCCTTATATTGGGATGGTGTCTATAACCTGCTTGGCTTGCTTGCGCCCTTTGCGCCCCATGTATGCGAAGAACTGCATGAGCAGTTGGGCTGGGAGGGATATCTCTCTCTTGCTGACTGGCCGATGGTGGATGAGAGCAAGATTGATCAGGTTGCTGAGGCGAAGGTGTCCCTTGGCCGGACGGTGCTGGCTGATCTGGCTTCTGTTCTGGAACTTGCAAAGCTTGAGCACCCTGAGATGGTCACGCTCATCGTGAGTCCGGAATGGAAGTATGATCTTTTTGAGAATGTGCGTGAGATGCTCGGGAAGACCCATGATGTTTCAGACATCATGAAGGAGGTCATGATCCCTGAGTATGGAAAAGAAGTGGCGCGGATAGTGCCAAAACTTGTGAAAGACCCGAGCAAGATCCCGCATGTGGTTCTGGATCAGAAAAGCGAGAAGCATGTGTTGGAGGGGCTTGTTGGATATATCTCTTCTGAGTATGGGGCGCGGGTCCGGGTTCTGACTGCAGAAGAGTCCCAGGAGACCAAGGCAAAACAGGCACAGCCGGGAAAACCAGCAATAGTGGTTGCCTAGGTTAGTTTGGCAGGTGTTGGTCAATCGATTCTTATTTTTTATCTGGAACTTTTGGGTTGTAGGGAGGCTTCAATGGCCTATAGGATGCGGTCAAAATCCAAGCCTTGTCGGTTATCTCAGTTTTTGATGGTTCCATCTGATGAATCTTTCAAAACTAGCTTTTACTGGTCAGTAGGCTTGAGAAATCCTTTCTTTGTGCAATGTAAGAATCAGAATCTTGGATGATACATTAGAGGAAAATTCTTGTGTCACGTGTAAAGGAAAGCGCCTCTGGGCAGACTCGAACTGCCGACCTCGCGGTTAACAGCCGCGCGCTCCACCTACTAAGCTACAGAGGCATGTGATTTTTGGAGTCTGGTTTGTTTTATAAAGATTTCGTCTTTTTCCACGGAATGCATCCTTATGATTTTTATCGCTAATGCAGTGTTCAGATGGCGCTTTAGGAGGCTTTGAGGAGAATTTTGGAGGCACTTTGGGTTGTGCTCTCAATCCATTGTGGTGCATAAGCTAGTCCTTGTAGACAGGGGTATTTACCTTGACGGGAGTGGTCACTAATAGGCCTATTGCGTCGCCTGCATTGGCTGCTGTGACCTGTTCTTGGTCTTTTTGCATACTCTGGACCGTTTCCGTGTGGTCTCCAAGGCGGAGGATATCTCCTTTCTTGATGGGTGCTATGAGTTCGATTATCGCGATGGTCCCGTTCCGTGTTGTCTTGATTACCAGTCCTATCTGCATCTTCCAAAACCTTTATATGCAAGGGTGGGCAGAGGGTATTTATGTATTTAACCCTGATCATCCTTTTGGGTCTTGTCACTAGCTATACTGATATCCGATACGGGAAGATCAGGAATCTTGTGCTGGTGATCTTTTTTGTGGGGGGAATACTTTTAAATCTCCAACTGACGTGGCAGTTCCTGTTGAGTGTGCTTGTCTCGGTGGTTATCGGGTACCTCTTGTGGGACCTGGGCTTTTGGACGGCGGGCGATGGGAAGCTTTTCACCGTATTTTCGGTCTTGGTCCCTTTAAGTGTATATGGTGCGCATAGTGTGTATCCCTTCTCTTCGTCGGTCAATATACTCATCAATACATTTGTCCCCATGTTTGCTTTTTTTTTCCTCTATTCACTTCTGAAAACACCGTTTGCCCAGTTGAAGGGTGTCCTTAAACGGGTCTTTGAGTTGCAGCATCTGCTTTCGATCTTCATCAGTATTTTTGTCTTCATGCTTTTTTCGCAGGTATTGTTCTCATTTATCGGTTTTCGTCTTGACTATTTCCTGTCCTTGGTTATGCTATTTATCCTGTATTCACTGGTCTTGTGGGTCCCTTTCTCCAGAAAACAAGGGTTAGTTGTTCTTTCTTTTTTTGTGGGTCTGGCTTTGTTCATGGTTCCTTCTATCCTTGAGTTTTTCATCTCAGTGGTCTCCTTTTTTGTGGCATTCATCATATTGCGGGCTTTTGCGCTTGAGATGGGGTTTGATCATCTGACAGTGCCTGTCCGGGTAGCTGAGCTTCAACCTGGGATGGTGCTTGCGGATACCTTCTATGCGCATAAGGAGGCGGTGGTTAAACGGCGAGCGCTTTTCACCAGTTTTTTCACATACCTGCGAGAACGTGGAAAAGAGAAATTTATTGATCCATCGTCGGAAGGAATCACAAGCCATGATGTCAGAAAACTTCAGGAGCTTGGAAAAAAACATCCTACGCTGACGCATGTGCGGGTCCATCAGACCATGCCGTTTGCGCCTTTCCTGTTTGTGGGGGTTTTGCTTACCCTGTATTTTCAGGGAAGTCTGGTTGCATTTTTGCTGAATTAAAACGCAAATTTTATAAAGAACTATATTCAAATAGTTTTATTAGGGTATTAGTGGGAGGTGACATTATGTTTACTAATAAATCCGCGGAGATGGGTATAGGTACTCTTATAATATTTATCGCACTGCTGCTGGTAGCAGCTGTGGCAGCAGGAGTGCTTATCCAAACCTCAGGTTCTCTGCAAGAAAAAGCTTTGACAACAGGTGATCAGGCGAAGAGCCAGATTGCGACAAATGCAAAAGTCGTTGAGGTCTCTGCGACTGACGGACGGCAAGGAGGATTGCGCTATTTCACACAGATTGTGAAACTCGCTCCCGGCTCTGAATCCATGAAGCTTGATCAGACAATCGTCACGTTCAACACGTTTGACAAGACCGCAACATTGCAGTATGTGAATGGTACTTCAGAGAACAATTGTTCAACTGGATATTGCACTATCAATAGTACAGGCAATTATACGGTAGAATACCTTCAGACAGGTTCAAATCATGTGCCTGGTAATCTTCAGCGTGGAGATGTGATAAAGATCTATTATGAGGCACCGAAGAACGTGACTGAGTCAGAGGAAGTACGTATCAATCTGATCCCAAAGATAGGGACGCCAACCCTCACGAAGTTTGTCACACCTGAAGTGATCTCAACTGAGCGGGTATATCTATATCCATAAAGGGGTGAAATAATGACGCGTGTACACTCGCATGTACTGGAAAAGGTAATCAGTCTTGTTATGTTCCTTTTTGGTCTGGGGGCAGTCTGGATTTTTGCAGCTGCTTGGACCAAAGGGATTGATGCTGCAGAACTTGCAATCATTGAGATTCTCTTGATCATTGTGCTTGCGATTCTTGCGCAGACCGTTATCCTAATCCGGATATACGAGAAGAAGAATTAATTTTTTTTCTTTGATTTACGGTTCCTTTGGATTTATGTCTCTCTCTCTAATGTGTGGACTTCTGTTTCGCCTTTTCATCCAGTGAATATACGGCAAAAACTCAAATTCTAGATTTGCAATCAAAAGGTTGTTGCCTTACTTTTGGCACATAAGGTAGTAGGATTTGGAGAAGCTATGTTACGGTCAGACTTACGCCGCTTTTCTTAGAGTCGTATGGTAGAAAGAAATAAGGTAAAAAAATTAAATCTGCACGAATACCCAGTAGTCACGGGTTCCGGCGTCGCTGGTGGGTACCATGACCTGGTAGTTAGCAGCAGCACCATTGAATGCATTGTTCCCTTGGCCTACTTGCCCAACGTATGCCTTGTTGCCGTTTGTGTCGTCCATGGTGAGTGTGGTGCTCCAGGTATCTGCTTCATCTCCATCTTTTGTCGTTGTAGCAAAGGCTGTGTTTGCACCGATGGTAACTGAATCGACTGCAATCTCTGGGTTTGTTGTCGTGTCGAATGTGTTTGATACATTGTCCGGTCCTGACAACCCGAGGGATGTGTCTTCAGCATCAACGTGTGTTTGCAGACTAGCAGCGATTAGGTTTGCCCAATCCATGGTGGATGCGTTGGCAAAAAAGATGTTGGTGCCTGCGGATACGTTTGCGACATCAGTCCAGTTGTACGCGATATTTGCGGATCCGT
>JBNJGT010000023.1:7170-22658 GCA_051819765.1 Nanobdellota archaeon
TTGCCCAATCCATGGTGGATGCGTTGGCAAAAAAGATGTTGGTGCCTGCGGATACGTTTGCGACATCAGTCCAGTTGTACGCGATATTTGCGGATCCGTCCTGTAATATGAATGATGCCTTGACAGTCCCATAAAAGACTTGCCAGTTGTCAGTCTGAGCACTCTGGGTAGCGTTGAGTTCAGTATAGTATCCTCCTTGTGCTGTGGTACTGGACGCGGTTAGAGTGGGTTCACTATTGTCTGCTGTACCTTCGCTGATTGATGCTCCGTTTGGGGCTGCATAGATGCTACTTGCAAATAGCGTCAGTGCAATGCATGCGATCAGTAACGCTTTGTATCTCATTTTTTCACCTCTTGTGTTCAGTAGTTTGAACTTAATCTGTTGCTATTAGGGTACCTTTATGTATACTGATATATAAAACTTTTGTTTAGTATAGGCTATTGGTTTGCAGGTGTTGTTTTTATATAATTTAAAGAATTTTTTGGATTTTTGAGAGCGGAATATGGTGTAGATTTCTGATTTTATCTAATTAGCTGATTTCTCTGATCAATTCAGTCTTTTTCTTGTTTTGTAAATAAACTGAATATTTTAGTTCTCTCTTCCCACTAAACCAGGCATTTTTGCACCGCGCTGTTTCCTCTGTCATTTAAAAGTGAATTGGAAAAATATATAAAGAGATTTCCTCATTTTTATTAAAATAGGTCGGTCTGGTTGGATCAAAAAAAGGAGATTGGACTATCGTATCTGGATCCGTCGGAAATCCGCATTCTTCTAGATCGGACAGCTACCATGCGGGACCGGCTTCTTGTCCTGTTGTTGTATGAATTGGGGTGTACCCTCAAAGAGCTTGTGGCTCTGCGTGTTCGGGATGTGGTGCTTGAAACGGGCTCAATCAATATCTCTAAGGCCCAGACAAAGCGATGTGAAAGGCAATGCTTAGTATCTGAGAGTACTCGTGGCCTTTTGTCGACATATCTCTCTGAGGAGGGGCTGAACGGGCGAAAACTGGCGTATGTCTTCTCGTCCAGTCATGGTGGCCATATGACCGTGCGCCGTGTAACGCAGCGGATAACGTCACTGTTGAAACAAGCTGGATTTGCGGATCGGGCTCATCCCCAAGTCTTGAAATATTCACATATCGTCAATGCCTATCACGCGAATGTACCGGTTGCGGCAATCCATAAGCAGGTTGGGCTCACAAAGCATCGGCTGGTATCTATCCTTTTGGAGATTGACCAGGATTCGGGGCTTGAGTCATATTCCCGGTTCTTGAAATGAACAAAGTGTTGAAAAGAGGGATCGTGTACTTTCTCATCATCGTAGTAGTCGGATTCATGGTGAAAGCATCGACTGAGGTGACTGTTTCCCTCACGCCAGACCAGGATTCATATGTGATGGGAGATACCATGAAGATACGGGCATCCACGTCAATCAATGGTATCAAGGTTCTTTCCATCCCGATGATGCTGCAGATCACGGTGCCTAGTGGGCAAGTGGAGCGCTTCAACTTCAGCAATGAGTTTGATGGAAGCCAAAGTCAGTCCTATGAACTGCCTGTCGCGGGAGAGTACACAGTTGAGGCATTTGCTGATGTGAGTGGGACGCGGTATTCAAAGGAGTTGACCCTCACGGTTGCAAAGCCTGCCATCAATTTCTCAGTTGAGGCCAGTCCTCTTTTGGCGGGCAATCTGACTGGGAGCGTGACTTTACCTGCCGGGAATGCAACGAGGGTTGATTTCATGCTCTATGATTCCTATAATAAGCAGTTGAATCCTCTGTGTGATATGCATTGTGCGGGAACCTGCAGTGTGGATTGTGGGGTTGATGAGGGGCTTTCAGACCGGCCATATACTCTGGTCGCGCGGACTACAATCGGAGGCAATCAGTATGTGCGGAGCTCTCCGGTTTATTTCTCGCAAACATTGTCCTATGCAGGTCCCTGTTCAAAGGATATCAATGGCAGTGTGGGAACTGAGATACGGTTTCCATTCACTGCAGATACCTTTGAGATAATCGGACCGAACCAATTCTATGAGCGTGGAGGCATGCCCCTCTTCTCTCCGCCTTTTGAAGGTGAGTATCATGTGTTTGCCATCCAGGAGGACCAGGTCTGCAGCGTACTGTTGTCTGCGGCAAAACGCTCTGATGTGACATACCGTGAGGATTTCCCGTTTGATCTTGTCTATGAGCCTGAGTTCGGGACGGCTTTCATCCGTACTGGTGTCAATCTGAGTGAGAACCAGTCAGGTGTCCGGTTCTCTGGCTTGGAGGGCCATATCGTTAGTGTCTTTGATTTGGGGGCAAACCAATCAGTTGATTTCGATAGTGGGGTTGTCTATCCGGCGAAACAACGGACAAAACTTCTCATCGGAGTGGATCTGCAGCGTTTTGGGGGGCAAACCCTGCTTGCGAAACCGTTTGATTATCAGGTCACTGATACCAGCTATGGTCGTCGCATGGTCCTTGATTCAGAGTACACGGATTTTCATTTCACATTGCCGGACTATCTCTATGGGGTATATGCTGATACGTATAGTATGCGAAAATATACAGACTTCTTTATCGGAAAGCCCGATTCCTATGTTCTCTCTGTTCTTGAACCACTCAATGAGACTATGCATCTTTCATTTGTCAATAATACCGCCCATTCACTATCGCTTGCGTGCAATCACTTCACTGCACGCTCAGCTGATGCAGCTGAATTATACGTGAATGGTGAATCAAAGGGAGTCGTCAATACCTCTCTTGAGATTGATACGTGCGGGGATGTTATCCTTCGCTATGGCGGGAATGAACTTGCGGTTGTTGTGCAACGTAATGTATCGGTATCAGATGTGTCGTTACCTGAACATCTCACTCCGGGGGGGCATCCATTCTCTTTCACAGTGGATCCGCAGCCGGTCAAGTACAGCTTTCGTTTGTTTGATCTGGGGGGAAGCCAGTATAATCTTGGCGCAAGCAACGATACAAGCGTGTCATTGAAGATTCCGGACGTGACTGGGAGATATTATCTTGAGACGATCCTTGAATATGAGGATGAGAACCGTTCTTTCGTTGAACCTCTAGACATCTATGCACCTGATGATTCCTTCTTTTTCGGGCCAGGTCAAAATATTTCCATCGACGCGGGTAATTCGGCCCTGTTCAGCCATAAACTGGTGAATGAATTCTCGGATGCCACCAGCTTTTCCATTGCGGTTCCTGAGGGAGTGACCGCTTACATTGATGGCGAGGATGCTATGCAGGAGCTTTCCTATTTGAACGGTACTTATCACACTCCTGCGTTGGAGCCCCATGACTCACGGGTCATCTTCTTGGAGTTGACTCCTGTCAACGATACCAATGTAACGGTTGAGGCTTCTGCAAAAGGTAACACTGTTACCCGTATGGACCGGGTAAGCATACGCTCTTTCAGGACATATTTCCCTGATCTCGACCTTTATGAACTGACCTTTGAGAATGGTACGATTATTGCCCGGGTGCGCAACAATAATGACCGGGCCGAAAGCTTCAACCTCAACTTGACAGTCATTGGTTCCTCGAACCGTAGCTTCTGGCTCAATGAGACTATCTTGGGTGATTCTGAACTTACTATCAGGCAGAAGGTCTTCATGAACCGGGGGTATGTCACGGCAGGCCTCATGGATGGTGATTCGGTGTTCTATGATACCCGTATGGAGAACAACAATCGGTCCCTTGTATTTGGCAAGCCTCAGGTATCCTCTGATTATGTCTATCGACTTTCGGTTCCTGAGCGGTATAATCGTGACCAGTATGATTATATGGTCCGAGTGAATCTGGATCCGTCACGCATCAACCTTTCAACCATCGCGTTCTCATATCTGGATTATGATAACGGTTTTGTCCTTAAGGAACCTTCGTTTCGGGTCCTGGATACAAAGCCTTTCTCCCTTATATTCCCCATATCAAGGCTTCCTGCCAACAGGGAAAATACTGTCTATCTTTACTACAATCACAGCGATAATCAGGATACTGAATCTTTCATGAAGGAACATAACAGCAAGGTTGAATGGGATTCAGAATCATTCATCGACAATACTGATACCAATACGATCGGAAGGTGGGTCCCTGATTACGGTGTTTCAGGTTATCATGGGATGGATTACCTGCATGACCTTGACATGGGCAAGGGTGAGAAGTTTGTAGTCTATCCATTTGATTACAAGGAAGCAGGTTATGAGTTATATTATCATAGTCCTGTGGATTCGAGCTTTTCAAGGTCAACTAAATGCACTGTGAATCACAAGCATGGCACGGATACATTCAGTATAGACCAGACAAGGGATGATGTGAGTTACCTCGGGATGTATGATCTTGATGAGGATAGCAGCCTTGTCATCCATAATACCCAGACAAAAGGGGTGGTTGTTGCTGATGCTTTCAGGCTGATACGGATCGATCATCTTGCGCAGCCGGAACTTGAAACCTGGGATGGTCCCAGCAACATGACACTTTACAGGACACTTTCTAACACTTCCTTTGCCAGGGTGAATGTAAGGGAATACATGGAAGGCAATCTCTCTTTTGAAGCAAAAGGGATTTTGTATGAGTTTGATGATCCTTATCTTAACCTGACGCTAGAGGACTATTTCGGAAGAATTATTGTTGAGGGGCATAATACTTCCCTTACAATCTATGTCAGCAAGAATCGTGAGACCAAAAGCAAGGTGGTCTCTGACATTGAGATCGGAAAGCCGGTCAAATGGCGGGTTCCTTTGGAGGGTTCTGCTGCCATCCCAAATGATGTCGAAAACATAAGTTCTGATGATGTCGTAATCTCTGTTGATGGGAAAGATATCAGTGTTTCAGAGTTCAGGGACCTGAAGAAAGCAAAGCGACTGAAAGGTAAGCTTAAGGATATGAAAGGTCTTGCAAAATCCTTTGCAAGGTCAAAGGTTAAGTCAGAGTTAGAGGAACTTGAGAGAAACTTGCCAAATGTCAACATCACCAAAAATCTGACTGTGAGATCTGACTCTCTTGAGTTTGTCGAGTATACAACCTCTGCTCCTAAGCTGAAGAAGCTTGAGGATAAAGAAGCATTGAGCAGGGTCAAAGTATATTCTAATGTTTCAATGCATTATCATAATATCACATCATATACAGACATTCCCGCCACTGCTGTGAAACCCAGGCTTTATCACGTTATAGAAGGTAAACGCCATGACATCACCAATGATGATCGTTATAATGTGACCTTCTATGACACGGATGGCGATGATCTGTATGATCATGTGCGCTGGATCGTTCCCCAGCTTTCGGAACAATATTTCGAAGTAGGTGTCGCAACCATCAACACTAATAAATCATTATATCATCCAGGTGAGACTGCCAGGATAATGGCAGCGGTTCTTGACAATGAGGGTTATCTTGTCTCTGACGCAGATGTTCATATCAGGGTCACTGACCCGTATAATTCAACTGTCACCTTCTCAGATGTTACAGAGGTGTCTCAAGGAATATATGCAGTCAATTATGATACCACGTATCCTGGTGACCATGAGATATCTGTCCATGCGAATGCTTCAGGTGTCAATAATTCCATGTATTCGATGTTCAAGGTAAAAGAAGATTATGAGTTTGATATAATAAGGGATGTACCGATGGCAACAGACCCATGGAAAGGTTCATTCAGATCAGAGATAACAATCTATTCAACATCAAATGAAACATTCAGCTTTATCGAGCGTTTGCCTGAAAACCTTTCACTGACTGAAGCTAAAGGGGCAGACATATCACAGAACGGAACATACCTTGAATGGTCAAATCTTACAAATGGTTCAGTCGTAGAATATTATGCCCGGCCTCCGCTTGTTGCGCCTGATGTCTATGAGCTTGGTCCGGCACAGGTGAGATATGGGAATGTTACATTTGAAGAGGCACGTCCATGGTATCTTGCAATTGACCCGCTTGAACCTCAGGTCAAGTATTGCACCAGCATAACCACCACAGGTACAGCAACAAATGACAATACAGGAACCTGTGCCCAGGTCAATGCAAGTGATGATGTCAACCCTGCAGGAGGGGATAACGCGCTTGAAGCAGACAGTGATGGGGGTAATGCAGTAGCTGTTGTCACTTTTGACAGCAATAGCAATCCTTACTATCCGGTTGTTGATGCTAAGCTTACCATGGAATGGGCTGTAGAAGATACAGGAGGTAATACCTGTGCTATTGATATCAACAATGGTTCAGGATGGCATAACATACATAATGACTGTACTGGCCATGGTGGAACCGCGACATCTGACATTGTTGCAAGCTATGATGTATCAGCCCACATTCCAAACGGGGAGATTGCTAATGGGTTTCAGGTAAGGCTGACCTATGCTGCAAGTGCTGATGGCGCTGGATGGGATCCTGACACCACTGATGAATTGTATTTTGATCATGTGATGCTTGACCTTAACCTGACCAGTCCTCCTGGATACAGTATCTGGGGTCTTAATGTCTCAAATGGTGATGATGTTCTCAGGGGAGAAAATGTCCTTGCTTATGCTTACTGGAACTATACTGACGGTATCTCTGATGCATTGCTTGAGCATGACGGGTCGGGTTCATATACCAATTATACCATACCTTCACCATATACCGCTGACTGGACGAATTATACGATGGATACTTCAAACACAACACGTTTTGCTGGTGTTGGCAGAGTAACCGTCAGTTCCATACATGCGCGTGATGTTGATGGATACAAGGCAACAAGCCCTTCAAAATATTTCTATCTCTATGGTTATTCAAATATCTCAGAATCAACCCTGAGCTCTGCGGTAGTCAATGAGAGTGAATCCGCAACCTTCTCATGCAGGGTCCTGGACAATGATCTTGGAACTCCTATCCAGGATTATACAGTATACTTCTATAAGGAAGGGGTGTACATGACAAGTGTGAAGACAGACTCAACAGGATGGGCAGATTATACTGATAGCTACGATACACCAGGAACATCTGGCCTTTCATGTTCTATCTCAGATTCGGGATATTACATCGCAAATGCCAATGAGTCAAGTACATCCATAACTGTGCATGATCATTCAGTGCCAAGCATAGACCTTCTAAGTCCGGATGACAATGTACAGGATATTGATGGGAATATCACATTCGTATTCAATGTTAGCGATGAATGGTCAGGGATCGATAATTGTTCACTTGTGATAAATGGAAGCGTCAATCATACCGGTCCAGCATCAGAGGTCGGCAATAATAGCATCGACACAATGCTTCCCTTTGGTGTATGGGAATGGAACATAAATTGTACAGACGATTCTGTCAATAATAATGAGGGCAGCTCGGAGAAACGTATAATCAACGTCGCACCTGATACAACCCCTCCTTCGATAGACCACCAGGAACCGCCTGATGGTGTTGATACCGGACGAAATGTTACCCTGATATTCAATGCAACAGATGAATTAAGCAATGTAAGTTCCTGTACCCTTATCTTTGATGGTATAGAAAACCAGACGGAAAGCTCCATTGTTGATGGTGAATGGATATCGATGAACCTTACAAACCTTGATTCAGGAATCCATACCTGGAGGGTAAACTGTTCAGATGATTCTCCTGCAGAGAACTGGGACAGGAGTTCCACCTGGACATTCAATGTTGGAGAGGACAAGAGCCCTCCTGATATAACCCTTTACTCCCCTGAGAATGATTCAATCGATACAGATGGGAATGTGTCTTTCATATACAATGCATCAGATTTCATGTCAGACGTTGCCAGTTGTTCCCTCTATATCAATGGAAGCCTTAACCAGACCAGTACATCAATCAATGATTCGACACAGTCTTTCTTCATACCTGATATGGCTGAAGGGGACTGGTACTATTTCATCAATTGCACTGATAACTCTGCCAACAGCAACACAGGAAAGAGTGAAGTCAGGTACTTTACAGTTGACTATGATTTCCTTGAACCTGATGTGACACTTATTGATCCTTTGAACTACTTCTCCACTGTAACAGGAGATATAACTTTCACATACAATGTCACTGATGAGAGCTCTATAGATAGTTGTTCACTCATAATAGATGGAATGATTAACAAGACTGATGATACTATCAGCAAGAATTCGGAGCAGACATTCTCGCTTACTGGTCTTTCTGATGGAAACTACACCTGGGCAGTCAACTGTACTGATGCAAGCGATGGAATGTATACAGGCGGGTCAGAAACAAGGAATTTCTCAGTGGGTCCTGATGAAGAAGGGCCGGTCATAACTCTTTTCGCCCCAATCAATGATTCGGTTGATACTGATGGATCTGTCTCTTTCACTTACAAGGTTGTTGATGCGACATCAGGAATAGACAGCTGTAAGCTTTATGTGGATGGGACAATTGAGGATACTGATACCTCTGTACTGGAGGATGAGGAACAATCGCTGAGCGCAACACTTGGTGATGGGATGTATGACTGGAATATCAATTGCACTGATGATTCTCCACAGAAGAATATGGGCAGTAGTGAAGTAAGGATTCTTAATGTCTCCATAACATATGAGACAGATTATTCTATCACCATGGATGACCATTATGTCTCGCAGGGTGAATACATGCAGGCGGATGTGTATCTTGAGGATGGTCTTGGTTCTCCAATAACCGGAGCTGATGCGTATGGCTATATCATCCGTAATCCTGGTGTGGATAACCAGACTTTACCTTGGACAAACAGTTCATTCCCATTAAGAAAAGAGATACCATTAACTAATACTGGGGGAGAAGGGATACAAAATGCTCCTGTTAGCCTTACTCTTGATACTGCATCAATAATTGCGGCAGGTGACATGGATGCTGCCTGTAATGACCTGCGGTTTGGTGATCAGGGCAATTACGAGCTTGATTATTATTTCTGGGATGCTGATACAGGTTGTGATGACCCGGCTTCACCTGTCCTTGTCAAGGTGAAAAGGGTCTGGCCTTCTGCAACAAACAGGATAGGTATGTATTATGGCAATGCAGCTGCAAGCAGCTCTGAAAACAGGGATGCATTTCCTGTGGTGGATAATTTCGATGATGGTGACACTTTTGCAAGCAATTACTGGGGAACAGTCTATTCCAATGCTGATGATGAATGGGAAATATCTGGAGCCTCTGCATATGATGGTGGTAATGCTGCAAGGTCACAGATATACGATGAAGCAGGTTCTTCTCGCGATTCATCTTTTGGAAAGGAGATCGAAGTCACAGCAAATTCAACCCTCCATTGGTACTGGCGTGTCAGCAGTGGTAACGCGCAATTGACATTCTATCTTGATGGTACTGCAGTTGATACGACAACAAGCACCACTTATGTTGCGGGAAGCCAGGCAATAACTCCTGGAACCCATACTATAAGATGGGAATTCAACCATCCAGGGGATGGTGCTGGCTGGGCTCCTACAACTTACAGTGGTTTTGCTGACCAGATATACCTTGTATCAGACAATATAGTCCAGGGTACTACTACATCAGAATCAGAATTCGTGGAGACCCTCGTAAAGCAAACTACTGATTCAAATGGCAGGGCAACTCTTGCATGGGATACAAGGGGTTTTGCTGCAGGAGATTATTCAATAACAGGCTATGGCTCAAAGGGTTCTTACTGGGAAGATAATGGATTTTTCAATTTCAGGCTCGGACCTGATATCGAAAACCCATGGTATACAGAATGGCGGCTTAACATAAGCGACGGGGACATTGTTGTCAGGGATGAGAGAGTGAAGGCTTATTCATACTGGCATGATCTTGTCAACCTGAGCTCTGGACTGATCCAGCATACTGGAGAGGGAACTGAAAATAATTACAGCATTGCAATCGATAAGGACAGGTCAGCATGGGCCAATTATACTCTTGATACAGCAGGCCCGCAGTTCACCACATTAGGAAGAGTCAATGTGACAACAATACATGTGAATGATTCTTCTGATAACTGGAACAAAACCAGCCCTGTGAAATATTTCAGGCTTTTTTCGACATCTGAGCTGAATGATTCAGCACTTAATATGACTGCGGTCTCTGAAGGGAATTATTTTAATGCAAGCTGTCATGTACGTGATGAGTTTGACAATACATCAATACAAGGATATAATGTTAGTTTCTATCTTGATGGGAACTACAAAGGAGAGGCAGTGACTGATGCAACAGGATGGGCAGAACTATCTATCCAGGCTACATCTGTAGGAGATAACACGCCTGTATTATGCAAGATCATCGACCAGCCTGGGATAAACTATTATAGCGGAGAACCTTATAATCTGACAACTTATATTGATGTAACGGATATGGTTCCACCGAATGTCACAGCATATAACCCTGGGAATGATTCACTCAAGACTTTCCCTAATATTGCAATGGGCTTTCATGTCTATGATGCAGGCGAGCTTGATTCATGTGAACTTTATGGTAACTGGAGCGGATGGCATCTGAACCAGACGATGAGCAACCCTGAAAACGGAGGTTTTCCTAACATAAATTATTTTTCAGCAATAACACTTCTCTCTGGGAATTATTCATGGTATGTAACATGTAATGACACTAATGGAAACAGGGGAACAAGCAAGAATTTCACTTTTGATGTTTATCTTGTTGCGCCAACCATAACATTATTGCATCCTCCGGCAGATCATATAGGAGAACCGGGAGATTATGATTTTAATTATACAGTGTCACAACCTGATGATGAGGTAGGGATAGATAACTGTTCTCTTTATATCGATGGTGTGCTTAACCAGACAGATTATATGATACCTAAAGATATAGAGCAGAGTTTTAGTGTAAATGATCTTGATTATGGGGAATATGAATGGAGGGTAGAATGTTCTGCAAACAATACCCTTGATGGTGCGAAACAACGAAACCTTTACCTCTATGACCTTAATATCACAGGACCTCTGAATGATACCAAGGTTGACAGGGATAATATCTCTGGATATCCGGATTCAATAAAACTTGTTGCAGAAGAGCTTTCAGGTTCAAATGATACAGAAGTGATATTCAAGGCAAACATGACAGACCCTGCACTGGGAGAGGTAGTGCTTGGTTCAAACTTCACAAGCAGTGGTGTTGCGGAGTTAAATCTCAACCCGAACAGTTCTATCCTTGCAGGAAATTATACCTGGTGGGCTGAATTCACGGACGGAAAGAGAAGCCTGGACCAGCGAAGGTTCTCAGTATATGGGGGGGTCAATCTGAGATTTGAGAATCCTGTCCTTGATCCTGATCCAGTATATGAATACAATGATAATATTACGATAAATGTCTCAGCTGATTCCATCGGAGACGAGACTGAAAACCAGCTTATCAACTCGTATGGCCTGGCGATAGATGCAAACCTATCCAATGATGAGAATCATTACTCTGCCCTGGGCTATGCAGGTTCAGTCTTTACAGGAAGTATCAGTACAACGATACTGAAAAAGCATGGAGAGTGGAATGTATCTATGATTCCTTCCCTTCCAAGCAGGTATCTTGTTGTTAATTCAACCGAAAGCAGGACTTTCTTCCTGAATGTTACTGGTTATGGTATTCCTGCCATATCCCTGAATTATCCCCCTGACAATACAAATGTCACTACAACCAGCATAGATTTCAACTGGACTGCAAATGATTCTGTTGAAGATATCGTATCTTGTAACCTGACAATAAACGGAAGCGTGAATGCTTCTAATATAACATCGAACAGCAGCGTACCACAGACATATGAAGTTTCAGGGTTCTCACCCGGTACATATGACTGGAATGTTACCTGTTGGGATATTGCGGGCAATGTGAACACATCTGCGACATACAATTTTACAGTCCCTGACTCTTCTTCAGACCTGGTTCTTACTCACCAGGATGTTGCAAGGGTATACAGGGTAATCAATTTTACTGCAAATTATACCAATGCAGATGCTGAAGGGATTGACGGGAACTGCTCAATCAATTTCTCTGATGGTATCACTGCAAATCTCACTTTCAACACTACAGGAAACGATGCTTACAGTTATTCCAGGATTTTTAATTCAACAGGAACATATATCTGGAATGTGGATTGCAATCATTCATTCTATGCTGCACAGAGAGAGAGTGATTCCATATTTATCAATAGAAGCTTTAGCGATGTGGTTGCTCCTGTAAACGGTACCAAAGTGGATCGTGATGGAAGCCATGCGGATAGTGATACTATAACCATAATCTCACATATACCCGGAGATCCTCAAGGGGTGAACATGACATTCTTCCTGAAGCAGAATCAGCCCTTCTCAAAAGAGCCTGTCATGATAGGTCATAATGTAACTGATATGAACGGGAATGCCACCCTTACTTATGATCCGCCTAGCTCTTTGTATGCAGGTAATTATACGATATTCTCCAATTCAACATACACTGACAACAGGTCTGTAAGGGACAGTTTTGTGATAGGGTCCCTTGACCTTGAGATATTATCATATCCTGAGGCATCTTATGAGCATAACAGTACGGTGCCAATCCATGTCAATATCACCTCTGGACATGAGAACTATTCAGAGCTCTATTATAACTACTCGATGGATGAGGATCTTTTGGCTTTCATGGAGGCAACAACAATAAAGAATGATTCATTTGACATATTTCTTATGAATGAATGGAATTCATCCATATTCATCAATGTCAGTGATGAGAAGGGAACATGGAACCTGACTGTTAACCATAGCTCCTCGTATTTCTATCCGGTTTCAGACAGCAGGACAGTCAATATAACTGCATATCTTACCAATATCAGTATATGGGACCAGTATGATGCGAAGGGAGGCTTTGTCGATCCTTATGTATATGAGAACCTTGCTTTTTATGCCAACTATACTGATTCAAGTGGAGTATTCCTGAGTTCTGCGAACTGCAATTTCTCTTTTGATGACGGGACTTCGTTTATGGGAAGCGAGGGAGCGGTCTATGAGTACCTTACAAAGCAGTTCACTGAACCGGGCAGCCATTCATGGAATGTCACCTGTAACCTTACAGAGTATGAAGCTGCAACAAGCTCTACAAGCATCAGGGTGTATCCTAAGACAAATGTATCGCTTGCTTATAATGTCACATCTGTGGCAGATAACAGGTATGATATATCGATCCTTATAACTAACCAGGCATACCCTGAGACCATCAATGCATATGATTATGTTCCGCCTGGATTCGAGGATCATAGTTATAGTTATGGGCCTAATGAGACGTATCCTGTCAATGGAGGGAATGCGACGAAGTTCAATATCTCGGTTGTTGCATCTGAACACATAGATTACAGTGTCAACGGGTCAGGAGATTACAGTCCATCATGGCTTTACATGTTCGCTAGCTGATAAGAAGGAAGATTATAAGACCTAAAGCTGCTAGTTCGTAAGTCAGGTACACCATCTTCTCATTATATCTTTTCTTATTTATCAGGTAGAAAACAAAGCTTCCAAGTATTATGGATCCGATAAGAATAAGTCTCTCTTTGATAAGAAGGTTGAGCATTAATGCTGAAAAGAAGAATAAGGTTCCAATGATGAGCTTGCCTTTTCTCAGGCCGAAAATGGTGGGTATCGTCCTGATTCCTGCTTTCTTGTCTCCCTTGTAATCCTTTATATCTATGAAGTTTGATGCTGATGTTACCATCAATACAACAATCGGGATTATCTCTGCTGGAAATTCCCTCATCGAAAGCCTTACGATGATGAAACCTATTATCATGAGGATTATGGAATTGATACCTATAACTGACTTGGAAAGGAAAGGAACTCTCTTGAACCTTATTGGGGGCATTGAATACAGGTAGTAGTTGCCGATGAATACTGCTATGAGGAATACTATCTTGGGGCTTACTGCTGCTGCTATCAGAAGGGATGCTCCAAGGGAGAGCCAGCCTATTGCCTGGTATGTATGTGGGGGGATATCTCCTTTGACATGGGGCCTTTTGGAGTTTGTTATCCTGTCTATCTCATAATCTTCCCTGTTGTTGGTTATGATGGAAAAGATTATACCAAACACAAGGCTCAGGGGCACCAGGAGGAAATCAAGCAGGTTGTCTTCGGTATATATCTGCAGTCCATCTCTTGCAAGGACTATTCCAAGGATGAAGAAAAGAAGGTAGTGGATGATACTCAGGTAGCGCAGGTCTTTTAGGATTGCAACAAGGTAGTTGCGATGAGTCATGGATGTGATCAGGATTGTTAGTATGAAGGAAAGGATTATGAAGAACTTGATGAAATCGATGTCATTGGTTGCGGTTGGCAGATTGAATAGCTTGTTGAGGCCTTTTAATGCAAACGGAGTTGAAGCCCAGGCAAAGATCCAGCAATATTCAAGGAAGACATATCCCATGCTTTTCAGGAGGTGGCCTGTCTTTGCATAAAGATAATAGAGACTGCCCAGCAGTACAAGCCCTACTTCTATGCGGATCCCTGGAGTTGCTCCCATCCCTGGATATTCACCAAAGAAAGTTATGAAGGATGTGAAAAGGTCATGGTACTCAGGGAGGAGATAGGTCATGTTGATGCCTGCACCTTTGCTTAGCAGAAGGTCAATCAATGGGACAATTATGAGTATGGCAAAACCCGGGAGAATGACTCTTGCTGTCCTTTCAATGGATTCTCTGGTTGCATAGGAGAAGAGTATCAGGAGTCCAAGCATGAGAACTATGTAACTTGATGTATAGTGCAGGACCCTTACCAGGAAAAGGGGGGTATTGTCAGAGAATAGTTCAAGGAATGTACGAAGGGCAATGATTGCGATGAATGTTATGATGTAATTGAGAAGACTTGTATTATTTTCCTGAAGCCTTTGTATGATATGTTTCATGTGCTTAATCAGAGAGGCATAATTTAAATAATTATTGTCCTTTACGCAATATATATTTTATATGTCTTCCCTTCTATAGTAGTGACAAATGTTTTTATAACTAGTATGCAGGATACTGCCTGATGATCAGGACCATACTGCTTTTGTTGCTTATCAGTTCAGTCTGGGCAATAAAGGTATTTCCTGAGGATAAGGAACTTGATTCTTATGAGGGTGAGCAGACTCATGTGATAACTTACCTGAATGACGGGCCAAAGGCGGAGAATATTGTCCTGGAGATAAGTGATGATACGGATTATCTTGAAGATCATGTGAATATCGAGCCATACCAGTTTGTGCTTGAGCCTAACCAGAAAAAAAATGTGAAGATACTTACTAATTTTCCCAGGAACCTTTCCCCTGAGAGGCACTGGCTGAAAATCGCTACAGAGAATTGCGAGGATTTTGTCCTTTCCTTTGATGTTGATGGGATCGCTCAGCCGAATCTGATTCTCTCGGGCATCTCACTTTCTGATACGAATCCCTTGGCAATCGAGATTGAACTTGAGAATACAGGGAATGTGATTGCCCGGACAAAACCATTGATTGAGGTCTATAATGATACATCCAAGCAGGATACTATCATCTATGAATCTGAATTGATGATCATGCCGTTTTCTTCAGAGGTTGTGTCTTTGATGTATGATAC
>JBNJGT010000024.1:0-10931 GCA_051819765.1 Nanobdellota archaeon
TAAAATTTCCTCTTCAGACACCACCTTGATTTGCACAAGGATTGAACAGAAGTTTTTTAAAGGATACTCAGCCCTCTTTTGTTATGGAACCGCAACTAGCAAAGGGTGTCAAGGATTATCCGCCTGCAGAGATGATTGTCCGCCAGGAGATAACTGAGAAACTAAAAACCGTGTTTGAGCGCTACGGCTACAACCCCATGCAGACCCCCATCCTTGAGCGATACGAGACCCTTGCAGTCAAGTTCGGCGCAGGCGACCAGTCAGACGCCATGAAAGAGATCTTCAGGCTTCATGACCAGGGTGACCGTGAACTGGGACTGCGATTTGAACTCACCCTTTCCCTGTGCAGATACATCGCCATGAACCCGCACCTCAAGATGCCCTTCAAACGCTACGAGATCGGCAGGGTCTATCGAGACGGACCAATCAAGCTTGGCCGCCTTAGGGAATTCACCCAGTGCGACGTTGACATCGTAGGAACCACCTCCATGATGTCTGATGCAGAGATCATCCTCCTCGGGCTGCGCGCCATCCAGGAACTCGGCCTCAACGCCTACATAGAGATCAACAACAGGAAACTCCTCAAGGGCATATTAGAGCATGCAGGAATCACCAGAGACCAGGACGCCGCAATCATCACAATCGACAAGCTGAAGAAGATCGGCGAAGACGGTGTCGCACAAGAGCTCCAGGAACAGGGCATTTCTTCAGACACAATCCAGAAAGTCCTCACGATCCTCAGGATCAACGGCACCAAAGACTCGCTTGAGGAACTAAAGCACCAATTAGATAACGACATAGGCCAACAAGGCATCAAGGAACTCGAAGAGGTCTTCTCCTACATCAATGGCGAGAATGTCATCCTCAACATTACCCTTGCCCGGGGACTCAGCTACTACACCGGCACCATCTTCGAAGGATTTTTGAAAGATTCAAAGATCACCTCATCCATCTGCGGTGGCGGGCGCTATGACGACATGATAGGCATGATGCTCCAGCAGGGAAAGAAGGTTCCCGGAATAGGCATCAGTTTCGGCCTGGTCCCCATCATGCAAGCCCACCAGGATCAGACAAAGGAATCCGTGACCAAGATTTACGTGATACCCATCGGAAAAGTGCAAAAGGAAGCACTCCAGATAACAGAGGAACTCAGGAAACAACACAATTGTGACATTGACCTCAACAAGCGAGGCATCAGCAAGAACCTGAACTATGTGAATGCCTACAATATCCCCTACACAGTATTCATAGGAGAAGAAGAGTTGCAGAAGGGCATCGTCAAGATAAAGGATATGGAGAGCGGCCAGGAATACGATGTCAAAAAGGACAAGCTCAGCGAATGGTTTCAGTGATTCTTGGTTTCCTTTAGGACCTTCTCTTCAGCCAGCTTCTTCAGCGCACTGTAATTCTTATGCTTGATCTCTGCCTCCTGACGGGCAAAATTACCGCTCGGACCCTTTTCCCGGGTAGCAAGATTCTCACCGATGGATTCCTTGCAGTAGACGATGATCTTGTCCCCTTTCTTTTGAACCCATCCGAAGGCGTTGCGATGTACTGCTCTTCTTTCCCGACCTTCCTGAAGATCCCAAGCACCAGGACACCTTCCTTCTCTAGCTTCAGCTTGCCGATGCTCTTGTTAACCATCCAGTGATTCTTTGGGACATCAAAGGAGACGATACTGTTGCCCTGGCTCAAGCCCAGAACCTTCTCGAAATCATACAGATTGACCTTAGCCTTGATATGCTGCAGTGGCTTTTTCAACATGCGCCGGATGAATTCATCGAAAAACTCGGTCCGTGAGATCAGGAACACTACCAGCAAAACCAAAAAGATGGTCATTACATTGAAGGCAGCTGCGTTGACCCCAAACCCCATCAGATCAACCTCACGGTCTGACTTGATGAACGCAAGGATAAGCGTGGCAACAGCAGATGTCAGCCCCGCGCTTCCCATGAGCATCAGAAACCGCAGGATCTTTCGTCTGACACTGCTCTGCATGAGGCCTTCTGACTCCTATGTCGTGAAGCCGACCCCTGAAAAGGCAGATTGCGCCTGGAACTGGGCGATATCCTTTGAAAGGCCGGTTGCCTCAAGCGCGATGGCCCCAATCTTGATGACAATAAGTGAGAACAGGATAACTATCAGAAAGGAGACCATATCATAGAGACCTTCCTCAGAATGAAGCTTTATTAATTTTATGGTGAGAGGGAGGGGATTTGAACCCCCGAACCCACTAAGGGACAGGATATCTTCGCGAGTCTTAAGTCCTGCGCATTTGACCAGGCTTTGCTACCCTCTCTTGAAGGGGAAGAATGACCAGCCCTTTTTTAAACTTACTGCTTGCCAAGTGATTAAGGATTTAATCTCAGATCAAAATCTTTACTTTAGAGCTTCTCCAGCGTGTCCCTTACAATCAGCGGTTCTAAGGGGATTTTGAAGATACTGAGTTTTTCGAAGAAATGACCCGCATCAGTATTACGCAGGCCAATCAGTATTCTTATATAAGGTGAAAGGGGGAGGTCCCTTACGGGGATGTCACCTCTTTTAAAAAAGAGACGAGGCCGAAGTCGATGCTAACGGAATTCTTCGAAAAACTCGAAGATACTAAAATCAGTCATTCTCCAGATAGTGCCTGCTTGTTTCCATAGCACCTGCATCGGGGGCATCCATACAAACACATACATTTAAGGAAATAAAAGGAGGCATCCGCTAGATACCAACAGCCCATAACCGACAACTGCACTTTTTGCAATCACGCTGCCTTGAGGTACTCATCCGCATAGTCCGGATTCCGGAACTGATCCAGGCTGATCACCTTCGATTCAGGCTTATACTCACCGAACCGTTTGATGAACTCCCGCTTTCCAGCACCAATGGCCTGATCCCGGATACGCGTATCATACTTCTTTGTCCCGCGGATGACATCAGCAACCTCGCCAACACCAAGGGGAAGATAAGACACCACCCGTTCCAGTAAACCCTCACCCGCAATAGCTGCGTCATCTTTCAGCCGCTCAGAGAGTTTTGTCTTATCTCCATTCCGTGAATAGCGCCAGGAATCGATCCCATCCGCAGCTCCCTTGAGCATGAAACCCACTGGCTTCAAAGCCATAGCGCCGCCCAGTGTCCAGAATGAATACGTACCGATAAGATCTGCTGCAAACCCACCAGTCCGAAGGAAGGTGCTCACATAAGACCCTAACCCCTTCTGTTCAAAATAGGACTTCGCGTATGAGTCATAAGCATCACCCAGGGATTCACGCAATCCCGTGATGAATTCACCATGACGCTCAGGGTCCTGTGAAAAGTACTTGTTGATATCCTCATCCTCCAAAAGCTCATCCAGATGCTTGTGTACGAATTTAGCTCGTTTCATTTTTCACCCTCAACAATTCATGGAGCGTAACGATACCGATCATCCGCTCATCCCGCACCACCGCGTTCATGGCCCGCCCCTTCTCAATCATGTCATCAGCGACCGAAGAGACATCCTCCTCCTCTGAGCGCACCTCGATAGGTACACTCATGATATCCTTCGCGACAACATCAGCCAAGTCCTTGCCCTCAGCAACCACCCTGTTATTGATATCCATGACAGAGATGATTCCCACAGGGAACTCCTCGCGCAGGACAAAGATATGACGTAGCGTTATAGCCCGCAGCTTTTTGGCCACTGACACGATATTCTCGTCCTCATCGCACGTAAATGGTTCAATCATCCGACATTCCTTGATTCTCATTTTGCTCCTCCAACAGTGAATTGTACTTCATCTCGAGCTCCTTCCCCGCCTTGTACCACCGCCGGGCCTCCCGCTTGTGCCGGTTCTTGAAAAAATGCTCAATACCAACATATCCCACCGTAGCAAGCCCGACCGCCAACGAGGTGAAGTATTTGATGGGATCAAAGTATGATTGTATGGTCGCAGAAAAGACCTGTTCAGGCTCATCGACCAATCCCTCATCCTCCAACTTTCTCTGCACTCTCGAGAGCTGAGCGGCAATCTCCTCATAATCATGCCTTATCTGCGCCTCATAAGAAGCGAGGTCTGCGGGCGCAGTCTCCCGTATCATCGTCTTGAGTTCAATCCCCTTCTGAAGGTCGGCATAGAGAACCCTTGACGCATCAATAAGGTTCTCAAACACCGCCACTTGCGTCTCCATGGTCTCAATTCCGTTTCGTAGAGCCGTAAGTTTTTCCTTTTCAACATAAGCCTCGCTATGGGCAGTGTATTGTTTGATAAAACCCTTCAGGCTTTCCTCCTGGCCAGTCTTGATATACTGATCATGCAGGAATGAAAGCAATCTACGCTCACCAGGTTCCAGACCTGTATCGTCCAGCCAATCCCGTATCTGATGGACAACCTTGACCTGTGCCTCCCGGTTATCCTCATTGATATCATACAATTGAGACAGATAATGAAGCTTCGTGCGGACCTCTGCCCGGTACAGCTTGCCATCCTTCCCAGTAGGCCTATTGAAAAGATCCCTGATTCCATCATTGATACTGCCGAAAACCGGGACCTTAGAAAGCAGGTTCTCTTCCACATAATTGTCAAGATCACTTATCCGCGTATCGAATTTCTGTTTGAAGACCCGTAACCGTTCAACCAACCCATAATGGCTTTCAATATCCTCAAGCTGTTCAAGCACCCGACCAAAGTCCTGATACTCTCGCCCCTCCAGATACCCAAGATCCTTCAGGTACGCCAACTGTCCTGCCTGATAGCGTTCATTGATAGGCTGTGCAGTCATCGAGATCTTCTTTTCTAGAGCTCCCTTCACAGCATCCAGATCAGTGGCAAGCTCTGCGAACTCTTTACCCATGACATCAGTAAAGGCAAGAACCTTATTCTCGATCCATCCGATGCCACCATAGGTGAACCCTCCAGTAGTCACCCCCGCTAGAGTTCCCAGACCCAAGAATTTCAGGAAATCCCGGCGACTGTATTTCTGTGCCAAGGCCTCAAGGTCCACCTGCTCAGTCATGGAACATATAAAGTAATGATACTTAATAAACTTTCCCATAGAATACTACTAAAAAGAGACAAAAAAATTGGAAATCCTCCGAAAGTGTTGCAAAACCTACGAACGCAGCCGATCAAGTGGAATTGTGATAGTAATCTTGATGAAGGGAGCGTCAGCCCCGATGACCATCTCCTCATATTCTCCGATACTGAACTGACGGCAGCCAGAGGAGACCGCCGGCACATATTCAGATTCGTTTCGAGCAATTTCCATCTCACCCTTATATCCGAGTTGCACCAGCCGCTTGCAATAGGAAAGCTCCCGATGACGATCCAATGACCCATAGTCATGAGAGAAATTGACAATCACATGAGACTCAACCTGCGCAAGCAAGTGCACCACAAGAGAATCGTCCGCCTCATCCACCTGTAACACGACAGTGCCTTCCTCCGGAGAATAGTGAAACATGACATCCAAAAGGATAGAGTACAGCCGGGAGAAGTACTTCGTGTTGACCCAAAAATCATATGCATCCAAAGAAGAGGCATAGAGGAAAAGAAAACCCCTGTTTCCCTCATGGATGCGTTCCCGAAACTCAGTCACTTCCTTTTTGATCAGATCATACAAGCCCTTGTGATAGCTTCGATCATCATACACCTCTTCCATGTCAACCCGCTCATCAAATGTCGCACGATCCATGACCTTCTTGCCATGGATATAGACAGTTTCCCATAACAAGCCATTCCTCCGGATGATATTGACCAAAAAACCATTCCGACGGAATATGTGCTTGATCATGGTATCATTCCCGAGCCAGTTCACATTCGAAATCACATGAAAGAAACGATCATATTCGACGAAACAGATAGGCGCTGCAAAGTCCAGCCGCGCATTCATACCTGACAAGACCCGGTCCAGCTGTAAAACACTATCCAATGATCCCACAGACACGACCATATCCACCAGGGGAATGTCTGGATATATCCGCTCAGTCTGATGAGGGTCATGATACGCCACGACATGACTGTAGCCATCCCTTGCCAAGCGTGCCTTGGTGATTGATACGTTCTTTGCAGAGACATCCGTCGTGTACACCGCACCAGATGGTCCGACTTCCTCAGCCAAGGGCCGGGTGAGCGATCCCACAGAGCTTCCGAATTCAAGGACTGTCTTGCCCCGGATATCGCCAAGCAAACGAAGCACCTCTTGTTTCAAGGAAGACGGAACAATGAAACGCTCCAGCAATAGGTTCAGATAGGAAAGCCCATTATTCAAGGCATTCACTGCAGCAGGATTATACTGCAATTGCATGAAAAAATAGACTGGTACCCCAAAAAAGATGAAGGTCAATGCCAATTGCAACGAGTGCAGTGCACCAGGCGAGTGAACAAACCACTGGTAAAACAATACCCCTAAGAACACAACAACCACAAACGGACCCATGGTCCCAAAGGGCGCATGAAAATACCGTTTTAGATCAGGACGCCGTATCCGCAATACCGAGACAGTAAGGAGAAGGCTTGCGTACAGGAACAAGAGCAAAGGCAACAGCATCTCCAATAAAGAGTTATAGTTTGCTGAACCGAGCAGCACCACAAAGATCGAGACGATTGTCTGGAAGATGATCGCATTATGGGGGGTTGCGTTCTTGGAGTGGATGGCAGCAAACTTTCCAGGGAACAGCTTATCCTTGGCAAGAGAGAGGACCAAGCGCGGAGAGGTGGTTATCCACGCTGCAACTGAACCGATGAGAGAGACATAGATAAGGATGGTGAAAATCGGTATTGCCTGTTCACCAAAATTATTTTCAGCAAGCGCAAGCAATGGCGCTTCTGCCCCTGCAAAGACCTGGTGATCCAACGAACCAAGTGAACTGACCACAAGCAGCAATGAGATGAGAGTGATGAAGACGGTTCCGATCACAAGAGCACGGGGAACGACTATATGCCCATTCTTTGTCTCTTCAGCCAGGAACAAGGGTGATTCCCACCCAAAGAACGTCTCAGCGATCATGTAGATTGTTACCAGAAGAAGTGAGATATCCCACGGTGTAGGAGCAAGGTTTGACAGGTTAAAATTCACGAAGTTCGCGATGATTATCAAGCCCAGGGTCCCCAAGGTGATGCAGGCGAAGGTCACAAGCATGATTGAGGAGGTCTTGATTCCTTTGAATGAGATGTAGTTGAACAGGATGATAAAGGATATGGCCACAAGTTCTTTTACATAGAGGACATCAAACGGCAGCAAGTATTGGATAGCACCGATAATCAGCATGGCGATTGTTATATTCGAGGCAACAAGCGTGCTCCATCCGACCAGGAAGGCAACAGGCCTTGGATACACGTGCTTTGCAAACTCATAGATGCCTCCCGCTTTTGGAAACATCGAACACAATTCGGCAAATAGTGTTGCGATGTAGATTGAGACAAGAGACAATACAACCCAGGCGATGATGGAGGAGGTTCCCATCACCCCAGCCCCTACAGCAGGGAGAAAGAATATGCCCGTCCCCATGATGGAGTTGACAGTAAGGAATATGATTGTCTTGAAACCCAGACTCTTTTTTAAACCAGAGGACATTGCTTCTTCCCAGCCGCGTTGATATATAAAATTTCCTAGAGACGAAGCCTGTCGAGGGGGATCCGTATATCAATCTTCAGGAACGGTGCTCCCTTGCCGATGACCTGTTCCTCATACTCCCCTACGATAAACTGCTTATACTGATGATAATTGGACGGGATATGATCCTCCTGGATCTGGCTGATTTCCATCTCTCCCTTATAGCCAAGCTGCACCAACCGTTTCAGATACGAGATATCCCGTTTCCGCTCCCGGTGCTCATACCCCTCATCCTCAGTTTGGTTAGAAAGGATGACAATCACATGGGTCTCCATCTGCGCCAGGAGACGCAAAGCCAGCTGATCCCCTTCCTTTCGTACAATGAAGATTATATCTCCCCCCTCAGGACAATAATGGAGTCCCACATCAAAAAGAATCGTAAAAAGTTTCTCAAAATAATTCATATTCACCGAGAAGGTGTTGTTGTCCAGTTCATTGTCTGAGCTGAATATGAAGCCGATACCATTCACCAGGATCTTCTCCTTCAGATCAAGCACATAATCCTTGACCAGATCATAGAGCCCCTGAAAGCTCTTGATATCCTGGTAAAGCTCCTCAAGGTCGATGCGCTCATCCTGGGGCTTATACGAACTATTCATGCTCTTTTTTCCGTATATGAAAACAACTTCCCAGAACAAGCCCCGTTTTCGCGTCACATTGACCAGGAACCCATTTCGCCTGAACATGTGCTTGATCATCGAATCGTTTCCCAACCAGTTGATATTCCTGATGACATGAAAGAATTTATCATACTCAACAAAACAGATTGGTTTTCCCACCTCCAGCCGAGCATTCATATCAGAGAGGACCTGATCCACCTTTTGGATGGTACTCAAGACATTGACAGAAGTCACCACATCGACCGAAGGGATATCAGGATGGATCCGTTCTGAATGCCTATGATCATGATAGGCTTCAACATGCATATACCCATTTTTGACCATCCGGCTTTTGGTTATGTCGATACTCTTTACCGAAAGATCAGTCGCATACACATGTCCATACGGTCCCACTTCCTCAGCAAGGTCGACAGTCAAAGTCCCAACAGAGCAACCGAATTCAAAGACAGTCTTTCCCTTCACATCACCAACATGCTTGATGATTTCCTGTCTGACATTCCGGTTTAACAGGGCTTTCTCAAACAGGAGAGTCAGATAAGCAAGCATATCATTCAATGCCCCCACAGAAGAGGGGTTATACTGGATCTGCAAGAAAAAGAACAAGGGGATACCCAACAGTATAGAAGACAGGCAAAGGTTAAGGACTGAGAGGGCATTGGGTTCTGTCATCAACCACACAACAATCAACCAGGCATTCAAGAAGATCACAAGCCCTGCACCCACAAGAGCTCCCGGCGCCTTGTAGGGTCTGGCAACATAGGGTTTTCGCAATCGCAGAACGATCAACGCAAAGATGACAGCGCTCATCATGACCAGGACCAAAGGCACAAGCATGGAAAGCAAAGTATGATACCCCTGCCCCAGGGACCCAATGAGCACCAGCAGGGTTGTCACCACAACCTGGAACCTGATAGCGTTATAGGGACTATTGTAGATAGAATGAATCGCACCGAATCTGGGAGGGAACATCTTATCCCGTGTGAGCGCCACAATGAGCCGGGGTCCGGCAACAACCCAGCCTGCAGCAGCTCCGATGATGATAAGATACGTGCCGATAATCGCAAATGTCTCAAAGCCACCTCCATACATGACGCTTGCAACCAACGCAAAAGGCGCATCTGAGATTGCAAAATTGGCATGATCCACCACTGATAATGAGATTGTCACAAGAAGAACAGTCAATACTGCAACAATGAGGGTTCCATGGATCAGTGCCTTCGGCAGCACTTTTTCCGGTCGTTTGACCTCCTCTGCAAGGAACAGCACTGATTCAAGTCCAAAGAATGCCTCTGATATGAAAAAGAGGGTCAAGAAGATCATCCATACATTAGTGAAACCCTCATGGATGAAAAAAGGGGTCAGATTACCCGGCTGCGCAAAAAAAAGCCCCGGGACAATGAGTGAGAGAATGATTGACACCGTGATGAACGCAAAAGTCACCAGCATGAAAGCGCTGGTCTTCATACCCCGATAAGCCATCCAGTTGAACATGAAAACCCAGAAAAGTGAGATTGCAATCTTCAGGAATACGAACCCAGGGGTATCAGACGGTATGAGATACTGGATTCCACCCACAATCAAGAGAGCTGTTGTGATATTGCCCACAAGCCAGGCAACCCATCCGACAATGAAGCTCCAAAAAGACCCATAAGCCTGCTTACAGAACTCATAGACCCCCCCTGCCCGAGGATACATGGATACCATCTCCGCCAGAAGCATTGCTGTATAGATTGCGACAACCGAGAGCAGAACCCACGAAAGAATTGAGGCAGGTCCCGCATATCGTGTAGCAATCGCAGGCAAAAAGAACATACCACTCCCGATGATAGAGTTGATTGTAATCAGAAGGATAACCTTATATCCCAAAAGCTTCTTGAACCCCACCATGACTGACGAGAATTGAGCCGAAGAGATTTATAAAAGATTCTTAGTACTAGATAGTTAAGAATAAGGATAACAAGACACCCAGCACCAATCCGCTCACAAGCCCGGCCAATAGTCCAATAAATTCCCTCTTCAAAAAAAACGGCTTATCAAATGGTGATTGAGGCGGCGCAATATCCAACTCACCGTCAATTCCTGGATTACCGAGTCCAGAAGAGCTATCATACGACACAGCATGGTTCTCCGGGTCATCCGTGGTCACCTGCTCTCCCCGTGTTTGTTCCCGGGAGACCTCCGAAGTGGTTGCAGCGCGTTCAGAATCAAAACCTTCACCGGTAGAATTCTCATGGACAGAATCCCCACTGGAAGCATCACTCAGCTCACTGGTACCACCATCACCCGGATTACTCTTGACCACAGGGTCATCCCGAGCATCAGAAGAATCTGTATCAGCGGAATCATCACTGATCCCACCAGGGTCCTCATTAGCTGAATCAGTGACAGTATTGGATTCAATTGGATCAGATGCACCACGAGACTCCATAGGGGCAGAATCATCTGTTTTTCCACGGTTCAGCTTTTCCTGCAATCGTTCCTGAAGTGACCGCCTGATTGTCTCCCCTGTCTTGCTTGGCTGTGATTCATCGACCCGGACCGCCCCAGGCTCTGTCTGGTCAGATTCAGTCGCATCAACAGTGGGGTGGTCCTGAGCAGAGGATTCCTGCGCAACCTGAGCAGAGGACTCTTCCCCATTCTGACCGGAAGCATCTTCTTGAACCTGAGCAGCAGATTCATGTTGATCCTGTGCAGAGGACTCTTCCCCATTCTGAGCTGAGGAGTCTT
>JBNJGT010000024.1:11031-22003 GCA_051819765.1 Nanobdellota archaeon
CTTCCCCATTCTGACCGGAAGCATCTTCTTGAACCTGAGCAGCAGATTCATGTTGATCCTGTGCAGAGGACTCTTCCCCATTCTGAGCTGAGGAGTCTTCTTGAACCTGAGCAGCAGATTCATGTTGATCCTGGGTTGCAGGTTCTTTTTGATTCTGACCAGCGTATTGCTGTTGCCCCTCGACAACAGATTTTGATTGAACCTGAGCAGAGGATTCCTGCGCAACCTGTGCAGAGAACTCTTCCCCATTCTGAGCTGAGGAGTCTTGCCCAACCTGAACAGAGGATTCCTGCGCAACCGAAAAGGATTGATTGGATCCTTGAGTACCTGATGGCGTATCTGACTCATCCCTACCATCCTCATTGACCCCAGCCTGGCCCGCATCAGTTTGCCCCATTTGCCCGGATGCAAACCCTGCCTGAGAGCCTCCACTTTCACGAGGAATTCCATGTACAGGTGAATCCTGGACTGGTGATGAAACATCTTCCTGAGGCTCTTGAGAAGCCAAACGTTCTGGAGCAAAAGGCGTAGCAGACTGATTCAGGTGTTGATCAGGCTTTGATTGAGAATCGGATTGACCACTATCGGATTGATTAGAGTCAGGCTGATTAGGATCGGGTTGATCAGGATTGCGATCAGCAGGTAGTTCAACAGAATGCAGCCGTTGCGGCGCAACACCCGAAAAAGGCAAACCCCCGGCTTTTGGTTCCTGCAATTGTGGCTCCTGACCCTCATCAGGTTGAAAAGTCCCCGAAGATCCTGAGACATCCGAATCATCGGACCCTTCTTCAACAATCACATCTGAGGCAGCTGCCGAGACTGAAATCTCATGGACACCATCATCGGACGGCTTAAGTCCTTTATCTACAGAATCGGGTGACTTTGCCAAAGATTGTCCCTGGGACCCTTCAATAATCTCAGATCCGGTTCCTCGCTGTGACTCCTTGGAATAAAGCTCCCGGATATTCTTGTATGCCTTAGCCCGATCCTCCCCACGCTCCTTGATCCGCTTTTTCACCAGTCGTATCATCTGGCTCTTATTCTGGGAAAGCCTGAGAATCTCAGCCAGCAACGCGTCATCAAGTTCCTGCTCCACCCATATTGCGAAATCACCACGCTCAAAATGATAGATGAAGATATCATTACCCATAGCGCTAAGTGCCTCCAGGAGGTCCAGGAGATCATATATCTTTACCCCATCTTTTGTGACAAAAGGCTCAGTCATTTTTGATTGTGTTAAGCAGATTTCGCACCCGGGTTCCCACAGCAATCGTCATCTGATCCTTATCCTTGACAGACCGGATAGTTTCTGCCAGATGAGAATCCCTCACACAATGATGGATCCACTCAGAAAAATCATTCTTATGTTCATTGACATGATGAGAGAAATGCGGGTCCTCCATCGCCTTGAGGACCGTAAACAGATCCACCAGGTTATCCACCGATTCCCCATTCGCCACATGGAAAGGATCAGTCTTTGAGAGTATTGCATACGCTGAATTGATTTCCTTTTGATAGCCCGGCCGCAGACGGTTAACAAGATTGAACAGTTCGAGTAGTTTCTTCATAGTTTGTTCCTCCCTTAGTCCGTTCCTTGAGATCATTGATGATATTCATGAAAGCTATGAATGCCTCATAGGGTGATTCAAACGGATTGAAATACTTATGTACATCTCCGTCATTGAACCATTTGGTGCACATATAATAGAAATGGTCTGATCCTTGCATCTTCCGCCAGACATCAAGCAACGCCTGGTCCTGCCGACCCTTTATGTCATGCTCCAGGCCGAACAAGCTCTGGATAGCCGAGTTCTGCATCTTATTCCCAAGCCAGGCCGATAGATTACGTTCCGAATCAGCCCATGAGATAGGCATTGCGATATCAAGCTCTCCTTGCACCTCATAACGATCCATTGCCTGCGACGGTGTGATAAATGAAAGATCCACATCGTCAAAGAATTTATCCATGAACTCCAGGATGCCAGTATCCTTTTTCTGATGCTCCCCAAAGGTCTCATAATCAAGGAACAGATTGACCACATCTCCTTGCGCATCCTTCACCCACTTTTCATACTTGGCCACATCAAGCGGCCATTCATCCCAGTTCACATCAGAGAATCGAAAAGCCAGATCATCAGACAAGATATAATTTTTCAGCAGCAGCTTAAGATCCTTTGCGCCAGTGGCCTTATACAGGTAGTTGGGGGAAGCTGCATCAAGGACATAATCTGCCCCTTCAGAAAGAACCCCCTTAAATCCCATTCGCTTGATATCCATCGCAAGCTTATTGCTGAATATCAGCTCAGTATTCCGAAAGACCTGGGGCACAAAATTGAACAATGAATAGATCTTCTCAGATTGTAATTGCACCTGCTCCACGAACTCATCCGCAGAATACAAGGAAGAGAGTGAATGATAGTAAGTTTCAGAGAGGAACTCCACATTACCCGTTTCGGCAAGCTCCTTGAAGCTCTGGATGACTTCCGGCGCGTATTTGGAGAATTGCTCAAGAGCACAACCAGTAATGCTGAAAGCGACCTTGATGCCGTGCTTCTTTATGTGCTTGAGAATCAATGCATTCATAGGAAGATAGCATTCCTGTGCCACCCGCTTGACAATGTCCCTATTCACGTTCTCATCGAAGTAATCAGAACTCTTCCCTATATCAAATACTGTGAAGCGCCTTATACGGTAAGGCTGGTGCACCTGGAAATAGAAACAAACTGAATCAGCCATTTTACAGGTAACTCGAATAGATCTTCACGCATTGCGCAGCAGGTATTGTCCAGTTGAAGCGCTGGACCTCCTTGGTTCCTTCCTCACTCAATGTTGAATACAGGTCATTATACCTAAGCACACTGACCATCTGGTTCGCCATCTGATCGATGTCCCAAAAATCCACCTTAAGACAGTGCTTGAGCACCTCAGACACACCTGACTGTTTCGAGATGAGTGTCGGTGTCCCATTGCGCATGGCCTCCAAAGGCGTTATACCGAAAGGTTCAGAGATAGAAGGCATCACATAAAGGTCTGCCATCCGAAAGGCCCGGTCTACATCAGGACCACGCAAGAAACCAGTGAATATGAATTTATCGGCAATACCCAAATCAGTTGCAACATCCACCATCCGGGCTTCCATATCACCTGAGCCTGCCACAACAAATTTGACATTCTTTTCTACCGTCGTGACTTTTTTGGCTGCCCAGACAAAATGTTCAGGACCTTTTTGGATCGTGATTCTCCCTAAGAAAAGGATCAGTTTATCATCTGAACAGCCGACCTTATTATACACGCTGTCAGCACTGATCTCAACCGCATTGTGCACGACCTGGACCTTATCCTTTGGGATGGCGTATTCCTGTATTACCTTTTGCCTGGTCAGTTCACTCACCGCGATAATGCAATCAGCTGCCTCAAAACCCTTGCGTTCAAGCTCATAGATCTGCGGGTTACAATGACCCGTGGTCCGGTCAAACTCCGTCGCGTGGATATGGACCACAAGCGGTTTTCCGGTACGCTCCTTTGCCCGGATTGCCGCAGGATACGTCATCCAATCATGCGCATGGATTATATCATACCCCTCAAGATCTTCAATCATTTCAGCCTGATGGGCAAATCGATGCACCTCTTCATAGAGATTCTTACCATAGACATCACAATCCTCACCCTCGGCGGGCTTCTTTGTGTACCATATCTTAGCATACTTTCGGGAATCCATATAGGGTTGCATCGGAGTCTCGATTTCCTTTACAGCAAATGACCCGTGCCGTTCAAGCTCATTCGCAAAGATCATATTGACATGTGAAGAAGTAGGATCACCCTTTCCCCTGGGCATGACAAAGGTCACATCAACACCGTGCTGACAAAGACCCCGGGTAAGCCCATGGCATGCAGTCCCCAGCCCGCCAGATGCGAACGGCGGGAACTCCCAGCCAAACATAAGGACTCTCACTGAGTCACCTCTTTATTTTTCATGTCACATTTGGCCATTTTTTTGCTTGTTGTTAACGAGACCATTTTACTCGACGATAAATGCCTGTACGACCTCTGTTTGTGTATGCCACTTCGTTGTCTGATTCTTTCGTGGCATAGGCACTATTTAAATCTTCTCATTTGTGCACGAGCTCTGAATCAAAACCGAAACATATTTATATACCCAACACAAGATAATTGACATAAACATATCCTTCCAAAAAAGAGGCACTAGCATGAACAAGAGACTTGATGACCAGGAAAAAGAGATAGTACGACAGCTCATCATCAATCCCCGCAATTCTGACAACCAGATCGCAAAGATCACCGGCATTCCCTTAAAGTCTGTAAACCGAAAAAGAAAGAAGCTAGAAGAGGATGGATTCGTTCAATACTTCACCTACCTTGATACCAGTTCCATAGGGACCGGTGATTTTAGTACTCGACAGCAGTACACACTTACATTTAAGCCAGGCATCACCCGCAAAAGGTTTCTTGAGAACAATCCTCTGGCAACGCTTGACAAGAACATGTCAAAACACATCCTTGAAGCGCATCTTGGAGAGAAGGATGGACGACTGGCGCTCATCCTCATCATTGAATCACGGATAGAAAGTGACACCATCGAGATCATGAACGCAGAGATCATACCCAAGCTCACAGAGCACTTCAATGAGCAAGTCGTGGATGACATATCCAACGTGCGTCTCAGCAATATGCTGCGTCTGCTGCACAACTATACACCCGCACGGAATGTGAAATCAAAACTTGTTCCTGACGCCTATGATCAGAAGTCATTATTTATTACAGACCAATACTGAGGGAAAAAATGAGCCATCCAAAAGCAGATATGATTTTTGAAGTGTCATGGGAAGTATGCAACAAAGTAGGCGGCATCTACACAGTTGTTGCATCCAAGATCAGACCGACCCAGGAGTTCTATAGCAATTATTACCTGATAGGTCCGTATTTCACCGAGAAAAGCCATGGTGAGTTCGAGGAGCTGCCCCCGGAAGAGCATTTTCGAGGGGTTTTCGAGCGGCTGAAATCTGAAGGGATCTACTGCCAGTTCGGTCAATGGTTGATGCCAGGTAAGCCAAAGACAATCCTCATCGACTTCCACGAATATCTCAAGCACGTTGACCAGATCAAAGGCAAGCTCTGGGAATCGGATGGCATAGATTCACTCAATGCAGGGCCTGATTTTGAGGAGCCGACCATCTGGGCCCACACCGTTGGGCGCTTTCTGGAAGAGTTCAAGAAGGAAAGGGAGGAACGCATTGTTGCCCAATTCCACGAGTGGCTCTCTGGAGCAGGACTACTCCACCTCAAGAACAACAATGTACCGATAGCAACTGTCTTTACCACACACGCGACCATGCTCGGCAGAACCCTCTCATCAGCAGGCATCAACATCTATTCGCAACTTGAGACCCTTGATGCCGACCAAGAGGCCTACAACCACTGTGTCCACAGCAAGCACCAGACAGAAAAGGCATGCGCCAAAAAAGCAGAATGCTTCACCACCGTTTCAGAGATCACCGCAACAGAAGCCGAGGCGTTCCATCAAAGAAAGCCGGATGTACTCCTCCTGAATGGACTTGACAGCAGCAAGTTCCCCACCATGGAAGAATGCTCACTCAAGCACAACCGGTACAGAACCAAACTACGCGAGTTCATCATGTCCTACTTTTTCCCATACTATACATTTGACATAGACCAGACTCTGATTTACTTCATCTGCGGCAGGAATGAATTCCACGTCAAAGGGATAGATATCATGATCGAATCCCTGGGGAAACTCAACCAGCAGATGAAAGAAGAGGAGAATCCAAAGACCATAGTGACCTTCTTTTTCATCCCAGGCAATATAAGAGGCATCAAACAAGAAGTGATCGAGAACAAGACCTACTTCACTGATGTGAAAGACCACGTTCAGGACAATGAGGAACTGATTCACCAAAACATCCTCAAACGCTACCTGACAGAAAGCGACACCCAACTGCTGCCTGAAGAGGTTGAGCATGATATTCACAAGATTGTCCACAAGCTCAAGCGCAATGGCACACCACCACTTTCGACACACAACCTCTACAATGAAGAACAGGATCCCATGATTGCGTCCTTCAGGAACGCAGGGCTCAACAACACCGCAGACGATAAGGTCAAAGTTATCTTCTACCCCATCTTTCTGACAGGCGCAGACGGGCTGCTCAACACAGATTATTATGAGACTATGCTCGGCGGACACCTGGGGATTTTCCCATCCTACTATGAACCATGGGGATACACCCCGTTGGAATGTGCATCTCTTGCGGTGCCAGCCATCACGTCAGATCTTGCAGGGTTCGGCCAATATATCGGAAAACATTTCCAGGACAAGAACAATAAAGGGATTTTTGTCATAAACAGACAAGAAGGCTCCCAGCCGGCAATCGAACTTGCAGAGATCATGAATACTTATGCGACCATCGCACGCTACGACCGCATGGAAAATAAGATCAACGCAAAGAAGCTATCAGCCCTCGCAGATTGGAAGATGCTCATAGAGAACTATATCCAGGCCCATAATAAGGCCCTAGACCGCCTCTGAATCATCCTCCTCCAGTTCTAGGCAGGCATTGCAAAGCGACAGTGAATTTCGTCGCACCAGTGAATCTGAATACTCACCGCACAGATTACAGATACCCTCATCCGGACTGATTCTATTGACCGGTTTATTGTTCTCTTCCCGGATCTCAATCTGGTGCGCGATCAATTCAAAGAGATGCGGCTGGATCTTGAGCGCATCCTTCAAGGTCATTAGCCCCACAAACACATCATCCTCGATTACCGGCAGATGCCGGATATTCTCCCTGCCGATAAGTTTGAGTGCAAAACTGATGTCCTTGTCAGGAGAAATGGTGGTCAGGTTCTTTTCCATCACCTGCTCAGCAGTCAGCTCCAACGGATTCTTACCCTGAGCGATGGTCTTTGTGACCATGTCGTTTTCAGTGATTATACCATGCAACCTTCTGCTCTCTGTCACAAGCACAGCGCCAACATGGTTCTTGGACATGATAGTGGCAACTTCCTCAAGCGTCGCAGCCGGCCCGACAACAATCGGGTTCTGCGTCATTACATCCCCTACTCGATAACCCGTATCCATATAAAACCCCTCTGCAAAAAGGTAATACAAGTAACTATAAAAAGCTTATTGGTTTATGAAAACCTAATAGAAAAAGAGAAAAAACCTATGCATTCGTTACAAGCACCTCGATATCCTGCCCAAAAATCTCCTTGAGGTTCTCAAACATCCGCTCCTTGATGAAGACCCGGGGTGGAATTTTCGCCTTGCTTAAGGCTTTCTCAAGCTCTTCAAGGGAACTTTGGGAAACTTCCGTGAGTTCGCCATCCTTGCCTATGGTTGCCTTGGAGATCGGCCGTTCTTCAGCATCGATATCATGGGTTATGAATGCCGTCTCATCCAGGAGCAATACTTCCCCATACTTATTCCCATGCTTGACTTTGATCTTTGCCTGTTCGATCTCCTTGCCACGCCTTCGCTGCATGAACTCCACCAGGAACCGGATGAATTCGTTGGAGCTCTTCCTGACCTTCTCAACCTCAGCCTTGGTCAGCTTATTGTCATCATAGTCCTTTTTTGCCTGGATTATCTCATTGAGAATCCGAAGATACTTTGCAGGGATCTTACCCTGGCTGATGAGCTCATCCTCAAAGATCTTGACGATCTCCACATCTGAGACCCGTTCAATGCCCTCCATCTTCAGGACATCCCGTATGATGGTGACTGTCGTATCATACACATGCAGGATCGCTTCCTTTTCCTTTCGGGTCTCGATTTCCTCGAACAACTGCCGTATCCGTTTGAGATAATCATCCGCATTCTTGAGGAGCTCATCCACTTCTTTGCCGGAGATCTCTTTCAAGGTCCCGTGCTCAAGGTCCTTTCGCACCTGGATATTCTTCCGAAGCACCTTCACATACTTTTCCTCGAGGAGCTTCTCCTTTTTGACGAAGATATCATGCATGAGATCAGGGGTTTCCCGCGGTGTGGGAGGTGGCACCCCATACATCATAAGCGCTGCTTGCGACGGAGTCAGAATCGCCCAGAACGTATCCTCCATCCCGATCTCCTTGATTTTCATGCGCACCCGTTGAAGCATCTGCTCTCCTGAATGCATGAACATATCGATTGCCTCTGAGGACGGCTTTATCTTCCCCATCTTCAGAAGATTTTTCCAGGGCATGAACATGCCGCGATCATAGAAGGGAACACCATCCCGAAGCAACGTGAAGATCACCGGGTTTGCCTCCTTCAGGCTGTCCCAGAATTCGGTCAGGATATACACCTGCACATTCAGCTTGTTCTTGATGCCGGTCATATCACCAGCCTCAATTCCCATGCCTATGATGATAGAGCGAAGCTTATCCTTGAGTTCAGCCCGGGTCATCTTCTTGACATCCGTGTCGTCTATGACGATCCACACATCAATATCGGATTCAGGTGTCGCCTTCCCTTGCGTCAGGGATCCGGCAAGCACATAAGAGATGATATACTTTTCGAACTTCTTGAGAACCATGGATTTGTGGATCTCTGAAATCTTGATAGCCGAAAGCATACCAGTATCATAGACTGGCGCTGAAGCCGCAATCATCTGCAGCACCTCGTACTTCGCATCATAACATCCCTGCCAGACATCCGACAAAAGCACGAGCTGGGGCGTTAGGGACTTATCGATCGCTTCAGCCTGCTCATTGATCCGCTTGCTAAGTTTTTCCCGCAGCTCTTCCTTGCTCATCTTGATAGAATCTGTATCATCAACAAGCACCAAAACATTGACCTTATCTTTCTCTTCCTTTGAGGGTGGCAGCAGAGCTATGCCATTGATATACTGCTTGAACTTCTCGATAAGCTGGTTCTTGAACTTGTCCAGGTTTCCCTGCATGGACTTGATCTTTTCCTGGGTCTCCTTTGGGAGCTGACTGATATCCTGTGGTACTTGTCCACTCTCAGACTTACTGTCAGACTTACTTTCAGAGTTACTCTGTGATTTCTTGGATTTTGACGATTTTTTTGCCATTGAATACCACCTCTCTGCTTAAAAACAAGGACTGTTTTTAAAACTTTTCTTCAGGCATCGCAAAGTTCCCGGCCTTTATAAACACATTGCTCTCAAAAACCCCAAGTACCGGCCAAATATGTCCTCAGGTTCACAACACCGGATTGGAATCTCTCACATCACCCTCTCACCCCAAATCACTCTCTCAACTCACCCTGCACCTGATAGTGATTTCTCCAAAAACCCCCCGAAAGATTTATAATCTACATGAACCCTCACCACATCGGAGGAATTAACCATGACAGATTTACAAGACATCATATCAAAGATTGACGACAAAGCAATCCATGACAAGGTCGAGAAACATCATCTTCACGCCCGTCAAGAATACAAACTTGACAAATGGAAGGTTGATGGATTCAAGGATTTCAAAGATAAAATTACCGAGTACACCAAGCATCACAAGAAGTTAACGGATGGCGTGGATTATTCAGACGAAAAGGCATACCAAGACGCAAAAGAAGCGATTCAGATGGCCTACCAACAACAAGGGAAAAGTTGGGAAGATGCAGTGAAAGACGCGCGGGATGGCAAGCTAAAAAATATCATAGATACACTCTCTCAAGTCTATACCATGAAACATACACAAGCATACAAGGAACACATTATTGATGACAACATAGACCCAACAGACTTTGATGCCCAAAAGAAATTTGCAGAACAGTATGTCAAGGAATGGGGACAACACCTACCTGAAAGCATTACTCAAAAGACTGCTGATGAACTTGCAAAAGATTATAAGAACCTCCTGAACAATCACCAAGAACTGACCAAGCAGATCAAGCAGTACTTAGAGAAATGATTGATTAGTTGAGTAAGAGATACCGAAGATAACTCAGGAAAACCAGGATCCCGGCAAGGATCACAAGCGACAGATAGAAATTCCACCAAAACACCACATAGAAGAGAATCAGCAACAACACCAATGCGACCCCACTCAGCGCAAAGCGCGCACCGAATTCTTTTTTCTTGAACGGAACAGTAAACAGACCCTGCTTCCTGCGAGCGAGCAGGTGATAATGCACATACATAAGATAGAACAGGAATATGAACAGCACAAGAAACCCGCCATGTATCAGCCAGGAAGGGATCAGTTCCAGTAACATCTTCTCGTTATACACAAGCGTCTGAAGATACATGACAAACGCCAATGCAAGTACCGGCACCGCAACCAGGTGATACAGCAAAAACCGCAGCATGAACTGCTTGCGCTTCAGCCGCATATTGACAAGTGACAGATTCAGACCCTGGAACACGACCCACGAACAAAAAAGCCCGACGAGCAAAAGGACCATCAGGAAGAATACGGTCTTCACCTGTGGCAGGATTGCAGCCTGAGCCTCCAGACCCGTCACTCCTTCCAGAGCATCTGAGATTGAGGCAAGCTTATTCACGATCTTACCCTGCAGTGTGACAAACAACCATCCCGTAATAACCAAAAACAACGCATCAATTAGAAAGAAGAGGGGAAGCCATTTCACATTTTTACGCAACTGCCGATAACTCTCGGTTATCTTATGCATTAACACATTCGCCATTTTCGCACCTATTCGGGCCTTTACACACTGCACTACCGCACACGCACTGTCCCACGATGGTCTCACCATCGACACAATCCTGGTAATCCGCATTGCCCCTTGCAATGCAGGTATCAGCAATACAATACACATGGTCATTGTGATTGCAGACATCTGACCCGCAATAGCAGGTGCCCCCAATCCGGTTCAGGTCTGAATCAACGCTCGGCGGACACAGATAGTGTTCCTTGCATTCACCACCGATACAATAGGATTCATCAGTATTCATCTTACAAGTATTATCATCACAAATACATTCAGTCACACCCTGCGGCAATCCATTTGACCGATACCCGCTCC
>JBNJGT010000025.1:0-21509 GCA_051819765.1 Nanobdellota archaeon
TGTTCCCATGCTCAGTCACCTGGGTTTCATATCAGCCATCGGGATAGTGACAATCCTGTTGAATAGTTTGTTCATCAACCCTTGTATACTGTTACTTATTGAAAAATGGAAAGGATAGCCCGATTATATGCAGGATTCGTGCACAAGTATTCCTTCGCTATGCTGCTGGTCATACTAGTCCTGACAATCACACTTGCCCTGCAGATCCCGAATGTCACAATTGAACCGATGGACTACAAGACCTTCCTTCCACCTGACAGTCAGACAATGGAGGGCATGAATTTTGTTGAGGATACCTTCATGAGTACTGATTCTGCCCAGTTACTGATCATGAAACGGGACGGCTATACACTAGATTGGGGCCAAGAACATATGATCTCTTTTGTGGAACGGTTGGAACAGGCATTGAACAAGCTCCCTTCAGTCGATTACACATTATCCTATGTTGGAGCTCTAAAGCAAAGGAACAATGGGTCGATCCGTATTGGGCGCCAGGAGTTCCATCAGCTGACGCATCAGGAGAAAATCATGTATCCTATTGATCCCCTCGCAGAAGCCCAAGGGTACGTCACCAGCTTTGATGAACTTGATGAAGGCATTACCCGGCAGTACCACGCGATACAGGAGTTGCATAATGCGAGCGGAGTACTTGTCTCCAAGATCGAAGGTATCAGGGCGGGAGCCCAGCAAATCAAAGCCTCAACAGACGCGATCTACGATGAAGATGTCAGTTCAGCATCTGAATTGGCAGATGGCATCCAGGGACTGAAGCGTTCACTGCAAAATGTGTCGCGTGACCTGGGAAGCCTCAATGAGGGCATCCGGAGTACGTATTGCGATCAGACAATAGTGGACCCTATCTACCAGGATGATACAGGCATCCCCAATCCCTACTATAACCAGAGCTCCTGCCATGCATACCAGAATAAGACAATCCAGGATTCGTATGAGTCTCTGAGGGACACCTATTGTGCCCATTACCTGCCTTCACCTCCGTATGCCCCCAACACGCCAAATCCATATTATAATCTCACCAGATGCAACACCTACAATGCGGTTTTGGCGACCATGGATAAGAATTTCAGTTACTACGAAGGGCTTACCAGAATAAAGGCGGGAATCGACACCCGTATGATACCAGCCCTTGAAGAATTGGAGGCTGGAACTGCTGAGGCCGCCCATGGTCTCGAGGAATTCAAGACAAATATCATTGAGATCAACAAAGGCATGGCTCAACTCACTCTCTATCTGCAAAGGTTCAAAGAGGGAATGATGGAATATGAACGGAATATGGCAGAGCTTGAACAGCAGACTGCCTACATCAAGGGGAATGTTTCCTCTTACAACCAGCAGATCTCGTCCACCTATCACCTCCTCAAAGAGACCATCGATTATGGACATGAGGCCCAGGATTACAAGATATCTGATGAAAAGGAATTCGGAAAGTTTTTCAGTAAGGACGGCACTGCAGCCCGGATTCATATCCTCATCAGACGAGGGGTTGATAAGCCCTATATCGCCCAGAAACTGCAGGAGGTCGCGGATTCAGTCAAGGCACCTGGCAACGTGGAAGTCCTTGCGATAGGTGACATGATCCGGTTTGACAGATTGCAGAGTATGATTCCTCACCAGGTCTCAAGCACCTCGCTGTTTGCGACAATATTCATCATCGCAATTATCATCATCCTCATCCGAAGGCCCATCATGAGTCTGCTGACTCTTTCAACAATCCTGTTTGGGACATTGTGGACCTTTGGCATTCTGGGAAGCATAAACATGAATCTCAATCCCGCCTCGGCAGGTATTTTGTCCATGCTTCTTGGTATCGGCATAGATTTCGGTATCCAGATCATCTCAGAATTCATAAAATTCTTTAAGTCAGGAAATCTGGAAAGTGCATTAGCCAAGACATTCCAGATAGCTATGACCCCCATACTGATAACTACCGGCTCCGCCCTGCTTGGTTTTTTTGCCATGGGGTTGGCAGATGTCACCATCATGCAAGACATGAGCCGCATCCTCATGCTTGGGACTCCCATGTACTTCATTGCAGCCTTCACAGTGTTACCCGCAGCACTGGCTGCCTATATAAATATAAAAGAGAAAATCAGAGGTGAACAAAGATGAAACATTTGATGCTTATACTTATGGTTCTTCCCATTGTCTGCGCAAGCAATGTGGAACTGCTCAACACCGATCCTTACCCCCTGCAGGCAGGCGAGTTCGGAAAGATGCGTATCAAGCTCCTTGATACGATCCATTACGAAGGGGATGATTTCGACACCAAGACAGTCTCTGTCACATTCGTGGATTCCTCAGCAATCAAGCTCGTGGACGAGGCCAAGCGGACCCGTACATTCACCCTGAAGGGCAAGCACTCTGAGGATTTCTACCAGCTCATCGAGTACGACGTGCTGGTCGGGTCGGTACCCAATGGCTCGGTTGAGGTTGCATTCCGCCTTGATGGGACTGATACGCGCTACGTGAGTGTCCCAGTGGAGGACGAAAACGTCGCATTTGATGTTGGGAATATCAAGAGTATGCCAAAGCACCTGTATCCTGAGGCTGATGATGTGAAACTTGAGGTGCAGGTTGCAAATGTAGGGGATGACACTGCAAAGAATGTCATTGCCTCTCTTTCATCACCAGCATTGGAATCAGCAAGCTCTTTTTCCAATCGCTACGGGTTGGGCCGGATAGAATCCTCGCAAGCAGCCATTGCCGAGTTCTATGTTGACGTACCGGATGTCGCGCCTGGCAGCAAGGAATTGACGCTGCACCTTAGTTACAGTGAGGATGATGAGCCTCGCCAGGTATCATTTGATGTCCCCTTTGTTGTGCTCGGCAAACCCCAATTCCAGATTGAGGCCCTCAATGCACCACGTGTCATGCAGGGGGAGAGTTCTGCCCTCAAGCTTAAAGTGACCAACACCGGTCAGCAGGAAGCAGAGGAAGTTGCGGTCGATGTCATAAAGGATAGCAATGTATTGCTTGAGTTTGATCGGTATATTGATTTTGTGGGTAATCTTGATCCTGGCCAGAGTGGTGAGGTGTACCTGCCTTTCTCTGCTGCCAAGGATGCATCGGTGAAGGAGAATCCGATAGAGCTTTCCATCCGCTATGTATTCAATAATGAAGTGCATACTGAAAGCCTCAAGCAGCAGATTCAGGTGACCGAGCGCAACCAAACTGTACTCGAGAATAAGGCGCTCATGGGCGTGGTAGTCTCGTTGATAATCATCGGCACCATCGTATACAGTCTCATGCACAAATAGAGTTTTTCGAAGAAATGACGTGCATCAGCACAGGCCAATCAGCTCATATAAGGTAAAAGGGGGAGGTCCCTTACTGGGATGTCACCTCTTTTTTGAAAAGAAATGAGGCCTAAGTCAATGCTACCGCTTCGAAAAGCACAAATAGGAAAATTTTTATACTGAAAAGAGGTGGAACATACAATGAAACGCGTACTACTACTTATTGTGATGGCATCCTTTGTGCTTGCCATGGACTGCACCACCCTGGAGAACCATAAGTCTGAGATAGTCGGCACAAATCTCCCTGAGTACATCCCTTACCAGGATGAGGTGTTCAACATCCATATGCAGGGGGAGACCATGGGGCATGTGGTGCTTGATAACGGGACAGTGACCAGTTTTTCTTGCGACCAAAGCGACAGCCCCACATATAACGTCCATATCCAAAGCCCTGATGTGATCGAGACCATAGCCTCTTCGGACAATCCCCTCAAGACCCTCAATGGGATGCTCGGTTCAGAGATTGAGGTAAAGGGCACAACCGTTGGAAAGAAGGTCAAGGGGTTCTTCACCAGGCTTGCGCTCTCAATAGGCGCGTGGTTCAGCTAGATTTTTTATTGTGATCTTTTATGATGGCTCATGGGGGCTTTTTATCCCTCATTGAAGTAATTCTGGATCAGCGGAAAGATTAAGATGTAACCCCTGATACGGTTAGGTCCTCTGCAGGGTGGGTTTATCCCCTCAGCTCGATTATCCTTTGTTAGGCGGTGATTTTCGCAAGCCTTATAAAAAGTCGCCCCCTCGAAGTGATAAATGGATCCGAATGTATGGCCTTTGAGTGCAAAAGAAAAGGAAACCCACGACCAATATACACGGTTGCAGGATCAATTTGACATGCAGTTTGCACAGGAATTCCTTTTCACCTCATACCGGAAGATGACCCGGGTTGGAAAATCCTATCCTTTTCTTGATCCCCGCGGGCTTCAGCCAGGGGCGACAGGCTACACTAAGCTTGAGGATAAGGTGAAAGGTCATAAGAGCGGGTTGGTTTTTTTTATGAAAGACAGGCTGGAAGAGCAGCACAGCAAGCACATCCGCTTCAAGAACCGCTACAAGGTGACAAAGAAGAAGTTCCAGAATCGGGGGGTTGTTGATAAGCAGTTCGCCCAGGAATTCACTCATTCACACACCCTGGTAGGACATCCTCACTTCTACCGGACCTTGAGGGAGCTCATGAGAAGCGATTTCGGAGAACTCATCCAACCTGATCCCACCTATAAGCGCCACGCAATAACCCATTTCCGGGTCGAGGTTGATATCAACCTGGATGAATCGGTTGAGGAGCTTGCCCGTCAAAAGAATATCATCACCCAGCCTCTTGATAGATTTGAACCCTCTGTTGCAGAGAACCTTGAGGCAAGATTCTTCCAGTACTATGGATTCTCCCATGTTGCTGGTGGCAGGCGAAGGGCAGCAGTCAAGGCCTCGCATTATCTGACGAAACATGAACTCCCCTTCGCGATCTATGTCGCAAGCTCAGAGGAGCGCACCCTCACGCGCATAACCCCTGATAACGTGATAAAATACGCACTGGTGCAGCTCAATAAGCAAAGACGAATAGGGGTTGAGAAAGACAATCCCGGCGCATTGAAGAAGGTGCTTCATGCTGACAATCTCGCGCTCTACCGGGTCGTGTACAATCGCCCTGCTGTCCAGGGAGAAGAAGCCCTGCACCGCAACTGGCTGCAACGCAAGTATGAGCACCTCATGCCACGGCGAAAATACCCTGGCATGCGTCCCATCGAATACCCGCTTATCTATAAGGACAAGAAATAAATAACATCATGACCTCTTGCATCGTAATGAAGGAAGCATCATTCTACCGGACGAAAGCCGACAAGGTCCAGTGTTATCTGTGCCCTCATGTATGCAGTATTGGGGATGGGGAGCGAGGAAAATGCCGGGTACGTCAGAACATCAAAGGGAAACTGTATTCCCTGGTCTATGGAAAGCTCATCGCCCAAAGCGTTGACCCCATCGAGAAAAAGCCCTTGTTTCACTTCTGTCCACACACAAAGAGCTACAGCATCGCGACAGTCGGCTGTAATCTCAGCTGTGATTTCTGCCAGAACTGGGACATCTCCCAGCCAGAACAGATTGTGGGCGAAGATGCAACTCCGGAACAAGTGGTTGAAAGTGCCATTCATGCAGGGTGCAAAAGTATCTCCTACACATATACTGAACCGACAATATTCCTTGAGTTCGCCCATGACTGCGCAAAGCGTGCAAAGGAATGTGGTCTTGCAAATGTCTTTGTCTCCAATGGATTCATCACAAAGCCGGCAATAGATGGCATCAGCCCCTATCTTGACGCCATAAACATAGATCTGAAGGGGTTCTCAGAGGGCTTCTACCAAGACACCTGTCATGGTTCGTTCAAACCGGTGCTTGATGCCATTCGGTACTATCATGAAAAAGGCGTTTTTGTGGAACTGACAACCCTTATTGTTCCCGGCCATAACGACTCGGAAGATATGTTAAAGCAGATTGTGGACTTTATCCTGTCCATTGACAAGCGCATCCCCTGGCATATCTCACGATTTTTCCCCCTGTATCGCATGTCTGATGCATACCCCACGCCCCTCGAGACCTTGGAGAAAGCCTACAAAGTAGGCAAACAGAAGGGCCTGGACTATATCTACCTGGGAAATGTTCCCAGCGACATGAACACCTACTGTCCCGGGTGCCATAGATTGATTGTCGACCGAGAGAAGCACGAAACCACGCTAGTAGATGGCAATTGTCCCGACTGTGGAGCCCCAATCAATATTTCATGCCCTGGATCCCAAGTTTGACACATAGAATTTTTTACATATCTTCATAATATCTATTTGACAGCTTCTAAATTATTCATACTTCTTGTATCCTCATAATTTTGCAAGCTGAAGACTTAGGTAATATTTTTTAGCGATTTTCCCAGCACCTTTTTTGACAGATAATTCAATGGTGCTAGTTGTCAAAAATTCATTAAAATTAGCTTATCGAATTTGACAGTTACAGTAGAATACAAAAAAACGCAGAGGAAAAGCAGGTTTTTTCTAATTTTAAACCCATAAATAAAGGTAGTTGCCTCCAAAATCAGGCAATTACCTAAAAAATTAGGTCAATCTGACCCAAAAAGCAAGCAACTGTCAAATAAAAATCCTGCACTAACATAGGTCACAAACTATCAAACTTGGGCTGGATCATAAAATTCTGTGTCAAGCCAGCTATGCGTTCTGCGCAAGCCCTGCCGAGTTAATGATAATACGAGATACCTCACCGGCAGATTTTTATGTTCCGGGCTCCTAACAGGTGCATGGCAACCGCACTCATCTTGGTGGATTTCGAGAATGAATGGCTCGACGAGAATTCAGAATACTATGTGGGAGACATAACCGCAATCCTTGAACAGACAAACCGGTTAATCGACCATGCACGAAAAGAAGGATACAAAATCATCTTCACCCGGCATGTGGAGGAAGATGGTGATGTGTTTCAGGCAGGAACAAAGAATTGCGAGTTAATATCTGACCTGAAATATGAGGAGAATGATACCGTTATCACTAAACATCGTATCAGCCCATTCTACAATACAAATTTGGAGGGGGCACTGAAGGGAATTGACCATATTGTGACCTGTGGAATATTGACAAACCTGTGCGTTCGAAGCCTGGTACAGGATGCCTATGATCGTGACTTTGACATAACGGTCATAACTGATTGCTGTGTTGCATTCGATCAGGAGACACAGGATTTCACTTTCCGGGACCTGAAGGCCACCCGGGAGGAGGTTAGTTTTGTTTCCCTCGAGGAGTTTGTTGGGGTTCCGACGGGAAATTGAGCGATCTGGGCTTGTTCAGGCCCCTTGCTTCGTTAATCTCCGTATTTTTTTTGCCGGTGATATGGAATTGTAAAAATTCGTGTCAACAATTATTTTTATACCTGGTTTCCCTTCCTGACCTAAGGTGATACAATGAGCATCGAAGAGATTGAAGGGATGAGTGTAGCCGCAAGCCAGCTCCACAAGCATATTGGATTAGGCTACGGCGGGCAACCTGCATACAAAAAAGAGAATACCTCTCCGACGAGTGTAGACGGACGGATTCTTTCGTATGATGAGCAGACAAGTGCTCTCTTGAAGACCGCAATGAAGGTGGCAGGGCCCTATCAACCAGGAGAATCTTACAGGTAATAATTTCTTTTTTATTTCTTCTCGGAAAAACGCTTTTCTTTTAGTGATAAGTCAACACAGCACATGCCAATGCCTCAGGTTACCACCAATGGTGTGCAGATGTAAAAAAATTTAAATCAAAATTTATAATAATTCCCAATGTCTATACAATCGGTAATATCTGGTGAGGTATATACATGGCATTTAGGCAAGAGGAATACACTTCAAGTGCAGGAGCAAACATATCATATGAGCTGGAGAAGTCAATACATGAGGATGCGTGCCGCGTGTTGGCGGAGATCGGTCTCTCGGTCCCGAATGTGAATGGGATGATTACGAACCCACGGCTTGAGGCGCTCATATCTGGGCTGAATAACGGGAATGACGCTGAATACATACCTGAGATCGGAAAACTCCTCCTCAACAAATCTGTCATAGACGCTGCAATCGACGTGACACCCACTGTCTCTGATTTCACAGAAGAGTTCGGCATTCCAAGACACACCTTTGGCGGAGGCCAGCGTCCACGATATATCCGCAGGAACGGGATTGACGACGAACCCACTTATGAGGATATAAGGGAGATGGCCATCCTTGCCAGAGAGTATGACATCAGATTCATGTTCTGTCCCCTGGCCGGTAACTTCTACTCCGATGATGAGATCAAGGGCGTTACAAAAGAGGAGCGGACAGCCCACAGGAAACAGCTCAAGGTTGAACGCAATGGCAGGGAGCCGCTCAGGATCATGGCTCATGAGTATCCAGGGCTCCACTTCTGGAATGTGAACTTTGAAGGCGGTCCTCAATTTGCCCGTCAATTCCAGGATCATCTCGGGGGGAAAGTCATAACCACGCATTCATCGATAATGAGTCCCCTGACCATAAAGGAGACGGGCATCACCAGCATGTTTGATTGCCTTGATGCAGGGCTTCCCATCTATGATACAAGCATGCTCACTGCTGGTCGGGATGCTCCCGCCAGCCTCTATGGTCTTGCAGTCCAGGCCCATGCTGAAGGATTGGCTGGAACGGCGCTTGCGCAAACCTACAAGCCCGGCTCAGTGTACCTGAATGGTGCTTATCCGGCAATCGCAAGTACACGAGAGTTGGGAGGCTATGCCCTCGGAGCCCCCGCCGTGACCATGGCAAACTATCTCGTGGCCCGTGTCCTCGACTATCTGGATGTTCCTGGCATCCAGTCCGGATGCACAACCGACCGCAAGGATTTGGACCTGGAGTATGACTCGAGGCGCGAAGAGCCGCCCATGTTTACCAACCCTGACATAGAGGCAGCCATGAAATGGCTATATCCAAAGAATTCCTTTCTCATGTGGCGCCATTACCTGTCCGGGTGCACAAAGGACCTGATGGGTTCATCAATCCCACTCATGGAAGCAAACTGCAAGCTCTACAACCATCTCAGTGAAACAGTAGCCGTTGCTCCGGCTGCAACAACCCTCCCCATGTACCTGGTTCATCCTGATGCCAAGGCACTCAGACACATTGACGAAGGTGCTATGATGACCGAAGACCCGGGTGCATTACGGGAATATAACCTTGATATCATCAGGAGTGGTGTTGAAAGAAACGGGTTTGGCTTGCTCAACCATACTGGAAATAACCTGTACAATCTCGTGAATGAAATGCCCTTCCTGCGCTTTTAGGAGACCAGGAAGGCAACATTCCAGTAGTAGTCCTCCATAAGATCCGGAAAACTGTATTTTATCTTATTCACCACTTCATAGAATTTACTGTGATTCTTTGCAAAGATATTCAGTTCCATCTCTGACATCTCAATAGTCTTTGAGACATACAGCACATTGTCAAGCTCTTCAAGATATCGGATGAACTCTTCGATACGCTTGGTGGTTCGTGTACGCAACCTGATGAAGAGTTTGAAGTGCCAGAAATCAAACTGGGATGAATCTATTTCCGTCCTGAAAGCCATAATGATTCCATTTTTCTGGAACTCTTTGATCTTACGTCTTACAGTCTCGGGACTGTAGCCGACCTTGGCCGCAATCTGGGTATTTGGCATGCGTCCCTCCCTCTCCAGGTGGTGGAGCAGCATCATATCCCGCTTATTAAGTTCGTATGTATCAGTGTGAAGGTATGCTGATACCTGCCCTTGTGGATAGCCGTGGATATAACTGTGTGCAAAATACGTGAACCTTGTCGCAATAGAGATATCTTTCTTGAGGATATTGCTTCCATAACGCCGATGAATCTTATTGATGATTTTTGCGAATTCCCGGTTGTCGCTGACCCATACCTCCAGGAATATATCCCATTGTCCTCCCATTGTGTAAAGGCGTTTCGGGTAAGTGAGGCTGTTGATGTACTGCACGATTGCCTCTTCCTTGCGTTTCGTGACATTCTTCAGTTTGATGAACAGGTTGAAGTTTGAGTAGCCAAGCTTGAAATAGTCTATATGTGCATAGGTATGCTTTACAATCCCGCGCCGCATAAGTTCATCCAGTCGATATTTGACTAGCTGCTTTGAAGACCGCGTCTGCTTTGCAATTTTTGAGAGCATAGCACGTCCGTCGAAATCAAGTGCCGCAAGGATTGCTTTATCCTTCTTGTCCATGACCTATGTGAGGAGCCGGCAGTATATAAAAATTGGGGTAAAGTCTATCTCTTTTGTGAGTGATTTATTTGAGGATTGGTATCATATTATCAAGATCAGACCTGCAGTTGCATAGTGCTTGTCGGGGATGTCCCTTACGGGGAAGCAGAGCCAGCCATTCGGAAATGGGATTTTGAAGATACGAAATCCTGAAAATCACCCATTTCTTAGACAGTGCGAATAAAATTTAAATAGTTCGATGTCCCAGAAGCATCATGGCCAAAAAGATCTTTCCGCCGGCAGGCATTCTGTTGGTGTTTGTGATTTCCTTCTTTTTGTTGAGTGAATGCGGATACAATGAGCCAAAATCTCCTGAACCCGGGCTTGATGAAGTGGCAGCAGCAAAGATTGTTGCGGAGTTGGAACGCTCAGATGAAAAGATGGTACTAGACCGGCATAAGATCGATGTTGATCACGATGGTGAAAGGCAGATCAATCTTGGTGTGAAAAATCTGCATGCATCTGCTTGTTTCAAACCACAGCTACAGTGCATAGGAGGACTGAGTGTCTCATGTCCCGCTGATTTCCAGGAATGGTATGCTGCAGGGACTACTGTCATCAATGCGGACGAAATAAAGGTGTTTCCCATTCTCATACGCGGGAATCAGGCTGGCACCTACCGCTTGAATGTACAGACCATGAAAGCACCAGACTGCGATAGTGACTCATGGGAAGAATACGAATCTCAAGTGATATTTTAGAAGCTAAATAAAAAAATTAATATTTTGGATTCTTGCTCGCTTTGAAAGTGAAAACTTTCTTAGCTGGAATCTTGATCTTTTCACCAGTTGCAGGATTCACTCCCTTCCGAGCCTTGCGCTTGGTGGTTTTGAAGGTTCCAAACCCTACAAGCTGAACACTATCTTTCTTAGCTCCCTTGACAACGTTTGAGAGCACTGAGTTAAGTGCCTTTTCAGCATCGGTCTTTGTCAGTCCGGTATCCTTAACAACTGCTTCTATTAGTTCTCCTTTATTCATAATTATCACCTCGTAGAATTATCTGGAAACTTATACTATTTAAAACTTACCCTAAATGGCAGACGCTTACTGACGGGCAATCTGTTGGATGATGCGCTGCTTCTCGCTTCCATTGGTAGCAATAAGCCCTCCATTCATGCGACGGTCGACGTAGCTGAGGTTTTGGCCTAACCGGTTGAACACGATACCGCCCGCTTCCCGGAGGATTATCTCAGGTGCGCAGCAGTCCCAGGCACCCAGGCGGTCGCTGGTATTCAGATAGAAATCTGCCTCTCCTTCGCTGATGCGGCCAAGCTTGACCCCGATGCTGCCGCATCTGATGAATTCTGAGACTTTCAGCTGTTCAGCAATGAATCGCTCGTGATGACTAAAATGATTACGGCTGATGACCATCCGTGAGATCCCGTTTGGAGTGACACGCATCCGCCGGTTTACTCCTTCATGTTCGACAAAAGCGCCAAGCCCTGTGATCGCATAATACATCTTGTCGAGCACCGGCAGGTACACAGCACCCAGCACTGGCTGTCCCTTCTCAAGGAGCCCGACCATTATGGAGAACTCACCGGTCTTGTTGATGAAATCTTTGGTTCCATCCAAGGGGTCAATCACCCAGACCCGGTCGTGGTCAGGTAATCCCTCTCGAACCTCCTCTGACAGGATCCCATAGTCAAAATGCGATAAGCCTTCCCGCAGGAGCTTATCCGACAGAAGATCAGCCTCGGTCACAGGTGAGGTATCATGCTTGACCTCCTGTGAATATTCAGTATCATAGATTTTCATGATCTCAGAACCGACCGATCTCATCAGTTGTTTTAGCGTGGAAAGCTCACTCTCAAATGCCATAATGACGTTCAAATGCCACTTCATTTTTAAAGATTCCGGAAGACCTCGTCAATAACAATCGCAAACCACTGCTCCAAAATCTTTGGAGACTGTATGAAGTGTTCAGAATGACGTGGTCACGAGTGTACTACTTAAAGGTGCTCAAAATGTTTTTATAGTACTTGGACATTCTCTCCCATATGGCGAACCATCAATATCAAGCAGACTATTTGAAAGTTACAGTGCTGGACAGAACTCATCCTGTTGAGGATATTGCTAGCGTTATAAGAACTCATTCTGAACAGTTTAACAAGGTACTTCGCTCTGATAAAGCTGATCCCAAAGGTTTCGGTTTTTTTGATGAGAAACTGAGGACTGATGACTGGGCTCTCCTGAAATTTCATCCATATTCTGTCGATTGTGGAATTTCACAACAACAGACTCTGTACCAGACACGGGATCAATCATTGAATGCTGCTATTCAATATCTGGGTGACAATGGCTATCACGCAAAGCCCATTGACCTTGAACGAATGATTGATAACAGTTAGTCTGGACTTCTGGTTTGCTGGAGTAGGACCAGAGATGATAGAAGAATGTCTGGACAACTTCTTGAGGGATTTTGCAAAGTACTTAGGTCTGGTTGAGGCCGCAATGCTCAAGGCAGTCGGATATGGCCAAGTATGACGAAAAAAGGCCGATGCAAACCAATGTAGTAACAGCAAGCCTCCGGATGGGCCTAAAGACCCATGAAGCCAACCAAAAACTTTATATTGCAGTAAACCGCCAACCACCCTATGACACATGAACTCCTCCAACAGAATATCAGTTTGATTCTCAAGAACATTGGCCTTGAGCCCTTGAAGAACCACACGACAAAGGGGCACATCCTTGATGTCTATGTAGGTCATGATGGAAAACGCTTTGGTTTCATTTGCGCCGAGAATCAGGATAATCTGAAGGATGTTCTCTATGGATGGCACAGTAAGAATGAGGAGATTGGTCTTGATGGGTTGGCTGTCGCTTTCTACGGCGAGCTTGCCGATGATATAGCCCAACTTGCACAGCAGTTGAAGATCTCGCAGATGGACGCTAAAAAGACGGATGAGCTCCTGCAACGCTCCTTCGAAGAGAAAGAGAAGCTCAGGGGCACCTTCTTCCATGATATTTTCAATATTAGTGAAGAGGAATGGAAGAAACAACTGGAACAGCACAAAAAGGAACAAAAAGAGAAAGAGAAAGAATTGAAGAAGCAGAAGAAAGAACAGAAAAAACAGGAGAAAAAGGAAAAGGAAGAGCTCCAAAAGGCAAGGAAGCAACAGACCCAGCGTAGTGAGTTAGAAGAGCTGGGCCAGGAACTAGGGGAAGGACTTGCAGACGAAATAATAAGTGAGAAACGAAAAGAACTTGACCATATCCAAAATCTCAACAGGGACCGCATCCATCGGCTCAACGTCATCTTCATCATAGTCTTCTCTGGCATAGCATCCGCAACCACAATGTATGTGGCACTTATTCCCGATGACCTTGTGCGCCGGGCAGGCATGCTATTCTTGTCACTGCTTTTGATTGGCTTTATTCTGGGTGGTATCTATTACCTGGCAAGAAAGATGACAGAAGGGATCAGCAGAGATCGTGTCAATTCTCTGGAACGCGAGATTGCCGCATACGAGTCCGAGGAGAAGCTGCTTGAGGACTAAGCATGCCGCATGCTGCTTCAATATCGCACCCACGTGGATATCGGATAAAGCATTTATATCCCTTCTTTCTGATTTGCTGCTTGAACCATGAGCCATCGCTTCCTGTATAGCCATTATGATCATTCAATCGTATGAGATTGAAATTGGTCTCACTTCCAAATTCCAAGGACAGCAACTTCTCCATATCACATGCCCGATCATTGACACCTTCAATAAGGCTGTACTCGATCATCACCGCCCGAACCTGGGTAAACCCCACGATATCATCCACACACCCAAAGCTGATGAAACGTTCGCGAACCTCCTGGAAGGGAGAGTGCAGTGATACTGCCACATTATATGGCACCGCATGCAGCTTTTCCAGGTCGATCCCGCAGGTGGAAAGCGTGATATGCCGTTGTCCGACTTCTCCTTTGATCCTATCGATAGCTGCACTGACAGCCTCGAAGTTAAGCATGGGCTCCCCAGTCCCCATGAAAACCACAGAGGTGGGTTTGCCATATACACGGGCCGCCTCAAACTGGGCGATGATCTCATCCGCGGTAAGGTTTCGCTGGAATGGTCCAGCTTTGCAGAATACGCAGCCAACCGGGCACCCGACCTGGCATGAGAGGCACACAGATATCTTATTGTCCTTGCAGGGGATGAGGACACTGGAGTATCCGTCGAAGTCAAGCCTGATGGTACCGTCAGAGGAGATTTCCATGCAGCTTCGGGTCCAGAGGAATTATATAAAGATTGGCAAATCTTTAAATAATCTCTTCCCTTCACACCCCTTCATGAGCGATGCTGAGCGGTTCAGGAAAGTGTTTGCAACAGTAATTGTCATAATTCTGCTCCTGTTTGTAGCCTATGCTTTTATGCCCTATCTTAATGGCCTGTTTGGCGCCGTAATTCTATATGCTCTCCTTCGTCCACTATACAAATATCTGCATCTTTACATGCGGCCCGGCTTTGCAGCTTCTTCCATAATCGTACTGACCTTTATCATCATCCTGATAACCCTGGTGTTTATCATATCTATGCTGGTTGGCGAGATAAACGCCATCATTCAGGGCTCCCGGTTCATCATTGAGAATATCGGGAATCTGGAGGGACTGGTCCCAAATGTCAATTTCGAAGACATATTGCTGGATCAGATTAACAAGGTAGGTTCGTTCGTTCAAAACGCCCTCATCTCAACACTGCGGGGTGTAGGCCAGATGGTCATTACATTCTTTATCATGTACGTAATCCTCTTTTACCTGTTTGTGAATACGAACACTTTGAAGAAAAACGTATGCGCAATCATTCCCTTCAATCCCCGGAATTCCCAGCACCTCATTGATGAGTTTTCACGGGTGACCTATTCAACGGTTATTTCCACAGGACTCATCGCACTGCTCCAAGGGACTCTTGTAACTGTGGGCTTTCTGATTTTTGGTATCCAAGGGGCGTTTCTTTGGGGTGTGGTGGGAATCATACTTTCGTTCCTGCCGGTTCTCGGGATCCCTCTCATCTGGATTCCTGCAGGCGTCATCCAACTTGTCATGGAGGATTACACCGCAGGTATCGGTATCCTTGTCTGGGGGTTCATCATCTCAAATATCGATAATTTCCTGCGACCTGCGCTTCAAAGACGTTTCGGAGCGATCCATCCCCTTATCTCGATCATTGGTGTGTTCATAGGAGTCCCCTTGTTTGGTATTCTGGGCCTCATCATAGGCCCGCTTTTGCTCTCCTACCTTGTCCTGACATTGCGTATGTTCAATGAAGAATTTATGAAAGTGGAAACATGAAGATCCAAGAAGCACTAGGCTGCCAATTCATTGATACCCGGTCACCAGCAGAATTCGAAGAGGACACGATTCCTGGAGCGATCAATATTGCGCTCTTTGACAATGAGGAGCGTGCTGAGATAGGTCTCCTCTACAAGTATAGCCAGCAACACGCATACGAGCGAGGGTTTGAACTCTTCAAAAAAAAGCATCCTGATTTTGTGAGTGAGATGAAAAAGCTTCCTGCCACAAGGCTGGTAATATTTTGCTGGCGTGGTGGCATGCGCTCCAAGGTCATCACCGACCTTGCCAGGAAACTCGGGTTTGATGCGCACCAGCTGGAGGGGGGGTACAAGGCGTATCGTCAGTATGTCCGCGACACCCTCTACAGTCTTAAGCCGAATTTTGTGGTGCTGTATGGTCTTGCAGGCTGCGGAAAGACTGACCTCATCAAGCAACTGCATCCCGCAATCGATCTGGAAGGCTTCGCCGCCCACCGGAGTTCAGTGTTTGGGGCCATTGGTCTCAAGCCACACACACAAAAGAGATTCGAAAGCCTGCTTTTGCAAAAGCTTCTGGAATTCAAGGACGAACCATACATATTTGTCGAGGGAGAAAGCCGGAAAGTGGGGGATCTATTTATCCCTGATAACATATTCTCTGCCATGAACAAAGGGACTGCAATCTATGTCAAAAGCAGTCTAAAGAGACGCAGCCAGCGTATTGTGCGGGACTACTTTACTCACGGTGAGGATGAGAAGATAAAAGACATCATCTGGAGCCTCAGGCAGCGCCTCACAAAGGAGGTTGCCCAGCATCTTCTTGATCTCATGGAGAAGAAAGATTACCAGGAAGTATCAAAGATTCTCTTACGGGATTATTATGACGCACGGTATGGCAAGTATCTTGAGCAATCCTATCAAATGGAATTCGACGCGGATTCTGATAGTATCGAGTCTATGTATCGTGTTCTTTGAACTCCTCAAGTGCCTTGTTCAGGATCTTGAGTGTTTTGCGCTTTGACCGTGTCGCATAGAGTTGTTCAGCAAGACCCTCATGCCCAACCTTTTTTCCCACCCAGTCAGCGTATAGATTTTTATTCATGCCAACGTATCTATAGAAATCTGTCCCCTTTTGCTGTTTTATATAATCGCGCAGCTCTTCGAGATTGCGTATCTTCTTATGATCCTTGGTCGTGAAATACCTGGAAGGTGAAAGATTCCTGATTCGCTCATGTAACGCTTCCATGTCCTGTTGGTGTATCACTCGTTTGACATCCCGCCTGGCCATGTAGCCTGAGAAACGAAGCATGATATGCCGTTTGACAAGCTTATAGGTGAAGATGACAAGTATCGAAAGACCGATACAAATACCAAGGAGTACGAGAAGCTGATTCTGCAATCCCAGGATATCCACCTTATGGATCATTGACTTGCGTAACAGATCGCTTGATACATAGAAGGGGTTATAGAGCTCTATCAGGCGGGATATATAGAATGGCATCCGCTCCAGGGGAAATATCAGATCAGAAAGGAATATCATCACGGATATCAGGCTGATCGCACTCAGCATGCTTGTCTCACCGGCCTGCGAAAATATGCCGATAAACATTCCTATCAGGATGAATATCGCAGCACTCAGGAACAGGATGATCAGTGTCAGTGCGAGGTTAGTGATCACATCTTTCTTGAAAAAATAGGCATATACCCCGATGATGAATGATCCCTCCAGGAAAATGATTGTAAGTGTAGTAAGGAATGTCCCAAAAAGGAATGTCGAGTCACGCGTCGGTGTGACAAAATTTCTGAAATACGCCTGGGAGAATTTTTCCATGAGCATAAGGGATGATGCAAGCAGGATACCGATGAAACTGAAGATCAGCATGATAAGATAGGGAAAATAGAAGTTGAGCTGCGAATCCTCCGCAATCACGGGCTCAACATTCTGCTTGATTGGAGAGATGATGGTTTCAAGGTCAGTCACATCCGTGCTTTCGATATTGGCATTTATGAGCAGAAATGTGCTCCGGATCTCTTCGACTCTTTGCAGGTTTTGGGTATTGGTAGATTCGATGTCTGAGATTCTGTTCAGTGCCTGGGCCTTGCTGGTCTTGATGTTATCCAGCAGGTCATCGATTACCGAAAGATTTCCCTTGAGACTGTTTATCTGTTCATCAACGGAATCCCGTGATTGATTGTACTCTTCGTAGAACTCGCTGTTTAACCCGCTCACGTCAATATCATCCAAAAGTGCCTGAATCTCGTTATATTCACTCTCATTGAGAGCACCCTTATTACGGAGCTCTGTGGTGACATTGTCCAGATCGGTGATCATGTCCTGGGTATCATCAACAAGGTCCTCGAAGGGTTTTTCCACCTCAGCGAGCACCGTGTTAATCCGCAGATCATCAACGTCGAGCCGTAAGTTAAAATCAGTGGAGAATGCCAGATCCTCTCGCAGTTTTGTGAGTTCCTCAGCAAGTTCTGTATTACCTTCCGTAAGGTCGGTCACCACTTCAGCTTTGGAATCCAGTTCCTGCGAGGTACGATTGAGTCGTGCGAGTACATCCTTGGTCATTCCAGAACTGTATTCCTTTGCTTTCTCATTGAAATCCTCAGTGATGCTTTGCACTACTGACCTGAAGAAATTCACCTGAGAATTGTCAACCAGGTAATCGATCTGATTTTGCTTCTTATTTTGTATCTGGAAATGCTCAGGAAAAACAATGCATATATGGATACGGCCCTGGCCTATAGCCTCCCGACAATCATCAATCTCATCATACTCATTCAGCGTATAATTCTCGTTATCCAGCAGGCTCAGGAAGTCAGCACTCAAGTTTCCTCCCTGGATGTAGCCCACTTTTATCTCTCCTTGATCCGATGTATTGAATGCTAGGCCCACCGCAAGCATGATAAGGATTGGCAGTAAGAGCAATATGAGTCCAGAGGACTTTGAACGGATGACCAGTTTCAGATTTCGCTTGATGATTGCACTGATCTTCATTCCGTATATCCCTCATTGATAGTTTCAAGCACATCCTGAAGTGAAGGGTCCTCAACAGTTATGTCCCGCAGATCATACCCTGCGTCAAGTATCTCCTTCAAGGTATCCTCAACATTCGCAGACCGAATCATCAGTTTACGGCCGTGCACCTGGTGTGAGGTGATCTTCAGGGAATCTTTTTTTGTTATGGCTTTGATGATTGGGTCATAGTTCATATCCTTGGTCTGGATCCGTATCTCCTGTTCCTTTGCGTAATAGCGCTTTATTTGCTCAGGCGTTTCAGTGATCGTGATCTCAGAATTGTACAGGATCGATATCCGGTCACAATAGCTTTCCAGCTCATCAAGGAAATGGCTTGAAAGGATGATAGTAGTCCCTTTCCTGTTGATCTCTTTCACGAATTGCCACATCTCCTTCCTGAGGATCGGATCAAGGTTTGAGGTAGGCTCATCCAGGATCAGGATCTTCGGATCATGGATCAGTGCACAGGCGATGTCCAGTCGCTTCTGCATGCCTCCTGAGAGCGAACCTGCCTTCACATTGCGTGATTCACTAAGTTTCATGAGATGAAGGAGGATATCTATATTGGTCTGCCGCACGCTTTTTGGCAGATTGTAGAGCCTGGCAAAATAGTCCAGATTCTCATAGGTCGTAAGCTTTGAATAGATGGAGGGCTCTTGGCTTGAAAAGCCGAACATGGTCTTGATGTCATTTGCGTGCGAAAAGATAGACCTGTATTGCTTGCTATCCTTGATATTGAGCAGATGCTCCATCTTGAAGAGGATGTCGCCAGACTCTGGCTGCAGGAACCCGATCATCGCATTCAGCAAGGTGGTTTTCCCTGAACCACTCATCCCGATGATGCCAAGTATCTCCCCTGAGAGTACATCAAGGTTGATTCCATTCAGGATAGTTTTGTTGGAAAATCTCTTGGTGATATTCACCATCCTGATAGCCGCTTCTGACATGTCCCTTTTACGGGTTCTACGGTTTTTAAATTTACCTATTCACTGGTAAATGGTTCTTTCCCATAGTGTTAAATAGGAGAAGGTTCCAATTACCTCCATGAAGCGCAAGAGATTCTATCTGGTCCTCAGTTTTATACTGCTCTGGACTGTTTTGGCCTTTGCGTTTGGTGATTACGTTGTAGAAGAACTCCTGAATGTATGGAACGGCTATATCATCATGCTGGTTGTAGCCTCATTAGGGGGATTCTCAGTCTTCACCTCTGCGAGTTATTTCACGACCCTCATCCTTTTGGTATCCAACGGTCTTAACCCTCTCCTGCTGGGCCTTGCTGGGGGAGTAGGCATCACTATCGGAGACAGCTTTTTCTTCTACCTGGGTTATACTGGACGGGAAGCATGTAACACCCCGCTACGGAAACGGATCCAACAAGTCTCCCATTTCATCCGCTATAAGTACGCCTGGGCTGTTCCGATATTTGTCTTTGTGTATGCCTGCATCGCCCCCATGCCCAATGATATCATGACCGTATCTCTTGGTCTTGTAAAATACCCCTACCGCAAGATTCTGGTGCCTCTTCTCCTGGGAAATATCGTCTTCACCACAGTCTTTGCTCTCATGTTTGCCTGGTAAGACCTTTTGGATCCAGTCGGCGCATAGACCCGACCGCTAGCTGTTTGGCATACACCTACTGTGGCCACGCTGTGTCAAAGAGAGTCGATACATGCCCTAATCGGAAGGTGATGCCCAGGAATAATCCTGCCAGAGCCAAGGTTTTCCCTTCCGCTGGTGTAAGAATTCTTGGTAATACGGATGCTCCGGCGCCCGGTAGCAAGGATACCGGTCAGTCCGGAACTCAGGCAGTTGCATACGGGATGTAAAGAGCTCCGTGAGATCTTCATCAACCAGCACGTCCAGACCGCGGTTGTAGGCGCGCTTGGCGACACGTTCCACGCAGTCCCACAGGTGAAAACCCCCCAGGCGCAATACACTGCCTCCCATCGCCTCAAGAATATGGTCTTCATCGGGACTGATCCAGTATATGGGTCTCAAAGTCAATGCCGACCTCAATCACATGATCCGTAGGTTGCAGCCTAATCATGTCAGATATCTCTGAGCCCTCGAAAATGGCGTAATTGATACCAAAGCCCTGCTGGCGGTACCGCTCGTCGATGCTTCGATTCAGCGCACGTCGAAAAGCTCCCACAAAGCCTGGTGTCGCCTGGAAATATTCTGCCATCGGATACATGTATAGGAATTGCATGAACCCAGTGGAATCCTCCCTTCTTTTAAACCTTGTGACCTAAAGTCACGTGAATTAGCTTTATAGACTTTGCAGGAATACAATGCCTTATGACAGCCACAAACCTAGAAAATATTCCATTTAAGGATACGCATGGAAGTTCTCCTTTTTCTGTATCACAACAAACCCTCTGATAGTTACTATTCCGTAGATTTAGTACAAAACATAATACAGACCAATTTTAAACTATCAGATAACCATAAGACAGGGAACGCCACAAATTGAGATTAACAATGATAACGGAATGATAGAACAAGGGTTTAGCAATGAAAATTGGAAATAGTTAGAGATTCCTTTGAAGCAATCAACAGCAATGAATACTTCTTTTTTTGTTATATAAGTCCTTTTGCAAGACTACAGAAGTGGCAACTTACGCAAGAGATACATCATGCTCAGGATTAAACTCTGGTGAGCAGATCAACAAATATTTCATTTTCCCAATCAGATTGTACGGTGTTTCCTTTGGAACAAAGATTATATCATACGCAGATACCTCTTTTTCCTGATCATCGATGATAAATTTACCATTGCCTTCAATAATAAAATAAATCCTGTCTTCTTCCAGACATTTTAGTGCTCCATGATTTCCGTTGATTTCAACTAGAGCTCCACTAAATTTTGAGTTTATAAGATATTCATTTATAATCATAGGTCCTACTTTTTTCTGAGTTGTATCTTCTCTTTTGATGATCATAGAATTACATAAATAAGGTACTTATATAAAAATTTGTAAAGCTGAGTGCAAAAGTCAGGGATTCAGCGATTGTAGGCGTCTCTAATATAACCCAAGTTTGACACTTTGCCAAATATTTTGGTGCAGGATTTCTATTTGACAGTTCACCAATTTAAGCTATTATTCGGACAAAATATCAGGTTATTGC
>JBNJGT010000026.1:0-21447 GCA_051819765.1 Nanobdellota archaeon
CTCAGATCACTTCAGAACCTTTGTTTTCATGGGAGGAAGATGTCCAGTTATGTCTTTGGATATTGCAATATTGATCTATGGTTTCTTAATGTTCGGATTGATAGCGGTTCTGCAATTCGTTATACTATCCAATGCGCGCATTAATAATTATTTCTCAATAATTTTAGGACTGGCATTAGCAGTATATGGTTTAAACTATCTAAGAATTCTGATCGCCGCAAAAAGATCAACCCCCTAAATTGAAGCTAAGCCAAGCAAAATCAACGATTATTTTCCTCGGAAGTTGCATTGAGAATCTTTTTCCTGTCTTTTAATTATCTTTCCTCTCTATCAAATAGCCGTCTGATTCTCGCATAATGATATGGCTTTGCGATAAGGCATTCCTTGATGATATCCCTCCCCTTTTTATCATCAATCTCCGTATCGATCACCTCAAAGTAAAAGTCAAGTCTTTCCTCAGGCTTTTCAAACACCCAATCCCTTTCTGTCTTAATTTCATCCCTCATGAGGGTTTGCTCCATCTCAGGACTATACGCAAAAAGGTGCTTGCCCGTATACATCTTATACATTATCTGAGCAAGAGATTGCAGGTCGCTTGAACCACCATAGCCACGATTATGTTTCGGATCAAATCTTCTCTCAGTAGATGCAATCCCAAGATCTATGATGACCATACAGTCCTTAGTGGAATCATACATGATATTGGCAGGCCTCAGGTCTCGATGATGATAGATTCCTGCAAGCCGAAGGTCAATCATACCTTGCAAAATATCACGCGAATATTTCAGTATAGTATCTACGGGTCCCTTTTCAATGCTTTCCTCAAGTGTCTCACCAGTTATATATTCCATTTCAAACCCTATTAACGCTGTATTGAACTCATGCGATATGTCGAACATGTCATCCACTGGATAGTCCCCCCACACTCCCTGTTCAATCCGCACAACATACTCAGAATCAACCAGTGAGAGTAACTCCATCTCCTCCAGACTTCCAGGACCAAGCTTCCAGAGTCCTTTTGCTGATCGAAGTACTATTCCCTGCCCGCCCATCGAAAAATATGATGGACTCTCCAATTCATTCCAGGCCATAAAATGCGAAAGAGTGATAAGCTGAGGTCTCATTCGCTGCAGGTCACTGCGCTTGAAGTCATGATAATTGAATCCATATCTTTCAAGTTGATCTGCTATCCCTTGTGGCACCAATCCTTGCCATCCATCAAGCTGAGAACTCGCCTTCAAACTGTAATTTCTTATCTGGCCTTTGCTTTGATTCAGAAACTCATGAAAATCAATGTGATGATGAGAAGAGATGTATTCTTTTAAATCAGTGTTCATCCCTGTTATAAGGCCGTTGATAATTGATTCATTCAACATATAAAATCCAAATGTAATGTCTTTTTGCCTAAAGCGATGATTGATGTGGTGCGCTTCAACAAAGGTTTCAAGATATGCGTGCAACCCCTTTTCATCGATTCTCCAGGGGAGCACACCCTCCCTGAAAAGGAGATTGACGGCATCATTGCTCAGTCCTTCGGGATACTCATTTGCGATAGCAGGTGGAACTGCTTCTATGCAAAAATCCTCAGTGAGGAACCGTGTATTATATTGAATAAGTTGCTCATTTGAAACACCCCTGAGTATGGCTTGCGTTAGACAGTTTGGATCAATGTCTGAATCATATACTAAGAAATCCTCAGGTACGATTCCCCTGGAAATGCATATTTCAAGAGTGTAGTCATCAAGTCCCTCTGGATAGAACCAAGTTGGGGGAATGCCCCGGGTTTGATGGGACATCCCTGTATCACGCATACCTATCGATGATGAAGCATCATAGAGAGAACTACCCGCATCAGTACATCCCTGGATCTCATCAGTCCGAAAGCTTCTATAGAACTCCGCTATCTCGGGACCGATTCTGTTCTGCACAAACTCTTCAATCATGTACACATCAAAATCAGAGGGAAACCCTTTAGCATACGAAGGATCAATATCCTGTTGGAGCAGATGGACTAACTCACTACCTGAAAAACGGTGACCTTGTATCTCATCAATGCCCATGCCCTTAGAAACCAGGAATATGATCTCATCCAGGTCCTGATTCTTGCCTAGCCCGATCAGTTGAGCAGGCATTATTCCATAGCGTTGCATAGACTCTATGATACGATCTTGTGTGATATTGTGTTTCTCTTTTCTGTAGGGGGATTGGCGTGAGTTCACATATCGAATGGTTCCATGAGGTTGGGGATACCGTGGTACTGTGTTCGCAAATTCGGGTGAAATGCCCTGAGTTAGGAGATACACAATGCTTTTGGAATTAAAGTGTGGCCCAAAGCGCTTGGTTTGATAAGGCTCTGTCTGCAGATCTTCAAGCTCAATGATATCAAAGGCATCTAATCGCTCATCATATCGTTGTACCTGTTCTCCTGATATCTTCTTATGCTGGAGCATCACAATCTCAAGACCTGTGAACAACCTTGGGTAACTCATGACTGTCTCAGAACTAATCTTTTCCTTATCGAATTGTACAAGATCATCAGGGGAAAATCTGTCTGCACCATCCATAGGTTCCACAGGCGATAAGATTTGAAAATCATATATAAATATTGGTGTTCCTCCCTAGTGATGAAAGCAGGGAGGTGAGGCCACAGTGGAGGATGGAACTCAATCCTTGATGGCGATGGTCGCAGGGCTTTTTCGTCCGAGAACCGGCCCGTCCTCCACCCGGAAACCCGCTGCCTTCAGGTTATCCCGCACATGCCTGGCGCAGGAATACGTGGTGAGTCGCCCGCCCTGATTCATCCGCTCATAGAGCTGTTCAAAAACCTCTCTGGTCCACAGCTCAGGATTTTTCTTCGGTGAGAAGGGATCGAACAGCACTCGATCAATCGGTTCGTTGACAAAGGTGAATATGCTCTCCGCATCTCCCTTGAAGAGCTTGATGATGGTATGGTCGTCATAATAATAATTCTCCCGTGCAGCAACCCGGATTTTCTCATAATCCTCACTATACTCCTCAGGAACCTCTATCGTCTGTATCTCATCAAGGATGGCAGGATCATTCTCAACCGCAATGATACGAAGATCCTGTGTCTTGGACAATGCGGCAAGAGTATTATATCCGAGCCCGAAACAGAAATCCATGACTGTCATGCCGGGTTTGAGATCAGCAGGTTCGACATACTTCTTCAGTGCTTCCTCGATGGCTCCGACTGTGATAGAATGGTACGCTTCTTCGACCTCTTCATTATATAATGTAATTGAATCATCCCGTGTCTTGATTTTTTCCATCATTTCCGCAAAACACGGCGTTCTTTAATAATCTTTGCCTACACTTTTAAATTCCAGGCACTTCCACCTCAGGATGCAGTTCAAAGTGACCGATTTTTCTTTGGAGAACACCCTCGAATGCGGCCAGTTCTTCAGATTCAAAAAGGAAGGTGACGCCTATCTGGTACAAGTGCGCGACAAGGCCTTCTATGCCCGCCAGGAGTCAGACACAGTGTTCATAGCCGGAACCAGCGACAAGAGATTCATCAGGCATCTGTTCCGTCTTGACGAGGATTTCACCCCCATAAAGAAAGCATTGATGAAGGATCCACACACAAGAGCATCCTATGAAGCATTCCCCGGCATCCGTCTCATGCGCCAGGACCCCTGGGAATGCACGGTCTCCTATATCTGCTCCCAGGTCTCAAACATCCCAAAGATCAGATCATCCCTTGAGCAACTCTCACAATCCTTCGGAACACCCTTCAGATTCAACAACCAGATTCTCTACAGCTTCCCCGAGCCAGGCACCCTCACATGCAATAAGACCATGCGCGCCTGCGGCATCGGTTTTCGGGCCGATTATCTCCAGGCCTTAAACACTGAAGTCAAAGCTGGCCTTCTCACAGACCTGGATACGACCTATCCCCAAGCCAGGGACCGGCTTATGCGTTGCAAGGGGATTGGCGAGAAAGTGGCAGATTGCATCCTCCTGTTCTCAAAGGGGTATGATGAGGCATTTCCCGTCGATGTATGGGTCCGGCGCGCTATGCACAAACACTATCTCCAGGCTCCTGATAAAGAATTGCGGGAGTTCATGGTCAAGCGGTTCTCAGGCTATGCAGGGTACGCCCAACAGTACTTGTTCATGCACACCCGCCTCACTTCTTGAACCGTCCTTCCCGCGTATATCGCTCATGGACTGGGAGATCACTGTCCTCATCATACTCGTAATAGTCCTCGTCCTCAAACCGCCGCTTGCGTCGCCGCAACCGCCGTTTCAGTTGTTCCTCGTCCAGGTACTCATCCTCAAGAAAGTCGGTTTCATCCTCAGGGACATCCCATTCATCCTTCATATAGTGATAAAAGGAAACAGACTATAAAAATATTATTCCAGTTTGAAGTACACACGGCGATTGTTCTTGCCCTTGTTGCTGGCCTTCACAAATTCGATTCGTCCGATTTCTTTGGTGGACCTCACATGCGTGCCACCATCAGCCTGCTTGTCCAGGTCTCCGATGGAGACAATACGCATCCTTTTCACATCCGGCGGCATCTTGTTGGCAAGCTTGAAGAGCTCCGGCATGGACTGTGCATCCTCGACTGACACGTAACTCACCTCCATGGGATGGTCCTCCGAGACTAGCTTGTTCGCCATCTCAAAGTATTCTCTGATCTTATCCTTATCAAACTCCTCAAGATTATAGTCGATACGCCCCTGCTCAGTGTCCAGTTGGTTACCCGTGATCTTCGCCCCTACTTCTGTCTCAAATATGTAACTGATGACATGTGCTGCGCTGTGATAGCGCATGAGCAGGTAGCGTCGGTCCCAGTCGATTTTCCCTGATACCTCATCGCCCTCGGCAAGGCCAGGCTTGTCAACCACATGCACGATCTCTCCATCAGCCTTCTTACAGGCTTCGACCCGAAAACTCTCACCATTTCTTATCAAAACACCTGTATCATGGGGTTGTCCTCCTCCGAATGGATAGAAGAGTGTTCGATCCAGGATTATTGAAGTATCATCTGCTTTCATAACCTTGGCTCTGAATTCTTTTGCATAGCTGTCATCCAGAAATAACGCATCTGTCATCATATCACCTTAGCAGACAATGAGATAAACGTAGTTTAAATAATTTTAGATATGGCTGAGTTTTGTTTTAAGAAATGGCATCATTATGAATCCCTTATGGCTAATGCGTGGATGTCATTTAAATAAGATGCCCGGAAAAAATCTACTAAAGGAATCTTTAGAAAAATTAGATATGGCCATGGGTCTTAAGATATTCCATCACCCGTTGGACAGATTCATCAACACTCTCCCTATGGGTCTCAAGGACAAGCTCAGGCGTTTCAGGCGCCTCATACGGGTCTGATATCCCCGTGAAGTACTGGATCTCTCCCGCACGTGCCCGACGGTACAGTCCCTTCACATCCCGCGACTCACAGATTTCAAGGGGTGCGTTCACGTGAATCTCGATGAAATTGGTTGCCTGCTGTCTGATCTTCTCCCGGCTTTCCTTGTAGGGAGAGATAAAAGCTGATACAACACCCACCCCATTCCGGGACAGAAGTGATGCCAAAAACCCAACCCTGGAAATATTCGTTTCCCTGTCAACCCTGGTAAAACCCAAATCCTTTGTCAAGTGTGTCCGGACCTCATCACCGTCCAGGTTCTCCACCTTCAGTTCCATCTCCCTCAGTCGCTCGTAAACTCCCTGCGCTACTGTTGATTTTCCGGCACCGGAAAACCCGGTAAACCACAATACAAATCCGCCACTCATAGGCGATTCTAACCGGTCCCTATTTTTAAACCTTGTGAACCTTAAACCAATAGTGCCAAGAGGTTAACCCTGTACCAAACCGATATAAGTGACTTGGCCTCTAAATCCGCAAAAAAGTGGAGAAACCTGATTTTGTCTTAAGGCTGCTCTTGTCGCAGTGTTTCCTCATGTCGTGGCGCAAGGAGACGCAGAATCATCTCCACCCTTTCCTGCACTGGCATGACCGGGATCACATGAACCTCTCTTGCGAAGCGAAATGCCTCCCGGTAGAGACGTTCACCGATACGCCTGGCCTCAGCCATATCTTTTTGGTACCTGATCCCATTCTCTTCGTAGAAACCCAGGTGTTCCAACCAGAATACCGTCTCGTATGTCATATCCATATCAAAGAACTCCGCGTACATCTCTTCCACAGTATGCGGGAAATTCTCAGCGTGATAGACAAGACCTGCAAAGATAGTACATTCAGTGATGAAAGGATGTCCCCGCTGCCGCAACCCCAATTCCCGTTTCTTTTGCGTCAGGGATATATGAAGTTGTTCAGAGGCTGAGCGGATCCCTCCATTGCTGAGTATGAACTCAGTGGCATATTCCGTTAGTATGGTATGATTCACTCGGCCTGCCAGTGCCTGGATCAGTGTTGTCTTACCTGAGCAGGGCCCTCCAGCAATACCATATGCAACCATGCAAAAAAATCACACCTCCACATATATAAATCAATGGTACTCTGGCGGTGAACTAGCCCTTCACTTTACACATCCATTCATTTATCTTGTCAAGATATTGTACGTTCGTGCACGGTTTCTGGATGAAATCCAGCATGGGGTCCGCATCCTTGTATTTGGCGATACGTTCTATATAGTGGACATTACCTGATACAAAGATGACAGGAACAGTGCTTTTGGAACGGATCACCTTGTAAAGGTCCATCCCATTTCGCGTTCCAGGTAATACATAATCCAGGCTGACCAGATCATAGGTATTCCGGTTGAAGAGGTCCTCTGCAACCTGGGCGTTTGGAGCCATATCAACTGTATGCTTAAGTGGATAATTGGTAAGTATGCTGTACTGGATCTCAGCGATTGCCGGTTCATCCTCCACGAGAAGAATCCTGCCTTCTGGGTATAGTTGCTTTTGCTCTAGTGAATCGATCTCCTGCATATCAAGGTCCTTTCTGGTTACCGGAAGTCCTATCCTGACTCGTGTACCCTTATGGAGTTCACTCTCCAGTGCTATCGTTCCGTTATGTTTGGTGATGAAACGCTTTACATTCGCCATCCCATACCCTGTCCCCTTTATTGAATCATCATAGCAATCATGTGTATCCCGGCTGCCCTTCAGTGTGAAGGCAGGGGTGAATATGCTGTCCCTATGTTCAGGGGGAATTCCACACCCATTGTCCTGTATCTCAAAAAAGACCGTGTCCTCCAAACAATAGGCTTCGACAAGCAAAATGGGCTGAGCTACCTTAGACATTGCATGCACTGAGTTTTGCACAAGATTCATTATTGAGTCCTGGGTCATGCCCGGGTCAGCCAGTATCTTTGGTATCCGAGGTTCATATTTGCGTACAACACTCACATCTTTCAGGTCTTTCTTCATAAGATCAAGAACCAGGTTGAGTTTATCGGTCACGTGAAAAAACTCCTGCTTTGTCTCCTGGTCCTTTGCGAAAGTCATAAGTTTTTTGGTCAGATCTGTACCCCGCTGCATCTGGGAAAGTATGACCTCTAGGCGCCTTTTGGTATAATCCTCCTGTGTGCGCATGCTGGCAAGTTCGGCGTTTCCCTGCACTGCTGTAAGGATATTATTGAAATCATGAGCCATCTTGTCAGCAACACGGCCAACCAAAGCGTGCTGCGCCTGTTCTGCCGCATACTCCAAAGCACGGATCCGTTCAGACTCAGCCAGCTTTTGTTGGGTGATATCTTTGAATACACAATAGGTCCGTCTGAACTGGCCATCCGAATCATATCCCACACACCCCTCAAAGAGCACTTCACGATAATCACCATCCTTATGGCGCAATCGGTAGGTGATATCATGCACATAACCTTTTCTCTTGAATTCAGGGAAGGTCTGCAAAAAATAGGACTTATCGTCAGGATGAAGGAATTCCGCGAAGTTAGTGGAAATAACATCATCCCTCTCATACCCCAATGCCTTCAACCATGCAGGATTTACATCAATCAGATTCCCTCGTCCGTCAAGTGACTGGTATGGTAAGGGAGCATTCTCATAGATTGCCCTATACTTTGACTCACTCTCCATCAATTGCTGCTCAAAAGCTTTCACAGCTGTCACATCCTGTAAGGTTTCGATTGCGCAAACTGTGTTACCCTCTTCATCTACCAACGGAGAAGCAGTAAAATACAGCCACTTCCCCAGGGTTTCAAAAAAATCCAATCCCTCATAGGCCCGGCCTTTTGAGAATTTTTCTCCATAGAAGGTTTGTATCTCTTCAAATGATGCCTCTTCAAGGAGCAGGTCCGCCAGAAGCGGCCGATTACTGTGATAGAATGCTTTCCACTGCTGATTCGTGCCAGTCATCTCCTCAGTGGATAACCCACTTAACTGCACAAGCGCCCGATTCCATAAAGCAATGGTGTGGTCTTTTCGCAAGACAAAAGTCGGGACTGGGATAAGATCGATCACTTCTGTGAGATACTGTAGATTGGCTTCCAGGGACATGGGTGATTTCTCAGTTCTTTCCAGAGCTCGGTAGATGGCCATGGCCTCACCACTGGGGGTTTGAGTGATCAAGTTGTCTCTCCAGCCCTCAATGCGACCATCTTGATAATATCTCCCAGCATGAGACATACGGTTGTCTTTTTCTGCCTGTTGTATGGTGTGGCAGAAGCGGCTAACGCCAGGACATACGTCACTCACCTGTTTTCCCTTGACCTCTGAAATGGAAAAGGAATCCATTTCTTGTGCTGTCCTGTTGGCTTCAGAGATCTCAAAGCTGCTCTGTTTGTAGATGACTGCACCATAATTGAGATTATCGAGCACTTTCATGAACCAAGAGTCCCGATCCTCAAGCTGTCGTTCTAGCTCCCTCACACGTTCCTCCAGTGCCCTGCGTTCTTCGAGATGGGTTGGCATAGGCCTTAGAATCAGCCGGACTATATATTTTTTTAGCTGCTGTAAGGGTCATAGGCAAGCGAGGTTGCGCGCAGTGCTATGTCTACACGAGTTCCATTCTCTGAGCTTTTGATTTCAGTATAACCCTCATATTTATGGGCAATATTGTTCACCATATAAAGCCCCAGGCCCGTCCCTGTCTTCTTTAGGGTGTAAAGCTTTTGAGTGGCACGCTCAACCTGCTCCCGGGTCATGCCGATCCCGGTATCCTTCACAGATAGCCTGACATAGCCTTCAGCGAACACTGTATGGACACGCACCTCTTTCTCTCTTCGCGCGCTTACTGCATCCACCGCGTTGGTGAGCAGATTCGTACAGATCTGCCAGATTTCACTTGGATACATCTGCACAGTACCGGGACAGTTAAGGTCATAATCAAATGCAACCTCATTGGATCCTTTGTATCGTGCTTCAATCTCCCGGACAATCCGCTCCACGTAGCTGTCGAACTCCAGCGTATCAGGTGCTTCCTTTTGAATCTCCACAAGATTATGCGTGAACTGCGTAAACAGATCCACCGTCCGCTTGGCCGTATCCTCCATTGTCCTCAGATAATTCATTGCCTTTTCGATATGAGTATTTGGTTCCTGATTCTCCAGGCCATCAGAGAGCATCATCTCAATAAGCCCAGGATAATTTATCAATGATGAGGCGAGATTTTTCAGATCATGGGCTAATCCTTGATACACTTCAAGGGTCCGTTTGCTCATATCCAATCGCCTGAGCGCATCCATCTCCCTTTGGTGGATCGCATATTTCTCGCAGGCTGAATGCACACGGACTACCAGATCTGCGATGGGTGAGGATTTTGAATAGTAGCCTTCCAAACGCTTATCAACAATCTCTGATATGTCACGCATGCCTTCGTAGGCAGTCATCAGGAGAATAGGGGTGGTCGATTCTCGGTTACGGATTTCATCGATGAGTTCAAAGCCATCCATCTGGGGCATTTTTGCATCAACAAGGCAACAGTATGGCACCAGATTCTGCGCCTTCATTTCATCCAGCACCTCAAGAGCCTGATACCCGCTTTCAGCGATCCAAACGCGGTAATCGGCAAAATTGGTCTTGATTACTTCCAACCAGCTGACTTCATTGTCAACTGCAAGGATCGGATAGGCTTTTTTAGGTTCATCATAATACTCGATAATATCATCCAGTCCCATCATAGTCCCTCAAATAGACAAAGAAACTTGTTCCAGAGCCCGGTTCACTCCGCAAAGAGATACTTCCCTCGTATAACTGCACTAGATATTGGGCATAGGTCAAGCCCAAGCCACGCATGTTGCCCTCCTTTGTAGAATAGAATGGTCGAAACACATCTCTTGTCTGTTCACTCATCAAGCCGCGCCCGGTATCAGTTATGATGAACCGCTTATAAAGTTTATCCTTGAATACCTCTTCGGTGATGTCAAGACACACCATCGTTTTAGTTCGTTTATGCTCAGTTACTGCTTCCTTTGCATTATGCAAGAGTATGTCAAGGATCGAATAGATCTGATGTGTTGATCCCAGAACGTGCTTCCCTTTACCAGTATAGGTGAATATGATATCACTTGATTCAAAATGATGGTGATATATGTCATCAACAATCGGATCCAATGCCACCAAATCATCCCCCCGCTTTTGCTTGTCCATTTGCGCGATCTGTCGCATCTCCTGCACGATACCCTCAACCCGATTATAGGAGAGCTTTGCGTTGGGGGCAATCACTGCCAATACATCACGCAGCCGTTTTAACCGCTTTAATGGGCCCAGCAACTCATCGGCAAACTGTTCCTTGGGAACGCCCGCTTGTTCTGCATAGCTCTGACAGGCGCATGCAAGCGTATCCAGGTCCTGGCCAAGATCAAATGATGATTCCTCATCGACCAAATCCACCAGTTCATCCAGGTTCTTCGAGGTTGCAGAGGTTGCATTTCCGACTTCATGGGCCAGGGCGCCAAAAAAGATGCGCTGGGTGCGCAACAGTTCTTCATGCTGCTTGGCATTGATCTCCAGTTGCTCGTGAAGCTGTGCGTTTGTGGTCCGGAGGGCATCAACCTTATCCTGCAGAGCCTGGTAGTTCTCTTCAAGCAGATTTTCTATTGTCTCCAAAGAGCTTCGGGGTATCAGGCTTTGGAAGAACCGCTTCTTTGAATAATCGATCTGGTAGATGCATGAAGGGTTTCCATCAAGCACGCATTGCTCATGCTCGATATGAGCATTCGGCATGTTCCATACCTGTGGCGCCACAGCCAAGATCCCCTCAGTATATCTGCATCCTGCCTGGGTCGGTTCGAATTCCGGAAAATATGTCACTTCGATGACTGCATGGGTCTTAGTGACTGTATGGGGCTCCATCTGGTAGATCCGGTTGAATTTCCAACTCAATCGCCTGGCATTGCGGTACGCCGTATCCGGACCAGTAAAAAGTCTTGCACTGACACGTACAGCTGCTTCAAGAAATGTAAGTGAGTTGAGCTGGTATGTATGTCGGGCCGCATCATAGGTTGCGCCCTCATCATCAAGAAGATTGATCAATTGCTGATACAATTGTTTTGTGTACGTGTGAAGAATCCAGTTGTTGGTGTCAGCAAGATAGGCAACATTATAGGGTCCTTTCGGCTTCACCAAAGGGCTAATCAGCTCTCGGACATCTAACTTTCGAAAGGCCGCGAACCGCATGATAGTGTTGGCGGTCAGGCAACTGGTCTGTTGTTCCTGGAACTCAGGTTTTACCTGTGAAACATAGTCCGTATTTTTCTTCTTGAACGAATCTACTAGGGCATCCACACTTGATGTGTTCAGTAGCCGCGACTTCTTACGCATGCGCGTATAATTCATATCTCGTTATATAAACTTTGCTGCAAGACTTCAAACAGCAGGCAGCAGAGAAACCCTTTTTTATAAATGGTGCATAGACCCTGTTTTTTAAGGATAGAGTTTAATCCCGGAACAGGAATTCTCAGAAGTCGCCTCTTACGCAAAAGCTACCACGGATAGCTCCCAAAAGAGCCGACTCGGCCACTCTTTTTTTGACAGGAAACCAGAATTCATTGGATAGCCTCCTTGATTGCCAGCTGACGGTGTTCGTGGTGACATGGGGATTTGTAAGGTCAGGATCTGCATTTTCATGGGTTCATCGTGACCGAATAATACTTACTAGAGGGCATGGATAGAAGATATGTAATCCTTAACGTTTCCCTAATGCGATAAATATTTAAATCAAACACGTCCAAAAATCACTCATGGGTCGTATACTCTTAAGAAGTAAGATACACAGGGCCACTGTCACTATGGCCAACAGAGACTATGAGGGCAGTATCACCATCGACGCTGAACTGCTCAAACAAGCAAATATAGCCCCTTATGAGCAGGTCCATGTTGTAAGTGTCGATACCGGAGCCCGGCTCATAACCTACGCAATCCCGGGATATGCCAAAGAGATCTGCATGAATGGGGCAGCAGCAAATCTTATTAAGGAAGGAGAAACAATCATAATCATGGCATTTTGCACAGTGCCTGAGAACCAAGTCGCGAATGTCTCCCCTATTCTGCTTTTCCTTGACAAGAACGAGATAAAGAATGATGCTTGATCTTATACGAAGGCTGGCCATGCGCAGCAGGCTTCTGACAAAACTAAGCATCACGTCGTCTCCTTTGCTGCTCGAATGGATGACCCATCATTATGCCAGGTCCATGGCAAGACGATGCGCACGCAGAGTTCCAGCCTATAAGAGATTCCTGGAAAGGAATGGTGTCAAGATGCCCCGCGGTGCACCAGACTCATTACCTGTCACAACCAAAAAGAATTATATCTTTCCATCTAAGCTTTCAGATCTCTGCATTGATGGGAACCCAAAGGCCGCAAATCTGCTGGTGAAAAGTTCGGGTCATTCAGGCCGCGAGCAACTATGGGCAAAGAGCAACGCAGAGCTTGCCATCGGCAAGGTCTCACTTGCAGCAGCTCTGGATACCATCTTTGACCTGTCCAAACCAACCCTTGCCATAAATGGCTATATCCTCAGCAGCTGGGTCACTGGATGCAGTTTCGCGCTCATGGGTCATGAATCAAATGCCCTCCTCAATATCGGGCCAAAAAAGCAGGAGATCCTCGAAGCCATAAAGACCTACAGGAAAACCTACCACCAGATCATCGTCCTTGGCTACCCACCGTTCATCAAGCAGCTTGTGGACTTTGCTCAGGATTTCAGATGGGAGGGGGTCCATTTCTTTGTCGGGGGAGAATATTTTCCGGAAAGTTTCAGGCAACACATCATCAAGAAGACCCACGGTAGGCTCATCGGAGGCTATGGTACCTCAGACTTTGGCATCATCGGGGGCATCGAGACAGAAGGTTCAATCAAAGTCCGCCAAGCTGCCAAGAAGAATTTCGAACTGTTTCATGACCTATACCAGGACGCCACCTGCAATCCGGTACTCTTTCAGCTCTCACCCAGTCTCTACGCGACAGCCAAAAACCGTGAGCTCCATTTCACTACCGTCTTCCCTGAGACCTGCATGCCGCTAGTCAACTACAACCTCAAGGACAGGGGCGGCGTCATATCCTACAAGCAGATGCGATCCATCCTCAGGAAACACGATCTCAACATCGGGTTTGACCTCAAATTGCCATTCATATTTGTCGAAGGACGAAGCACTGGTGCTCTAAAGTATTATGCCTTCATGATTTACCCGGAAAACATAAAGCAGGCGATCTACCGCAACCCCTCCATCGCAAAGCACACCACTGGTAACTTCCACCTCAGCGTTGATTACCAACCCGAGCAACTCAACCTCACCATCGAACTTGCAAAGGGAGTCAAAAAGAAAGGCCTCAAGCAACAGTTCCAGGATGCTCTGGACAAGAGCCTGATTGAGATCAACAGAGGGTATGCTAGTGTCAGGGAAGAGCTTTCCACAAAAGCAAAAATCAATGTCATGCTAAAGGAATGCGGCACCATGCCCCACGGCACCAAGTACCGCTACACCTAGAGTTCTGTCAGCGGCCGCAGGCAACCTGCGCTAGTCTCCTGCCTGAGCCGCTGCCTCTTCAAGGATGCTGTTGCGGTAGCTGATGAAATCATTGAATTCCTTTGTCGTGCACCAGTCCATGCTCCAGGAGTCCGAGCCCCTGTTGGTCAGTTTAAGATAATTGTATTTTATATGTGATCCTGGCAGGGAGGGGAACTGTTCCTCCTCATAGATCATATCACTGCTCCAGTAGACCGTATTTATCCTATGCTTCGGCTTATACTGTTCGCATACGCATCGGTTATAGCATACAAAAGGTTTGCCACACGCGCCATATCCAGGCGCCCTTTCAGAGTATATCCCATGCGGCTAGCAAAAGAAAGTGGTATATAAAAGAATTTAGAAAGAAAAGCCGGAAATCACCCGGCAATGACGTATTCAATCTGCACAGAATAGGTCACATCCTGTGGCTCAGGCCGGAAATTCGCCTCTGCCCGTGCACCGCCATAGGTGTCATACATAGGATAATAGTTCCAACTCTGCGGCTGGATACGCTTGACACCGGTGATCCGGGTCCCGCTCTCACTGGCAAGCTCCTCTGCCTTTGTCGAAGCGTCTCTGACAGCCTCCGAACGAAGGGAATCCCTTACTGATTCTTCAAGCCCCGATGACAATTCATATCTGACACTTTGCACCTCGTTGGCTCCAAGATCCAGTACACCTGACAATGTTTCCCCCAGGGAATCCAGATCCGTTGTCCGCACCGTGATGGTATTCCGCACAGTATACAGCATAGGGCTGCTTGTGTTCATTGGGCCAAACTCTTCAGGCTCCTCTCGTGAGATCCGATACGCTGTCGTGGTAGCGTTGTATTGCTCCATGATGGCGTTGTTGATCTGGCTGTTCTCATTCTCTGCTGCCGTCACATCGGTGTTCTGCGTGACTACGGAAAAGGTCATTACACCTATATCCGGCTGTACCTTCTTCTCAGCTGAGCCAGTGACAGTTAGTGTCTTATCCTCGCCATCTGCCTGGAGCAGGCTTGCAAGGATGACGATACCTACCAACAGGTTCAGTATCAATAAGATCTTATCATTTTTCATAATTTCACCTCATATAGCGTTTTTTCAAGAGATACCCGGCACATGCGCCGATAAGCAACAAAGCAACGAAAAACACAAACCCCCAGGCAAGCTCCGGGCTTGCCGGTGCTGTCTCTGCGGCAAGTGTCCGTATGTCAGATTCCATAGCTTCCGTTCGGTTCACAAAGAACTGGCGCAGGAACAGGTATCCGCTCCAGGCTCCCACGAGCAAAAGGGCAAACAATGAAAATATGACTGTCCGTTCCCGTGGCTCAACAATGTCCTTACCTTTGCGTGTCAACGAGTAATACTTCCACTTACGATCCGTCTCTTCCTTTTCGATCAATCCGGCCGATTGGAGTTTTGAGAGGTGCTCATGCAGTGTCGCAGCTGACAGGCCAATCTCCTCTGAAAGTTCGCTCTGGGTCATCTTTTTGCCGCTCAGTGCCTTCAGCACCGAGAGCCTGGCATCCACACTCAATGCCTTCAAGGTATCCATGTCGATAGTCACGCTGCGCTCTTGCATTGTCCTCACCAGGAACAGACCATTACGCACTGCGTGGTGCACATCTCTGCATCAGGGTCATGGCGGCAGGCAGATGCACAGTTGTTGAAGCTGCCATCATTCGCCTCGCATACCTCTTCTGATAGACCTTCACACTCATTGAATTCCTCGAGCCATTTGCCGCCATTATCCTTGCATAACTGGGCATGCGGGTCATCATATCTGTGGGAGTCACCTGAGTCATTTGTTGAATTCACATCACACACAAACACACATTGCTTGGTACACATCTCTGCATCAGGGTCATGGCGACAAGCTGAAGCACAGCTGTCATAGTGTCCTCCAAGTTCCTGGCATTGTGCCTCACTGATGCCTTCACATTCCTGATGTTCTCCAAGCCATTCTCCACCATGGCTCTTACATTTCTCCTGGGCAGAACTTCCATCAACACGGCATTCAGGCTCTGTATAGCTCTCGCAATAGATCTCAGAGCACCCATTGATACTGCCATTCTCAACAACGCAGTGGTTACAGCCGTCAAAGTACGAGCTGCACCCCGAAAGATCTATGACCGTGTCTTGGGTGTAGACCTTCCCGTTGATAGCGCACTGATTACCATCTCCAAGGGTCATGCCACCTTCCGCCTGGCAGGTCTCAAGATCCATGGGACACTCCCCATGCATGTATGCCCATTCCTCGCATTCAGTGCCATCTGGCAAGACACAGATTCCTACCTGACCCTCAGAAGTATCCCTGATATCAAGGGTACCCCCCTGCTCGATGCAGTACTCCGATGCAGGGTTAGGCATCTCTGTCTCTTGCTGGCAACCGAGCAATGCGATGCTCACCAATATCAATAGTAAATATTTCATGTTGATTCCTCCTTTTTGCATAGAATTTACTTTCTGGTTTAAAAATTTGGGGGTATTCTTAGGTCGTCACCTAATAGAAGATATGGACGTCTGGCTGATACTGCACAGCCAGATCCGTTACCGGCCCACACTTTCCCCTGCCAATATCTGAAAGCCGCAGGTACGAAAAGATTCCTTCCTTTCCATTATAGACGGAGGATAACGTTTCTGGAAGGGGTGTGAACCCGAACACCTTCTTATAGGCCCTACTGTGTTTCTTATTGCAGCATAGCATGAAATGTGTCTTTGGTCGGAATGACATATAGGTTGTGGCAGCCGCTGTTTGCAAGGCGGATCCTACCACATTGTACAACACCTCCCTGTTGTTTCCCGCGTTAATGGCAAATCGCCCAAGCTCCATCAGTTTGGGTCTGCCTCCATTGCAATAGGGATCTATACCTGCAGCAGTCATATCCCGATCAAGGGCTTCATAGAGACGGTCGATGCTTTGTTGGGGCATTTGCTCGAATCCAGGAAGGGTATCTTCATTCAGGAAGAAACTTGCGGTCCCGACCGCATTCAACCAGTCCCAATCACTGGTCCGTTCAAACAGGAGGAAAGAGAAATAATCTTCTCTGGTGGCAAAATCCTCTGCGATCCGTTGCGTGTTATCTTCATAGGAACCACTAAGAATCCCTGTATCAGTATAGTTCCGGGCAATCAGAGAATTCCGCAAATCAAGCAGACGTGCTTCTGTCTCGCAATACACAATATCATCTATGAAGTAATAGTCAAGGGTTGTGCTCTTTCCCAATCGAAGGGGTCCGTTGGCTTTTTCGTCAACAAACATTGTGTCGTGCGAAGTCTGGCAGACTTTTTAAAACTGGATCAACTTTACTACTGTCCAGGTACAATTTTATTATGTGTTGGCTTTCCTATACCAGTCTAGCTATATAAATATTTTGGGGAACTAGTCCAGCCGATAGTGCCTCAGTTCCTGCTCAAAAAGAACATATAATGAATCACTAGTACCGGTCATATCAATGACTTGGTTCGTATCTGTAGCTGAAATTGAACTTTGAAAAGCACCTTCTCTAAAAAAAAGACTGGTATCCTGGTAGGTGACAAACGTGTAGTCCCCGCATTGGCTGTATCGGGCAGGTTTACTGCCAGGACTCCTGACCTTCATGATTCCCATACCGCCCTCTTCGGTCCCTTTCCAGATCTCCCCATTGGTAAGTAGCGCCATCACCTCATTGCCACTGGAAAAATAGCTGTTGATCCCACTATCCATCCGGATTTTTGGAAGGTTGCAAGTTGCTGAAACCCTGTCAAGGAAATCCCTGATCTCACTGGTGCACGCGTTGATATTCCCAAAAGACATGCCGCCCATCCGGATGCCATGTTTATACCTTCCGATTTCCGCGTCGCTTTCCTCAAGAAAACAATACTCCTTTCCACTAAGCATGGAGCCCTCAGGGCTATTGAAGCAATTGATCATGTACAACCGTTCATCATAAACATTGATGGTTCGGTTATGGCCATCATCCACTTCAAGATAGAGATTTTCAGAATCCGTGGCGATCCCAAGAATATCCCATTCCCTAGCAGCATAGCCAAGATCCTTCGTGACCAGTGTATCAGCAGTGAGACGGTGGACTACTGTACCTGGCTCAACAATATAGAGGGAGTCTCCCACTCTTTCATATATGGTCTCCTCAGGGATCGAACAGTAGATCATTCTGCAATCTCCAAAAGACCCGCCGACTCCACACTCGTAATTGCCTGTATAGAGCATATAAAGGTAATGAGGTGTCGCTACAACATGCTCTAATCCGGATACTGCAGTCGAGGTTTCAACACACCAATTCATACCCGAAGGTGGTAGGTACTTCTTTTTATGCCTTTCGACCAGTTGTTTGAAGGTTGCTATGCCGACCTTTTGTCCCACGCCACAATGACCAGTCAGCCTCGCTAGAGACCCAGTTCCTGGACAAAATGGGAAAATATCCGGTACCGTTCAAGAAAACGAGACCCTTTCTCTGTCAGACAATACACCCGCCTGTGCTTCAGATTCTTTTCTTCCAAAAGCCCGGTGTGGGTCAGCTCCTCAAGATAATCCCTGAACATCTTTGGAGACAGGTTCGATAATTGCAGGAGCCGGGTGGGCCGTATCTCCCGTTTATCCTGCACAGTAGATAAGATATCATATATCACATCCAATCGTTCCCGTTTTCGTTTCATTTGAATCCGCGTGTCAAAGCTCTTGTGACATAGACAAATATGAAGCATGCCGAGATCGTCAATAGATAGGCATATAAGCGCATATAAGGATGTCCAGGGATGGTATACTGGGCGATTGCATTGAACACCCACACCAGGAAAAACAGCACTAGGGTTATGAAATACAGCTGCAGGTAATTGCTGCGCCGTTTCATGTACTTGCTCAGGCTCACAACAGACGCAACCAGGAACAATATGATCTGGCTCCCATACAGCAGATAGAATTCAGACAAAAGGAAATCTCCTACCGCAACAATCAGCGCCAGAATGTAGATGCCTGCATGCAAAAGGTTTTGGTTTGGAATCTTGCGCCAAGTCAGGCTATAGGTCAGGAATAGACCCGGCAGTACAAGAAGGAATTCCATTAAGATCGTGAACAGCCCAAAGGTAATAAGTGTACTCTCCCCTCGTATTATCCTGCCAAGCATCAGACCATATCTGATGACAAACCCAAGCCCAAAGAAAAGAAAAGCCAGTCCCAGATACTTCAAGCCTTCGTGATGACTGAAGGCGTACAATCGGTACACCCGCCAGGAAATGTAGAAACAGGCAGTCAGCACAAGGAGAAGATAGATGGTTTCTATAGCAATTGCAGCAATCATTGGTGATGCCATTGGATTGTGCCTATTAAATGATATGGAGGAATCCTCTATACCTTTGATTCCTGTTGTTTATAAAAAAGCTTCGTTTCCTATAGGTCATGATCAATGAATTTATGCTGGTGCTCATCATTCTGCCCCTATTGACCATAGTGGCTAGCGCCGGTGCGACCTGGGTCATCAAGAAGATATATCTCATACCGATAGCGGTCCTCATCTTCCATCTCATCCTCATGGCCACAATATTCAACGTAACCTTCCTCATATGGGCCATCCTATATACCGTGCTATCTTTTCTGACAGCACTACTTATCAAAAAACTGAAAAGGTGATACAATGTTTAATCTGTTTGCGTTTTCAATGGCAATGACCCTTTCGGTCCTGGCAAGCATCCTTGTCCTGGGCGTGTGGATCTGGGCTATAGTAGACGTCATAAAATCAAAGAAGAGTACCAACGAGAAGATTATCTGGATTCTTATAGTGGTCTTGCTAAATATTGTAGGGGTTATAATCTACTATATTATGCGGGAGAACAACGTTAAGACCAAGAACAAGCAGCTCAAGAAAAGCAAAGACAACAAGATATTGGCCGGTGTATGTGGTGGACTGGGTGAATATCTTGAACTTGACCCGACTGTCATCCGCCTCCTCTGGGTGCTTCTCACAATCTTCAGCGCGGGCACCGGTATACTGCTCTACCTGGTTGCGATGCTTATCATCCCCGATCAGCCAGGAGAAAAGAAACAAGGAAACAGTGCAGTCCCCATTGTCCTCGCAATCGCTGGGGTTGCTGTCGTCCTCATCCTTTCTGTCACAGTGATCGCGATTGTTGCCATGAGCCAGTATGTCGGACCCGATGGCGTCACGAAGACCGCGACCATCAGTTTTGAGAATGAGATCGCCGAAAAGGTTACAAGAGACTTCATCACATCCCACCACAACTACCTGAACTATTCAGGGGAGAACCTGTTTTGCAGCACTATCCATGAGATTGATGACCCAATCTGCGATCGGTACAATGATCCGTACGGCGTGACAATCCACGAACCCGAGTGCTTCAGGGTTCACTGCAAGTTCGACTCAGGCCTTCCTCATGTGGAGGGCTTCACCGTGGAAGCAACAGTCCTGGGCGATCGGGTCAAGCGCATCGGCTTCCATGAGGTGCCAAAGCAGCTGCCAAGCGAACAAGCAATAAGGACAGAACGTGAGTGCAGCCAGGCAGGCTTTAAGGTCTTATATCCAGAGGAAAAGTCCTCAAGCGGCCCCCTCAGGTGCAACACATCCGATGGAGTCATCAACATCTCAACAGACATATGTGTCGACAAGTGCGGTGATGGTACCTGCCAGGGGATTGTTTGCATGGGAACCGGGTGCCCCTGCGCTGAGGACAAGAACAGTTGCCCCTCTGACTGCAAATGAGACACGCGATTATTGCCCTGTCAAGCGGAATAATTGGTGGGATAGTAGTGACAGAAGTACTGCGTCACTACATCTTCTTTTCCTTATTCATTGGCATCCCCTTTGCAATAGCGATCTCCATAATCGTATTCCTGCTCCTTGGCATGCAGCACTAAGCATTACCGGATGATGGACTCTCTTTCCATACCTTGCCATATCAATGGACCAGATCTATTGCTGCTAAAGTATTTCATTTCTCCATATCCTTCGTCTTTAGGTTGAGAGGCGCACTGAGCTCAAACGAGCAACAGAGATCAGTGCCTGGGCCAGTGAGTACAAAATGCGAGGGTATCATCTCAAGCCGTGTGGGCCTGTGCAGGTGCTGGACAGCACAACGGCCGAAATGCTTTCCAATAGATTTTTATATAACAACTGTTAAAATGCCGTCATGGAACGAATAATCAAATACCTTTTCATCATCTCTATTCTTCTGACACCGACGCTCGCAGCACAGTTCTGTGGCAACCCCTACCTGATAGGGTCCGCATCCGAGGATGCATACTGCGCAGACCAGATTCCTGTGCATGGAGACGTTGGGGTCTCATGTTGTCCGTATGATGACGATTCAGCTGCATATGATTCATCAGATCCTTTCTTTCCTGATAATCGTAGTGATTGTGAAGCAAATTATGTGGGTGATTCTTTAGAAGACATCACAAGTTGCGATCTTGGCTGCTGCCATCGTCCCCATGAACAGACCTGTGAGGATACCACACGCTATGTATGTGAAGCATACACTGAAAGCACCTGGTACCCTGAACCGTGCAGAACAGATGAATCCAGTGATTCCTGCGGA
>JBNJGT010000027.1:0-21312 GCA_051819765.1 Nanobdellota archaeon
ATGATCCGGCCTGTAGTTCAGGTCCACCCGTCCCTCCAATATTGAATAGATAGGTACCCATCGCTGGGAGGCGGTCTCATCAGAGATCGTATACTGCTCACCTTGGTCATAGAACACATAGTATTCACACATCTCCATCTGTTCTGGTGATTCGGTGACTGGCTTTTTCACAATGAACTCAAGTTGCCATGGATTGATGGTTGTGCCCTGCTCTTCCCGGAAACCCCGGAGGACGGCATCGAAGTAGCTTTCACGCACATTCACATGTTCTGAAACGCTCACATCACCCATGGACGGGAAAAGGTCCTTATCTGGGGCCCTGATAGGCACCAAAATTTCATTGCGCGAGTTGACAATGAATGCGTTCGCTCCCCGGTGATATAGGTTCTGTATCCGGTCATCTCCATGGCACTCCTTCCGGTAACAGACAACCTCAAGTCCGTCCACAACAATCGGTTGGTCATTTTGGTCGAACACCTGGAAGTATTCATACGGTTTCTTTGCTTTACCAGTACTCTCCTCCAGGAGGTTGACATTGTTCTGTCTTGTTGCAAGCAACAGATCGCCTTTGTAGCCGAAGGTTAGTTCTGCCCCCACCAGGTCCTGCAGTTCATTTTGTGTGAGATCCATAGTGGATAGGGTGGGTTGGTTGCAAATATATAAATATGGTGCTGCCCTGGGTCACCCAAATCGCTTCGTGATGAGAATATTTTCAAAAAAATTTCTAGTGGAATTAAAAATCAAATATTGTCGACAGGGTTGCAATGGAACTAAAGGTTGGCTCCATCAGAAATATACCTACAAAAAGAAATGTCCATCACGGAAAAAGTTTCGTGACCTGCTGCCCTGAATCGTTTTACAGACGCGATGTAAAACTCTTGGCCAAGGTCGCTTGGTGCCTCTATAGGAAACTCAGCGTGAGTCTGAATACTATGGGTCGGTTAAATATACTATTTAGTTTCAGTTCATAGCAAAAGACCGTTTTTGTGGGCTGGATGGCTCGCAAAACCTTAGGTGTTGAGAGGTGCTCCTGCGAATCGGTCGCTGTATCCGGGAACTTCAAGACTGGGCTCTCTGGTACTCGGCTGTGCTGGTGCGACAGGGGCACGGCTCATCCATTCTTATGGGATACGTAGTCTGCTTGTATGGGGTGGCCGGGCCCTACAGGAATGCTTATAAACAAGGAAGCCTGCCTCCTCTGGCATGAGGCTTGGATTCAGCGGGCATTTGACTCCTGGCACCCTACAGGAAGATATTGACTTCGCCTTGAAACATGGGTTTGCCTATGAGTTGAGTTTCCACCATCGTGAGGACTTCAACCGGGATCTCTCCTATTTGCAAAGATCCAACCTGACAATATCGCTTCATGTACCCTACTACCTTCCCTCCGCAACCCAGTTACCCCAGCTGCATGCAGCAAATCTGCGTATCATCGAGCAGGCCCTCACCATTGGCAGGCAGTGTGATGCCCAAAAGATGGTCATCCACGGAGGGTATCGTGAAAACCCTGACAACCAGCTCAACCAGCATTGTCTCATCGAAAATCTCAGGGAAGTGATTGCTCTGGCCAAAAGATACAATATCACTGTCTGTCTTGAGAACTATCACTCCCTTCCGAATCTCATGTGCAATGATGCCCGGGAGCTTTTGCATGTGCTGCAATCGGTTCCCGGTCTGAAGGCGACCTTTGATATCGGCCACGCAAACACGGTGGGGGATCCCTACGAATTCCTCAGAGTCATTGAGCCCTATGTTTCCCATATGCATCTCCATGACAACGACGGGACTGAGGATGCCCATGTTCCCCTGGGAGAGGGAAACATCGGTTTTCAAGGGTTAGAATATGCAGGGACTGCCATATTGGAACTGAGAACCTATGAGGCCATCCTCAACGCAAGAGAATACATTGAGAAACGCTGCAGAACACCTCTTACCGGATAGCACTGGTTATCCTTCATATCCCAGCATCTCCCAGGGTGACATCTCAGCAAGCCGCGTCCCCGCCAGCCTCTTCTGTTGTTTGAAGCAATAATTTGAGAGATTCTCAATCATCACAACAGGCGTGTAACGCATCAGGTATTCCCGAAACCGGTTATCGATCTTCACCCCGTGCCGGGTTAGGTGATGGTAGAGGTAGCGGTACAGCTGCTTGCCCCGCTTGTCAAAATCAGTCAGGATGTGGGTCCGTCTTCCCCGTCTTGCTACATCCTCCACTACCTTGTAGAGTGGCCGTCGGGAAAGCGGAATGATGGTATTCTCAAAGCCCAATTCACATAAACTGCGAACATCCTTCTTGCCCTCTACGATGATGACGTCATCCTCATGCATATGAGCAATAAGTTTATTATACTTTATTAAAATTCTCCTTATCATGGACTATGCAACCTGCCTCAGGCACTACAAGAGACCCGAGATACAAAAAGCCATCGTTGAGAATGCCCGTGGTCGTGAGGTTGCAGTCAAGTTCGCAGACAAGGGCTTTGGCAAGCGCCCTGAGGTCCTCACCTACCCTGCCGAGGTCCTGGATTTTGCAAAGAAAGGGGTCAGCTCCTTTCACATCTCAGAGGAGCGCTGGAAGGATGTCTCAGAACTCAGCACCGGCCTTGACAAGGCTGCCATGACTGATCTCCGCTCTGGTTGGGATCTGGTGATCGACATCGACAGTACCGACTGGAACATCTCCCGCATCGCAACCCATCTCATATCTCAGACACTCCTGGATTTCAACATCCACCGCTTCGATGTCAAGTTTTCGGGGAATAAAGGGTTCCACATCGGTGTGCCCTTCGAGGTCTTCCCTGCCTATTTCGGCAATCAGCCAACCCGCACCCTCTTTCCTGATCTTCCAAAAAAGCTTGCGACCTTCCTCATCGACTACATTAACCGCACCTACATCAGTATCCGGGACAACACCGTCTCTTTTGCCGACAAGCTCACCTACACCCTGGACAAGCTCAAGGAGATAACCGACAAGGATGTCATCTTAGAGCTGTGCACTGAGTGCCATAAGCCCATTGAGGAGAAGGTCCAGTCAGGCTATCGCTTCCTCTGTCCCATCTGCCAGTCCTCTGTCATCTCAGAGGAGGATTTCCGGGTCTGCGAGAAATGCAACAAGATGATGGATCGCTTCGAGGAGGAAAAACCCCTTTGTGCCTGCGGCTCGAAGACAAGCTACAAGAAGTTCAACCCGCTTTCAGTCATTGATGTTGACACCCTGCTCCTCTCTTCTCGCCACCTCTACCGGAGCATCTATTCGCTGCATGAGAAATCCGGCCTTGCAAGTGTCCCCGTTCCAGTGGAATCCATCCTTTCCTTTGAGAAGGAACATGCCCACCCGGATCGCATCAGTGAGGTGAAGCCCTTCCTTGAGCCAGCATCAGAGCAGGCAGCAGACCTCTTCAAGAAGATCACCGAGGACCCTGACGAGGTGCGCCGCCTCCAGAAGGAGGAGCTCAAGAGCCAGATGAAGTCAGAACAGAACTACCAGGAACTCATGGAAAAGGCCCCTGAAGAGCTCTTCCCCCCCTGTATCCAGAATATACTGAAAGGTGTAGCCGACGGGAAGAAGCGCTGTCTTTTTGTCCTCGTCAATTTCCTCCAGAACGTGGGCTGGCCCTATGATGATATCGAGGAGCGCATCCGCGAATGGAACAAGAACAATCCCGACCCATTGCGGGAGAACCTTGTGGTTTCCCACCTGCGGTACCACAAATCCCGGCGGATCCTTCCCCCAAATTGCTCCAACACTGCCTACTACAAGGACCTGCACGTCTGCGTGCCTGATACGGTATGCAAAAGCATAAAGAACCCGGTCAATTACACCAAGCGCAAGGTGCTCTACTCATCAGGTACCAAAAAATAAAAATATTTATAAAGAGGTCCAAGTTCCACTGCCTAAGATAGAGGTTAAATACAGTTAACCTCGAGCAAATGACCGACCTGATAAGGCGTTTTTCAGTACCATCCTGGTTCTGATGAAAAACCCCGCAAATGGTCATTTACTACATAAACAAACCTCTGGTAGTTAGAGGAATCTAAAAATGCCAAATAAAAGGAATCCAAGAAGCGGATCAATGCAGTACTGGCCGAGATCACGGGCCAAGCGTGCCTATGCCCGGCTACGCTCCCATCCTCGGGTCAAGAAAGAGACAAAACTGTGTGGTTTTGCAGGGTACAAGGTAGGTATGACCCATCTTCTCTATAACGATCAACACAAGACCTCCCGGACCAAAGGGATGGATGTCTCAGTTCCGGTGACTATCATCGAATGCCCGCCCCTCAAAGTCTATGGGGTCCGGTTCTATAACAGTGACGAACTCGGCAACCAGAAAGTAGTCGGGGAGACTGTCGCAAAGATGAATGACAAGCACCTCAAGCGTAAGGTGCGGGTTCCAAAGAAGGAGACCCAGCTCAATGTGCCTGAGCACAATGACCTTCGCCTTCTTGTCTACACCCAGCCCAGCATGACTGGCATCGGTAACAAGAAACCAGAGATCTTCGAGCTTGCGGTGAGCGGCTCACTTGAGGATCAGCTTGCCTTTGCAAAGGAGAACTTCGGAAAGGAGATCAAGCTCAGCGACGTCATGAGCGCAGGCGACACTGTTGATATTCACGCAATCACGAAAGGAAAGGGCACCCAAGGGCCGGTCAAGCGGTACGGGATCAGCATCCGTGCCAAGAAATCCGAGAAGACCAAGCGGGGACCAGGGTCCATCAGCGGTGGCTGGAAAGCACAGGGCCACATGATGTATCGGAATCCGTTCGCAGGTCAGACGGGGTTCCAGCAGCGTGTTGATTATAACAAGTGGGTCCTTGACGTGTCAAACGACGTCTCCCGCGTCAATCCGGAAGGCGGATTCGTGCGGTATGGGCTTGTCAAGAACGATTATGTGCTGGTGAAAGGCTCTGTTCCAGGGCCCTCAAAACGCCTCATCCAGATGACGTTTGGTGTACGACCATCAAAGATTCCCCAGAGCGCGCCGGCAATCAAACAAATCAGTGTAGTATCGAGACAAAAATGAAGGTCGCAATCAAAGGAAAGGAAAATGGCACCCAGGGCGAACTGCCAGAGCAGTTCAATGAGCCTGTCAGGGAAGACCTTATCAGGCGGGCAGTCTTTAGAGCAGAAAACAACGCGCGCCACGCTTATGGATCTGATCCAAGGGCTGGCCAGAAGCACTCTGCAGAACTTTCCCGGCGACGAAGGAAATACAGGGGCTCCTATGGGTTCGGTATCTCCCGGATTCCCCGAAAGATTCTTACCAGGCGAGGGACCCGGTTCTACTGGGTCGGAGCCCAGATTCCCGGGACTGTCGGCGGACGACGCGCCCATGCGCCAAAGGCTGAAAAACAATGGGGCCAAAAGCTCAACAAGAAGGAGAACCGAAAGGCGATCCGCAGCGCAATCGCGGCAACAGTAATCGCAAAGCGGGTCAGTAACCGTGGCCACCTCGTCCCAGAGGACTACCCATTCATACTTGACGATTCATTCGAGGGTCTCAAAAAGACCCAGGAAGTGATCGATTACCTGAAATCCTGCGGGTTTGAAAATGAACTCAGGCGGGCACGACAAAAGACTATCCGGGCCGGTAAAGGCACCATGCGGGGACGACGCTACAAGAAGCGTAAAGGCCCTCTATTGGTTGTCTCAGGCGCCTGTGATGCAGTAAAGGCAGCAAAGAATGTTCCGGGGGTGGATGTCACCGCGGTTAACCAGCTCAACGCAAAGTTGCTTGCACCAGGGACCATGGTTGGCCGTGCAACACTCTTCACTGCCCAGGCAATAGAACGGATGAAAAAAGAAAGGCTGTTCATGTAAAATGGAAATCATAAAGCATGCACTATCAACAGAGAAGTCATTGAGGCTGATGGAGTCAGAGAATAAGCTCATCTTCGCAGTGGCCCGGACAGCAAAGAAACCACAAATCAAGGAAGCGATCGAGAAGCTCTTCAACGTCAAGGTTGAGGACGTCAACACATTCATCGCACCAACCGGTGAGAAGCGTGCATACGTGAGGTTTGGTGCTGATTATCCAGCAATTGATATCGCTACAAACTTAGGCTTAATGTAAAATGGGAAAGCGAATAATATCACAGGCAAGAGGAAAAGGTGGTCCAAGGTACCGTGCTCCCAGTTTCAAATATAAGGGAGCAGCAAAACACCGGAGTTATACAGAAGAACCTATCTCAGGTATGGTGGTGGACCTTGTGAAGTGTAGGGCTCACAGCGCACCTCTTGCACTGGTTGAGTATGAGGATCAGGAATATAGCCTTCTCCTGGCGCCTGAAGGCATTAGGGTCGGCGAGATGGTCTCCTGCGGAAACGCAGAGCCACAGATAGGAAACACCCTTCAGCTCAAGGATATCCCTGAAGGGACACTCGTATACAATATCGAATCAGCTCCTGGAGATGGCGGCAAGTTTTGCCGGTCAGCAGGGACATTTGCAAAGATTGTCGCTCGAAGTGACAACATGATAACAATCCAGCTTCCCTCAAAGAAGAAAAGGGAATTCAACAACACCTGCCGGGCGAACATCGGTATAATCGCTGGTACTGGTATGAGCGAGAAGCCACTGGTGAAGGCTGGTAACAGTCACTTCCGCATGAAGGCAAAGAACAAGTTGTATCCACGGGTCTCAGGCGCGTCAATGAACGCAGTCGACCACCCCTTCGGAAACAGCCGTTCATCACGGAAAGCCCGGGCAAGAGTGACATCAAAGAGCGCACCACCCGGTCGGAAGGTCGGAATGGTGGGTGCAAAACGGACAGGTAGGAAGAAGAAGTGAGGTATCATGGCAAAAAAAGAATTCCGCTACAAAGGCAAATCCGTTGAAGAGCTTAAGCAGATGTCTCCAGGAGAATTTGCAAGGATTACGACCTCACGTATCAGACGTACAATCAACCGAGGGTTCACAGACGAAGAGAAGAAATTCCTTGATAAGCTCTCAGGAGAAAAGGGCAAACCAGTCAAGACACATTGTCGAAGCATGGTCATTGTGCCTGAAATGATTAATAAGAAGATAAAAGTCCACACAGGGAAAACCTTCCAGGATCTGGAGATCCTTCCCGAGATGGTGGGGCACACCCTTGGAGAATTTGTACAGTCCCGGAACCGTGTCGCACACAGTTCCCCAGGTGTAGGCGCATCACGTTCAAGTGCTGGAGTGCAGAAGAAGTAAAATGGGATATAACTATTCAGCTCAAAAAATTGCAGAGAACAGCGCAAAGGCGCTCTCGCTGAACACTGGAATCTCCACGAAGCAGGCAATCGAGATCTGCAACTATATCCGTGGAAAACCAGTTGCACGAGCCAAAAAGGAACTCGAAGAGATTATCGCCCACAAGCGGGCCCTGCCTATGCGGCGGTTCAACCAGGAAGGGACAGGCCATAAGCCCGGCATCGGGCCTGGGAAATACCCAGAGAATGCCTGCAGCGCAATCCATGACCTCCTCGAGAACGCTGAATCAAACGCAAAATTTAAAGGGCTTGACATTGCAAATCTCAAGATAGCACACATAGTTGCGAACCGCGGTCCGCAGCAGATGCGCTACGGCCGAAAACGAGGGGTTGTCGCAAAGCGCACCCACGTTGAAGTCATCGTGGAGGCGCCTGAAAAGGCTGAACCAAAGGGCACTGCAAAAAAATCACCAAAGGCCAAAGAGGCCGCACCTCAATCCAGTCCAAAGACAAAAGAGGCCAAAGCACAGGTGCCAAAAGAAACACCGGCAAAGACAAAAAAGGCAGAATCAGCAAAAGGGGCCACAGCAAAGGAGCCAAAAACAGAGGCTCACCCTGAATCCACTGAATCAAAAAAATCATCAGAGGCTAAAGCTCAAAAATGATCGAGAAAAAATTCATTGAACAACGAATGAAGGAATTCATGATTGAAGAATATGTCTCCGACAAGCTCAACAATGTCGGGCACAGCAGCACCCAATTGAAACGTACACCTCTTGGTGAGAAGATCATCATTACCGCCGCCCGTCCCGGCTTTGTGGTCGGACGAAAAGGTGAGAACATCAAGGCAATCACCGAGGATCTCAAAGGGTCCTTTGAACTTGAGAACCCGCAGATCGAGATAAATGAGGTAGAGAACGTCAACCTCGACGCGAAAGTTGTGGCTGAGCGGATCGCCTCAACCCTCGAACGATTCGGTACCAACCGATTCAAGGGAACCGGTCACCGCGTCATGGAAGATGTCATGAAATCCGGGGCACTTGGTATTGAGATCTTGATCTCTGGAAAGATACCGGGCGCCAGGGCAAAAAGATGGCGCTTCTATCAAGGATACCTTAAGAAGTGCGGTGACATCGCCCTCTCAGGAGTCCGCCAGGCGCTTGTGGATGCCAAGCTCAAGACAGGGATCATCGGCATACAGGTACGGCTCATGCCGCCTGACATCATATTGCCTGACCATATTACACTCAGATCAGAAGAGGTCTTCGAGGAATCTGTGGAAGACATAGAAGGACAAAGCGAAGCAGAGACAGTAGAGGCCCCAGCAGAGACAGAGAAAAAAGAGAAGACAGAGAAAAAGCCTGCAGCAAAAAAAGCAGCGAAGACTAAGAAGACCACAAAAAAGACCAAGAAAAAATGAAGGTAAAAGAACTCCATACGTTATCGGAAGGTGAACTCAAGGACAAGCTTGATGAAGCCAGGAAGGAATTGATGAAGCAAAACGCGCAGATTTCCACAGGCACGACCCCAAAGAGCCCGGGGCAGGTCAAAGTGCTCAAAAAGACGATTGCGCGCATTAAAACATTGCTCCATTCAAAAACAGGTAAAAAAGTATGACAGGTATATGTCCAACGTGTGGATTACCCACAGACCTTTGTGTCTGCGAGTCGATAGCAAAGGAGAGCCAAAAAATAACCATCGGCACCATCAAGAAAAAGTTTGGCAAGGTGAACACAGTTGTCGACGGGATTGATGGCAAGGAGATCGACGTCAAGGAGATCGGCAAGAAACTCAAGGGCGAGTTTGCCTGCGGTGGAACCGTCAAAGACGGGAAAATTGAACTGCAGGGAAACCACAAATCAGCGGTCAAGAAGAAGCTGATTGAATATGGGTTTGCTGCGGACACAATAGAGATCAAATAAACTTACCCCGAGGGTAAGCATGAAAAAAATAGATGTTGATATGTTGTATACCGATCTCATCGGGAAATACATCATAGTCAAGGATTCGAAAAATCCATCGGTGCTTCACCTGGAAGGTGAAATCATCGATGAGACAAAGCACACTGTGCTGGTGCAGACAGACACCACCAGGCGGCGCCTGATTAAGGATCAGTGCACCTTCACGATCAAAAACCACAAGACGATGACCATACCAGGAAGCAAACTGTGTGGCCGTCCCGAAGAGAGACTCAAAAAATGGTTCAGAAAGAAAAGAAAATTGGGATCAAGGTAACATCACCCAAGGAAGCGTGTGATGATAAGAAATGCCCGTTCCACGGCACCCTCAATATAAAGGGACGTGTAGGCAGAGGTGTTGTAGTCCGTAACAGGATGGACAACACTGCGGTTATTGAGATGGAACGTCGTGTTTATGTCCCAAAGTACGAGCGGTACGAAAAAAAACGCACGAAGATCAAGGTTCACAATCCACCATGCTTACAAGTCGGGGAAGGTGATACGGTACGGTTTGCACAGACCCGGCCGATCAGCAAGACTGTTAATAATGTCATAGTTGAGGTTGTTGAAAAGCACAATGAGACCGATTAAAGCAAGCATAACAAAGGCACTGCCGGTAGGCGCACAGGTTCCCACCTGTGATAACTCTGGTGCAAAGGTTATCAAGATCATAAGTGTCAAAGGGCACAAGACAGTTAAGGGCAGGGTTCCCGCGGCAGGGATTGGCGACCTCGTACAGGCGTCAGTTCAGAAAGGAAAGCCTGAAGTACGAAAACAGGTAGTCTTTGCAGTAATCGTCAGGCAATGCAAGGAGTACAGGCGTCCTGACGGGACCCGGGTAAAGTTTGAGGATAATGCGGCAGTTGTCCTGAAGGATTTGAAGGGAAACCCAAAAGGGACCATCTTCAAGGGAGCGATCGCAAAAGAAGTCTGTGAACGGTTCCCTGGAGTGGCAAAGGTTGCAAATATCATAGTTTGATTAAAATGAAAGCATTTTCGAATAAATGGATCCGGAGCAGGCAGACGCGAAAGCAGCGCAAGTACCGAAGCAATGCCCCTCTTCACGTAAAACAGAAGTTTATGCGGGTAGCCCTCGCAAAAGACCAGCGGAAAGGTCATCGCTCACTAGGGCTTCGAACAGGGGACAAAGTGAGGATCATGCGCGGCCAGTACAAGGGTAAGGACGGAAAGGTTGAGCGTGTCGATCTTCGTGAAGAGCGTGTGTATGTGGCAGGTATTGAGATGGCAAAGAAAGACGGGAGCAAGACACTCTATCCAATCCATCCATCCAACCTCATGATTGAGAGTCCCGTCCTCGATGACAAAAAAAGAAAGCAGAAAGTTGAGGCAAAATGAAAAATCACCTGAAACGAATCGCAGCGCCACGAAACTGGAAGATCTGGCGAAAACAGAATGTCTTTATCACCAGGCCTAACCCAGGTGCGCATAGCATGGAGACAAGCGTCCCGTTCAATGTCTTTTGCAAGGACATGGCTGGGATCGCTGCAACAACAAAAGATGTCAGATACATCATCAACAATAAATCCATCAAGATCAATGGCCTGAAAGTAAAGGATTACCGCCAACCGGTTGGCATCATGGATATAATCACCATTGATGAGACCGGGCAAAAATTCAGGATCATCATGAATCAGCAGGGAAAACTCATCGCAAAGGAGACTGATGAAGCAAAGCATATAGCCCAGATCAAGAATAAGACCTTGCTTCGGGGCGGTCGTGTTCAGCTGAACTTCCAGAGCGGCGCGAACCTGCTGGTGGACAAGGACGAGTACAAGACTGGTGATTCACTGATCCTCGACGGGAAAGCAATTACTGCACACATACCTCTGGAAAAGGGCGCCTACGTGTTCCTCATTGGAGGACGCCACAAGGGGAACCAGGGTGTCATCGATGAGATCAGGGATGAAAAGATCATATATAATGACAAAGGCCAGCTTGTTGAGACCGACAAGAAATATGCCTTTGTCGTCGGAACAAAGGAACCGCAAATCACGATATAAGGATGTCACAATGAACCCCATGCGAAACATTAGGATTGAGAAACTGACCCTGAACGTAGGAACAGGCAAGGAACAGCAGAAGTTGGAGAAAGGGATGACTCTGATCAAGCATATCGTTGGTATTGACCCAGTAAAGACCATCACATCCAAGCGGATCGCAGGGTGGGGTCTTCGGCCTGGTCTTCCCATAGGGTGCAAGCTGACGCTTCGGGGAAAAAAGGCCCAGGAAGTGTTGAAGATGCTTCTTGGTGCAAAGGATAACATCCTCAAGGAATCCTGCTTTGATGATAACGGCAATGTTTCCTTTGGGATTGACGAATATATTGACATCCCGGGTATTGAGTACAATGCCGATATAGGTATAATGGGTCTGCAGGTGACAGTGACCCTTGAGCGGCCAGGGTATCGCATCAAACGCAGGAAACTGTTCAAGAAACCACTTCCCCCTGCCCATAAGATCAAAAAAGACGATGCAATCCAATTCCTGAAGGATTCATACGAAATTAAACTCGGTGACGAATAAATGACGTATAGCGATTATAAAAAGGTCTTCAAGCAACTGAAAGCACGACCAAACGCGCTTGCAAAATACAAGAAGCACAATGCTCCAAAAGAGCGGAGCACCGGAATCAACCTTCATCACTGCAGGCGTTGTGGCAGGACTCGTGCTCATATCAGCAAATATGGGCTTAACCTGTGCCGGCAATGCTTCAGGGAGATAGCGACAAAGATCGGCTTCAAAAAATATAGTTAAGGTGTAAAATGGCTTTAAACGATCCACTAGCAAATGCATTATCATCAATAGTGAACAGTGAGAATGTGAGCAAGAAACAGGTTACCTTCTACCCTGTTAACAATACAATAAAGAGGGTACTTGAGATCCTGATGGATGAAGGTTTCATCGGAAGTTTTGATGAGAATCAGGACAGCAAAGGTAACTCACTGACTGTCAACCTCCTCGGAAAGATCAATAAGGTCGGCGCAATCAAGCCGCGTTTTGCGGTACAGACAGAAAACTATGAAAAATACGAGAAGCGATACCTCCCCGCACGAAACATTGGGATCATGATCGTGTCAACTTCCCAGGGTGTGATGACACATATCCAGGCAAAGAAGAAAAACATCGGAGGAAAACTGATCGCTTACTGTTACTAAAATGAAAGAGAAAAAAATCCATGAGGAAGTTGAAATCCCTGAAGGCGTGACCGCCGAATATGTAAATCAGGAGCTGATACTAAAAGGGCCGATGGGCGAAGCCAGGCAAAAGATGGTTGACCCGAAAGTCACAATCCAGGTATCAGATAAGATTATCTTCACCTGTGATAATTCCACTCGCCGTGAAAAGGCAAAGATCGGATCCTACTGTGCCCATGCACGTAATCTGGTTCGTGGAGTGACAGAGAAATTTACCTACAAGTTGAAGATCTGTTCCGGACACTTTCCCATGAACGTCAGTGTCAACAAAGGGCAGTTCATAATCAAGAATTTCCTGGGTGAGAAAGTACCGCGTGTCCTTGACCTGAAAGCAGGTGTGGACGTGAAGGTTGATGGTAATGATGTCACTGTTGAAGGGACCAACCGGGAGCATACCGGCCAGGTTGCAGCAGACATCGAGCAGTTATGCCGGATCACCAACCGTGACAAGCGGATATTCCAGGACGGAATCTACATCACAAACAAAGCAGGAAAGGAAATAAAATGAACCTCGAATTACGCAAGCAAATCAAGTCGAAGAAACCTGTATTCACCCGTCAGGACAATCACAAGAAGCCTAAGCTTGGTGATAAGTGGCGAAAACCCAAAGGGCTTCAGTCCAAGATGCGCCTCCACAGGCGAGGATATAAGCGAAGTCCTGAGGCTGGGTGGGGTTCCCCCCGTGACTGCAAAGGTCTTTCCCCTGAAGGCTACCGGCAGGTGCGCGTGACCTCTGCTGCTGACATTGATACTCTTACTGAGGGAGACGGCGCAATCATTTCGGCAACCGTTGGCACACGGAAAAAGGTTGAGCTGGTAAAGACACTCCACGAAAAAAAGATCCCTATCCTCAATATAAATGAATCATTCCTTGAGTCAGTAGAAAAGCGTATGAAAGACAAGCATAAGGCAAAGAAGAAGCAAGAAGAGAAGAAGGCCAAAAAAATTGAGGAACAGGCCAAGGCAGAAGAGAAGCAAGAAGAGGAGAAAGAAGAGAAGCAAGAAGAGACAGAGGATCTTGCCGATAAGCTTGAGGACCACAAGAAACAAGAGAAACAAGAGAAAGATAAGGTAATAACCAAGAAAGAGTGATCCTGATGAACTTACGAAATCAAAAAAGGCTTGCAGCACAACTTATGAAGTGCTCAGAAAGCAATGTAGTATTTGATAGCTCTCGCCTTGATGAAATCAAGGAATCGATCACAAAGATTGATCTCCGGAATCTTATCAAATCAAACGTGATATGGAAGGCACCAACAGTTGGCCCTTCCCGGGTCCGTGCCAGAAAAGTTGCTGAGCAGAAGCGAAAAGGCAGAAGAAAAGGGCAGGGTTCCCGAAAAGGCCGAAGCACCGCACGACTTCCCCGCAAGGAAGACTGGATGAACCGAATCCGGAAGCAGCGGGCACTCCTGAAGGAACTTCGCCAGAAAGGCACCCTTACTGCAGAAGAATACAGGAAACTCTACAACAACGCCAAAGGTGGCTTCTTCAGAAGTCTGCGGCACCTGAAGATGTACATCAACGAAAAGAAGTGAAAATGGTACGAAAAACATTCAAAACAATCCCCTACAGGCGAAAACTGGAAGGCAAGACCGATTATAAGAAGCGTCTTCGCTACATCCAGTCCGGAAAGCCACGCCTGGTAATCCGCCAGTCACTCAAGAACATGCTGGTGCAGGCAATCACGTTCGACCCAGTGGGTGATAAGGTACTCATCGAAGCAAAAAGTGGAGAGCTCAAGGACCACGGATGGAAAGGCACCCTTGGAAACGTTCCTGCAGCATATCTCACCGGTTATCTTGCCGGGATGAAATGCAAGAAGGCACAGGTTGAAGATGTGGTTGTCGATCTAGGGTTTCGCACCCCGAAAAAAGGGTCGCGGGTATTTGCGGTCATAAAGGGCCTCCTTGATGCAGGAGTCCAGATCAACTGCAAAGAGGAAAAGCTTCCCTCAGAAGACCGGATCACCGGAAAGCACATCGAAGGGTACGCCACATCTGTAGGAAAGGACAAGTTCACCGGCTACGCAAAAGCTGGAACTGACCCGACCCAGATTTCCACAATGATCACTCAGGTAAAAGAAAAGGTTAGCAAGGTATAAAATGAGCAAGAAAGAACAAACTCAGGGAGCAGAAGTTGTTCAGGCGACCATCTTTGACAGTTGGATGCCCAAGACTGAGGTCGGAAAGGCGGTCAAGGAAGGGAAAATTACTGATATTGATGAGATCCTGAGCCTGGGAAAAAGAATCCTGGAGCCAGAGATAGTCGATGCACTGCTACCAAATCTCGAGACAGACCTGCTCTTGATCGGCCAGTCAAAAGGTAAGTTTGGCGGCGGTGCCCGACGGGTATTCAAGCAGACCCAAAAGAAGACACGGGAAGGTAATAAACCGAAGTTTTCAACCTTTGCGGTTGTCGGTAACAGGAATGGATATGTCGGTATCGGGTATGGAAAGGCAAAGGAGACCGTTCCGGCACGGGAGAAAGCCCTCAGGAACGCAAAGCTTAACCTTATCAAGATCTCACGAGGGTGCGGCAGTTGGGAATGCGCCTGCGATGGACCTCACACCGTACCGTTCAGGGTAGACGGCAAATGTGGCTCAACCATCATGACCTTGCTTCCCGCACCGAAAGGGAAGGGTCTTATCGTTGAGAAAGAATGCCGAAAGATCCTGGACCTTGCAGGAATCAGGGATGTATGGTCCAAAGCCCGTGGCCAGACAAAGACCAAGACCAATCTTGTCATCGCTTGTATGTATGCATTGCGAAAGACAATCTCGATGAAAGTATCATATCCGACAATTGTTGAAGGAAAACTTCCAGAGGACCTGAAAGAAGGTCTAGAGGATGAAGAATAAAAATGGCAGAGAATCAAAAACTTGCGGTAATCCTGGTACGAAGCATCATCAATGTACGGCCGGATGTCAAAGAGACCTTGACTAAGCTCAAGCTCCTCAGGAAGAATGCCTGTGTCATCATCAATGATACACCATCAACCAGGGGTATGCTCCGCGTGATTAAGGATTACGTGACATGGGGCACGCTTGACCAGGAGACCCAAGCAGAGCTCCAGAAAAAGGGCGAGGGTTTCATTCCATTACATCCTCCACGAAAGGGGTTTGGTGGGATCAAGGCTCCGTTTGCACGTGGCGGTGCACTGGGTGACCGGAAAGAAAAGATCAACGACCTGATCAAACGCATGATGTAAAATGATACATACAAAGAAAGTCAAAAAGTACCGCGGCTCAAAGACACATGGCTGTGGCTCCATGAAGAAGCGACGGGGCGCAGGCAACCGTGGCGGACGCGGTAATGCAGGAATGGGCAAGAAAGGGAAAGCCAATAAACCAACCACCTGGAAGACCAGGAAACTCCTTGGTCGCAGTGGCTTTCGCATTGCAACACCTATTAGGGCTGTTGGGCTTCAGTACGTTGACACCCATCTTGAATCCTTGATGCAGAAGGGATATGCAACTGAGGAGAACGGAACCTATACCATAGATTTAAAAAAGGCAGGATATGCAAAATTGATTGGTAACGGTAAGGTTACAAAGACTCTGAAGATCATTGTTCCACAGGCCTCCGCTACAGCGGTTGAGAAGGTCAAGAACGCAGGAGGAGAGATTCAGGAATAGGTTGGTGTCATGTCTTTTATCGATACGATTATTCAAAATCTGCCTGAAGTAGCAGGGCCCACTCAAAAACGCCTGTCCTTTAAAGAGAAACTCAAATGGACCGGGATCATTCTTGTGATCTTTTTCATATTGGGTCATATCCCTTTGTTTGGCCTTGGCGCAAACGCACTCTCACAGTTTGAATACTTATCTGTTATTCTTGGTGCAAGTTTTGGATCCATAACCTCCTTGGGGATTGGTCCCATTGTCACCGCATCTATCGTTCTGCAACTCCTGAACGGGTCAGGAATCTTCAAGTTTGACCTTACGTCCCACGACGGAAAGCGTCGCTTCCAGGGGTTCCAGAAGATCCTTGCAGTCTTTTTCATCGTATTTGAAGCGATCATCTACGTATTCATGGGTGGACTTGCGCCTGCCTCCGAGTTAGCAGGTACACCATTCTATTTACAACTGGAAATGCTTTTGATAGTTCAGCTCATTATTGGTGGTATTCTCATCCTCTTCATGGACGAGGTAATCTCCAAGTGGGGCTTTGGATCAGGAATCTCACTTTTCATTGCAGCAGGAGTCTCACAGACCGTCTTCATCCGGGCCCTTAGTCCCTTGAAGTCAGAACTGAACCCTGAGTACGCTGCCGGAGCGATCCCTTCCCTCTTCCAATCATTAGCCGCAGGCGACCCCATCACCGCAGGCCTGCAGTTTGCAGCAGTAATCTCGACCATCGTGGTCTTCGTGATGGCAGTCTACAGTCAGGCCATGCGAATCGAGATCCCACTGAGCTTTGGCCGGGTCCGTGGTCATGGGATTCGCTGGCCACTCAGCTTCATTTACACCAGTGTTATTCCTGTTATTCTCGTTGCAGCTTTGCTTGCAAACATCCAGCTCTGGGCCCGCCTCCTCCAGGGATGGCTCGGGCATGGGACGTTCCTCGGTGAGTTTGTGGGGAATGAACCAGTATCCGGGCTTGCTGCCTGGGCGAATCCTCCAAACATTGTCGGAAGCATCATCAAGGGAAGTGTCACTTTGGACGCAGTCCTCCAGGCAAGCGTTTACATGGTAATTATGATTATTGGCTGTGTCGTCTTCAGCATCTTTTGGGTCCAGACCGCAGGCATGGATGCCCGGGCTCAGGCAAAACAGATTATGAGCTCAGGGCTTCAGATCCCCGGCTTTCGAAAAGACCAGCGCGTCCTCGAACGGCTCCTTCAGCGATACATCACTCCGCTCACTGTCATGGGGGGGATCACCATCGGAATTTTGGCATCACTGGCTGACGTGTCAGGGGCCCTTGGCTCAGGGACAGGTCTTTTGCTGACAGTCATGGTCATCTACAAGCTCTATGAAGAGATCAGCAAGCAGCATATGATGGACATGAACCCGATGATGCGTAAGTTTATGGAATAAAAATGTCGATCATAGACCCTGTTTTAGCACCGCTTTTGAAGCTTGACCCCTTTGTTGCAATCATTGTGCTTGCCTTGCTTATTTCTACTGTTATTACTTTATCCTATAAGTACTTCACAGACCAGGCCAAGATGAAGCGCCTGAAAAAACAGCTCAAGAAATACCAGGCAGAGATGAAAGAGCTTCGCAAGGAGCCTGAAAAGATGATGAAGGTCCAACAGAAGGCCATGCAGACCAATATGGAATACATGAAGATGAGCATGCGCCCCACGTTCATAACCTTCCTTCCCATCATTCTCGTCATCTGGTGGATGGGCGCAAACCTTGCCTATTACCCTCTTGAGCCCAATGAACCCTTTACAGTGACAGCTGTCGCTGAATCGGGTCAGATAACAATCGATCCCAAGGGCCTGACCCTCATGGATGATCCGACCAAACCTGCCGGCAATGCCACTTGGGAACTTCAGGGTCCTGAAGGTATCTATCCCCTTGAGTTTTCGACTGATGGTGAGGCCGTCACAAAGCAGGTGAAGATCACAACCTCAAAAGAATACCTTGAGGCCGAAAAACAATATGATGGCACAATCGAGAAAGTTATTGTACATTATGAACCAATCAAGCCAATGCAGGACATCCCTGTGCTCCAGGATATCCCTTGGGTCAGCGGGTTCGGCTGGCTGGGGACCTATATCGTCTTCTCCCTCATCTTCGGGATCTCCATGCGCAGAGCCATGAAACTCCACTAACTTTTATATACTCCCTCTTCTTTGAACCTGTCATGAAAGACACTGTACGCGACACGAACGGTTCCCGGACATCTGGGCTTGACCCCTTCGAAAAACTGCTCTGTGATGAGCTTCTCACCCGTATGCCCGGGCAAAGACTTTGTGACCTTGGGTGTGGTCTCCCTTATGATCGGTACTTCGCACAACACGGTTGTTCGATACTTGGTATCGATGCATCAAAAAAGCATATTTGCCAGGCAAAAGAGAATGTGATTGGTGAATTCAGGGTGGGTGACTTCTTTGATGTGGAAGGCAAATTTGATGCTATCGTTTCATTCGCTATGGTCCATGTCCCTCGCACAGACCACAGCATACTGTTGGTCCAGATGCACTCCCTTCTTGAGCCGGATGGCCTCATGCTCATTACCCTTGGCACTGAGTCAATAGAATGCCTTTCAGAAGACTTTGCTGGAAGTCCCATGACTTATAGTTCCTACAGCGTCGAATATAACAAGAAGTTGGTGCAGGATGCAGGCTTTGACATCATCATGGCCTGCGAGGACTATCGGACTCAAAGCAATCTGTGGATTCTGGCACGAAGATTCATTTGAGCGGTTTCATCCCGCCCCAAAGCCTCTCGAACATATCAGCGAATGACTGCGCAAAGAATGGTGTCTTCACCCAGATTCCACTGTCATAGCTGGAATGCGTGTTTTCACCGTCTGAAAGCGTGAATGTTACATTCTTGCCATCAACGATCATGAACCTGCCGTTCATGTCGGAGTGCCGGATATCCGCAATCGGTGCCAGGTGGGAAAGCTTCTCTTTTGCTTCCTTCGAAAGGTTCGAGGCGATCCTGATTGCAGTACCCCGTTGCTTTGCCTTCTTGAGTGCCGGGAGGAACGCATTTGCCTTCCGGACCAACCCTTCTTCAGAAGAGACGAGCACGATTGAGTGTTCTGCAGAATTGATCATGGATTCCAGATGGTTGTACAGGTTCTTCCGCCCTTTCAGCATGCCTGACATCTCGCAGGGATCAATCATATCGATACCTTGAGTATGGAGCAGGTTGAGTTCCTCAAGGACCTCTGAGTTCCGAAGTTCTTCGAGGATTTTTGTCTGTGAATTGGCATCTTCCTGGATCTTGCTCTTGACTCGTTCTACGACCTCTTCAGGAGGGACTGCGATGTACTTGATCGGTTTTCCGATCTTCATGATGATGAACCCCTTCTTTTCGAGGGATTCCAAGACATCATAGGTACGTGAACGGGGCACATTTGCAATGTCTGAGAGTTCTCCTGCGCTGGAGATGCCTCTGGAGAGCAGAGACGTCCATAGCTTGCTCTCGTAACTGTTCAAACCGAAATCCTTGAGTTTATTTAAAAAATCCTGCTTAACAATCATGGTTACTTCCTCGTGTTAATACACTCTTTTACTAGTGGAGTGAATAGCTGATATATAAATCTATCTCTCCTTTTATCATTGTTCAGTAATGAAATAAGTCCTGGGCACACGAGGTCTTTGAATTGGCGGTCCTGTCTATAGTGCTGTCCCCTAAAAATTTCTAGTCCATTCTCTGTGCAGATATTGTTTTCACATAATCACGATTCTACACGCCAGGCAGAGGATCGTCAAAGGCGATAACGGAGGGCCCTCGAAAAAAGGCGATATTGCACTAAGAGCCCATCTGCCATTGCGTCCCACTGTCTTAACATAATATTGGCGATTCAGCTCGCTGATTCCTCCGTGTATTTGTTGAATCAGGAGTAGGGATTGCCCCTTTAGAGTAACAAAAAGTTTATAACTGGGTAATTATCACACTCTGGCATGAAACCTCAGGATTGCTTCAATCCATTGTCCACTACCCTTGCTGCCCTCGGGTACTACGGGTATACGGAGTACCAGGCTCATCGTGACGGTGAGTTCAATCTCCTGTCCATGGGAGACTTTAGGAATCCGAACGATTTCCTTGCCCACGGGATTGAAACCTTTGGCCAGAGGGAATGGGTCGCGGATTTTCTCGCGAACCATCTGCGGCCCGAATATCATGAAACCTTTAGCCAACTTGGGTTTATCACCACTGAGTTGCTCTCATGGGGTCTGATTCCAATGGCTGCAGCCTTTCTTCCCAGGTTGTGCAAGTCGGTGTTCAGCCTCAACCAAGTTCCTGATCTCCAGCGGAAGCAGGAGCGAAAAGATGAGTACCGAAAGCTGAATCCGTGGGAGTACTTGGATGTGAAACTGTTCCATTTGCATGCTGACCTAAAAGATCCTGACACCCAGCTTGACATGCTTGAATCTCTTGCGCAAAAATATGAGAATATCCATGCGCAGTTCCCCATCACCCATGAGCTCCGCATTCGCATGCAAAAGGACCTGGACCAACTTGATCTGCCAAAGCTATACGATGCTTATACTCGCTTTGCAAACACCTGGACCAAGGCTCGCCTCGCAGATGCGATTCCACCGCTCATTCGCCAACACTTTGGCCATCAATATATGAAAAGCAACTTTTGGAGCCGATTTGAGAAAAGTCCTTTGTGGGGCCAGTTTCAGGAGTCTGATCCGATTCAGGCAGAACGCAAGCTTCGCCAGGTCGAAAACCTATTCAATGCAGCCATGATGAATTACGGGAGTGGTTTTTGCGCCAGGTACAGGGAAATGCTTGATTACGACGGGACCCGCAACTTTGTCGTTCCCTTTGCTGAGCCGGAACTCATAAAAGACCCTGATCAATACTTCAACCGTGTCGGGAAACAGGCAGAACATATCCAGAATAAGCTTTTGTTCATGCTCAATCTTGCCGAGAACATGACTGCCACCTGCCTTGAATCCTATTCTGAGATACGGACCCTCGTCACCGAGACCTTTGAGGTGCTCTACCCTCTGCTGAAAAAGAACTGTTACCGTGGTGAGAACCTGGAGCGTGTCGGTCAGACCAAGAACGGTGTCTATCTTCTTCTTGGCAATAGCCAGTGGCGCTTCAAGGAATGCCGCAATCAACAGGCAGCACAAGATGAGTATGAGTTTACCGACTATTTGGGCAAACTGTTGAAAAAAACTCCTCATGAGGTTCCCATTCCCATAACTACCTTCAACTACGACAAGTCCGTCCTGCTTCTTGAGGGGGTTGAAGGCGACACCCTTGAACAAAAGATCCAGGCGAACGACCCTCATGTCCCCCAATACTATGAGCA
>JBNJGT010000028.1:0-21025 GCA_051819765.1 Nanobdellota archaeon
AAATAATTTAACAATTCTTTAGTCAGGTCAGAATCAATGCTAAACAACACAGGACCCGATGGACTACTGTATAGCAATGAAACCGACCTTCAAAAAATCAAAAACTTTAAATAACACTACCCCCAGAGAATGAAGAATGGAAGATTTACCAAAACCCTTGGCCAAAAGCCTTCTGATACTGGTTATTGCCAGTACTTTATTGACAGCAGGGGCGTTTCTATATGTCAATGATACTCTCGACACATTTGATACAGAGCCACGCGAAGACCATCAGAGGCCCTCGTATGATGAAGGGAGCCCAGAGCCTGCCTCAAGCGGAGGAAAGGTTGCCATAACAATTGCAAGAGGTGCGAATAATGGAGATTTCCAATAAGACAGTAATCCTATCAGTGATCGTGGCAGTGGTCATCTCATTGGGAGGAACATCATTTGTCCTTATGAAGTTAGCAGATATGCAGGATATCATGCGTATAACAGGGCTTGCAACGGATGGATATGTACAGATCAACATAAATGAGACCCTTTTGATTGACGTGGACCCTACACACAATACCATCAATTTCGGTACCTGCAGCCCACCGATCGGCGGCGCAGAGACGATCTCCTCAGAGATGGACCCTACACAGGTCAATGCGACAAACGTGGACTGCTGGAGTTCAAACCTTCCAGCCTATATCAAGATTGAAAATCAAGGTAATGTGGATGTGAATCTTACCTTCACCAGTGATGCGAATGGAGCAGATCTTTTAGGAGGAACCAACCCGCACCTGTATTATTACGCACATAATGACACTGCAGACCCTGGTTGCGCAGGTACCCTACAGTCGACCACGAACGAGATAACAGACAATACAGAGACAACAGAGTATGCTGTCTGCTCAAACCTGACCAAAGGATCACCAAGTCCGGCAGTGCAGTTCAACATCAACATAACAATCCCTCAGGATGCTGCAGGAGGCAGTTCGACAGAAGCCAATCTGACATTCAGTGGCGTGTCCATATGAAGCGATTTATCTTATTCTTTTTACTTTTGCCTGTTTGTTTTTCCATCGGGATTAGTCCGCCGGATATCAATATTGACTATGAACCTGGAAAAGAAATATCCACCAAGGTCAGGGTGATCAATGCCAGGGATGTGGAGATTCCAGCCCGGATCACGGCAGACGGGTTTCTTTCGAATTACACTACGTTTGATAAGGAAACATTCCTGATCCCACCTCGTTCATCAGAGACAATCGGATACACCATCACCCTGCCGGAGGGGTTAGAGCCGGGACCTCATAAGGGATATATTGTCATAAAGGATAACAAGGAATACGGCGGTGGCATGTTCAGCGTGTCTGTGCGGGTGAAGCAGACAGTCAGGACATTCGTCTCGTATCCGGGCAAATTTGCAATACTCACGGTCAATGCAGAAAACGTGAATGAGGGCGAGCGTGTACCGTATACAATCTCTATCGAAAACAAAGGGCAAGAACCAATCAGGGAAGCAACCCTTGAGCTCGCGGTGAGGGCAGGAGATAAAACCCCGCATACACACACAACAGGTGGACTGACGGTGATGCCTGATACGACGCATACCATCAAAGACACCCTGAGTCCTCTTGAGAAAGGAGAATACAGCCTAGAGGCCACATTCATATATGATGAAGAGAAGACCAGTGAAGATCAATTCTTTGTCGGAGCGTATGAAGTGCTCCTGTCCAACCACTCGCAGCGTCTGTATGCAGGTGAGATCACACCTTTCAAAGTAAGACTGAAAAGCAACTGGAATGGAGAGATAGAAAATGTCCGGGTGATCCTAGACCTGCGGGGAAAGGAATACGCAACACAACCCGTTACCCTCTCAGCATTCCAAAACAAGGAACAGGTCATCTATGTGGATGATAGGACCCTCACAGATGGAACCACATATAATGCGACCCTGTCGGTGCTGTTTGAGAACCAAAGCTTTTCCCGTGACGTTACCCTTCCTGTGGAAAAACGAGCAGCTGAAGAGAGCCCGCTTAATGTGAGCGTAGTCTCAGTCTCGCTATTGGCCATACTGATTATCCTGATTGCAGTCCATATCTACATCTCGCGAAGAAAATGAAAGCCCGGACGTTCATCATCATATCCTTGTTGATTGTGCTTATCCTACCGAGCATACTTTCCCTTGGCTATCAGACCTATGTAACACTTGAGATACGGGAGATACCATTGGACGTGACAGTCATGGACGGTGTGGCACTGAATACAGACCAGGATGCCTTGCATATGGGAGGAACGGTCCCAGGCGGCGGGACGAAACGCAAATTCAGGGTATCCAACACCCATGATGTGCCGGTCGAGGTGACAATAACACACGAGGACTTTCCCCATCGTATAACGATGAACCCGAGTCAATTCAGACTTGAACCAAACGACTCGAAGCAGGTGGAGGCGCATGTCACCACCACTGAAGATGCGCCCTACGGCAGCTATAACACAACCGTATTGGTAAGAATAGAGCGCATCATAGGCCGGTAATCCGAGGGTACGTACCGGGCTCCATGAATACCTTGTGGGTTTTGACTGCGATACCCTTTTCTGTCTTCACCATGTCCTTTGAGATCATGGTCGCTGTCCCTATGGCCACCAATTCATTCTTGAGACTCATGAGGGCAACAGTATCCTCAAGTTGGATGTCAGATTCGACGCTTGCGATACCGGGTGTCGCAAGGTTTGTGCCGTGACAGACGGGCTCGATGGTCGAATCCAGGATCCACACCTTGGGCATATGAGAGACCGCAAATTCGATGGGTTTTATGCAGGTGCGAAGGAACGTCTCATTGCCTTCTTTTGCATACTCGACTGCATCCCGTATCTCCTGCAAGGTATACATCTCTGCCTCCTTGAACGGCCCGGCCTTGGTCCTGATGAGTTCTGCCATGTGGGCCGAGGTCCCAAGCTTCTCACCGATGTCGGTGCACAGCTTCCGGATATAGGTACCTGCCTGACAACCGACCCGGAAGAGCACATCCTTTTCCTGGACCTCAAGAATCTGGATATAATAGATCTTCCTGTAACGCCACTGCCGTTTGACAGAACTCTTGATTGGCGGGAGCTGACGTATCTTTCCCACAAAGGATTCCATGGTGGACCTTATCGTGTCCTCTGGCGCCTCCTTATGCAGATGCATGAGGCAGACGTATTCTTTCCCAGCAGGCAAGAGTGTCTGGACGATACGAGTGGCGCGGCCCAGGGCCACGGGCAGGACTCCTGTCACCTTGGGATCAAGGGTTCCGGAGTGGCCAGCTTTATTGAGTGAGAGAATCTGACGGGCATAGGCTGAGACCTGGTGGGACGTTGGGCCTTTTGGCTTATTCACACAGATGATGCCAAAATTCGTGTGCTTGTCAAGGGGCCGTTGCGAGGGGTCTGAGCCGTGCTTGGGGTCTGTCTTTGCGGCCTTGCGCTCGAATATATCCCGCGTGATCCGTTCATAGGGCATGCGTGTATCCATCAGGATTCAGACATGCGGTTCCTTTTTTAAAGGTTCCGCAAGACCAGATAAAATTCATTGTTTCGGATAGCAAGCGTATAATACCTCACCCTCGAAAACAGTTCAGAAGCCAACTTATCAAGATAGATTTCTTGAGTGCGTAAGATATTCCTTTGCCTCTTGTATAGTCGAGAATTGTTTCATCTCAACGGAAAGGAGTGGTTTTACACCGCCAAGCAAGACTTTCTTTAGTCCGGTCGCACCAACAACAGCAAATGCACTGATTCTATGCTTAACAGATTCCAACATTTTCTTGTAGGCATCCATTATCCTTACAGTACCAACACTTCCAGAGATGTCTATCAAATATAACACTTTATCTCTTTGCACTATTACCTCCCCTATCTTGATTATAAGGTCGATGATCTGGGCCTCATCCGCCATATTTGAAAAATCCACAAACAAGATATGAGTCCCATTGTGTGCAATCCATTGCAACCGTTCCATCATATAGTAGAGGGAGCCATGCGTTATAATATTTTGGCAGAAGTGAAAAAAAGACCTCTTTTATTTCACACTCTATGATGGGAAATGCAGTGTGCTCCATAGGTATCGGAGTGGTTAGAGCCTTTGATCAAGAGGAGCGTCATAGGGCAGGCTTACCGGCAATCGAAGGGTACGAGTTGCAGGCCCATTGCACCCAGGCACGTAGCACACTGGCGTGAGGGATTGAACCGATGGGCGAAGGATTGGCATAGGGTCAGTTCACCCAGAGAATCCAAGTTAAAGCCAACTATGAGTACATTCTTGCCCCGGGCAGCCGATTTATTGTGGGCACCAGATCAGTAGGGAAGAGTTGGACCCCATCTATCGCCATGACCTGAGATAGGATATCGATCTGAGATCCGATGTGCATAGCGAATCTTGTGAAAGAAGGTCACAAGCCTGATTAGGGGTTGATATTCGGTGAACCTGAGCCATGAGAGCTTGCGCCTTTCAGCTTTTCATGGGATTAAAAAAGGTCTGCATGGAGGTGAGAAGGATTTCTTACGCGTTTATCAGATATAACGAAATAGAAATAATATAAAAAATTTATTTTACCTGAAAGTCAGGCTTATTTCCCCGTGTCCGGGAGTAGACAACCACTGCGACGGCGCCGATTATCACAATCAGCAGCAGTACGCCGACGAGCCAGCCGAGGCCACCGTCATCTTTTTGAGGGGTTGTGGCGTTTCCATCCTCTCCGGTCTCTTCAGTAGGGGTAGAGATTGCCTTTACGGGTTTGTCTTCCTCGAGGCTTGCAATCTTCACATTGTCTGCCTCTGAGTCAACAGATTCAACCTTCTCGACATCGGTTGCAAAGCCCATCTCAATGGAATCTGTCCCTTCGAACAATAAGATCGGGTCTTCCTCGATGACTTCGAACTCACCCTGAATCTCGCTTGCGGTTGCTGCAAGGGTCTTTGGTACCTCTACGACATGGTCACCAGCACGTACCTCGTAGGTCACTTCAACAAGAGACTTGGTCTCACCATCCTTGGTGGTGACGGTTGTTACCTTGGTCTTCTTTTTGACGTTTGAGACCTTGTTGAGGAACTTGCCTTTGGCCTTGTCCTGAAGCTTCTGGGTCACCAGGTCCTTGATCTCATCAGACATACCGGCATTATTCTGGGCCTTTTCACCCATTTCGTTGACCATCACAGATTCGATGTCGTCAGGTCCGGCACCCATCATCTCCTGGAGCTGCATGACGTTTCCAAGCCTGTTGACTTCCTCTCCAACAAAGACCTGGGTTGATTTTGCGCCAGTCACAATGTTTTGCAGCTTTTCGGCAATTGCTGTAAGCTTTTCCTTGACCTTGTCAGGAACATTCTTGTTGGCAATGACATTGTTCAGGATGTTCTGGTGGGCTGGAACAGTTTTGTTCTCTTCTTCATCCATGGGCGGAGGAAGTCCGCCGCCGCCAGTGGAATCATCGCCGCCGTCTTCGGAACCGCCGTCGTCAGGGTCACCATCACCTGAATCAGCATTTACAGTGAATTGCTTCATGTCAGTGACAGGATATATGAAACTCTCATTCGCAGCGGTCGGGGTTACCAGAACCGCGTCAACATAATAAGTCCCTGCACTTGGAGTTTTCCAGGATATATCATAGCTCAATTCACCATAGGGTTCTGTCGCATATCCATACCCAGGCATGTAGCCATAGCCAGAACCGCTACCATACCCTGGGCCAAATCCGGAAACATTCAGGTAATAGTATGCAGGTGGATATACATTGCCATCAGCATCATATCCAGGCCCATAGCCATATCCTGCAACGGAACCGTACCCGTATCCGAAATAATCGCCGGTCCTCATATTCGCATTGTTGTTTGCGATAATAGAGAAAGAGCCGTCACAACTACTAGCATTTAATGGATTTCCAGCTAAGTCGAACAGGCACCCAGTCACACCTTCATCAATATTACGGTCGGCATTCTCTCGTATGAATACCATCATAGAACTGTTCTCGTTGATCAACTCTTCCTTTGAATCAATCTCCTCAAGGTCTACTGAAACAGTAAAATCCAGATTATTCCCTTCAGTGACCTCATCGTTATCAAGGTGTATGCCCAACCGTACTGCTGATGCAGGGCCAGTCAGGAGCAAAATCGTAATAACTGACAGGGTAAGCAAAACACTTACAATCTTTTTATTCTTTAACACTTTCATGGTGCTAACCTCGCTATTCTTTTTGAGTGTAAATACAGGAACTGTTAGAGTTGGTTTCTTTATAAAATTTTTGTTTGTCCTATCTCCATAAGCAGTTTTCTGAAAGGGGTATGGCGCATCCATCAGATATTATAAAACTATTGAAATCCTTCCTAATAAACATAAGAAACCAATTTTAAGGCAACTGGTTCTATTGATCACTGAGGTGATACAATGGGATTAACCAACAAACGCGAAGAACAGATAAAAAAAATGCCTTACATAGAGACCAAAGTGGAAAAAAGCAAGGATGGACGGTACCTTATAAACCGCACAACTATTACACATGTGCGACCGGTCGAATATTATCAGGCAGTCCTTGATGGAGAAAAAGTGGAGTCAGAGCCCAGCGAACTCACGGTCAGCAATTGAAGGCCCAAGAAAATCTGAAACTTTTTTTTTACATTCTTCAACACAATTCTCTTCAGCCATATTATCAACTTGGGTCGCTGATGCATCACCAAAAAGCCTTTTCATGATTTCCTTGCATTTCTCTTTTTTGCCCATAATTTCACTCTCTTTTTCCAGTAATTTAAAAAGTTTTCTGTAATGGGCCCACGAGGATTCGAACCCCGGTCAATCGGTCCGAAGCCGACCGCACTATCCAGACTATGCTATGGACCCTTAAGACAATCAGTCAGAAACGGTGATTGCCTGCTCAGGACACTGGAGTTCGCATGCACGACAGCCGATACATTCATCAGGGTTTTTGACTTCTGCTTTCTCTTTTAGCTCAAAGACATCCATCGGACATACATCAACACATGTGCCGCATCCAGTACACTTATTCTTGTTTACTGTCGGTTTCATTTTCTGCCCCTTTTTCTTCAGGTGTTTCTTCCGGCGCCTCGTCCTGTGCTTCTTGTGCTTCTTCCGGCGCCTCTTCTGCACTGGCAAGCTTTGTTACATCTGAGAGTAGTTGAATACCACGAATCTCAAATATCGCGACAGGATGAATCTTCTTGAGTCTTGCAAAGATGCTCTTTTGAAGTTTTGACTGGGTTATCTGCTTCAACAGTTCATCATACTCAAGCTTTCCGACTTCCTTTTGGAGGTGTTCGCGCACATTGTGGTGGAGGGAGACCTTGACTGAGCTACGGGTGATACCCCGTGTCAGGAGGATGGTCTTTATCTCAACCTGGCACTTATCCTTTGTCTTGACCTTCATGGTCAAATCAAGCCGATCCTTACCACGACGAACCATACGCTTGATGGTTGTAGGAACTATGCGATAACCGGTCAGCACAGTAGTTGCCCTACCATCTTTGATACCGTTTATGGTAAAGGTTGCTGCAACACCCTGCTTTTTGGGATCGCGTGTCAAAGACATCATATTGACTGTGACTTTCTTGTTCATGAGATCATTAATTTCCACTGCAGGAGCTTCTCCGAGTCCTTGCTCCATGAAGAGTTTGGGTGCAATTATCTGAAACCACTTCTTCTTCTTTGCTTTGGTTACTGATTTTTTCTTAGCCTTTGCCATTTTCTATCGCCTTAGAAACTTGCATCTTTTTAAAAACTTTTTTATTATATGTCAAGATTCACAACTTCCTTCGCATGCTGTTGGATGAAGTTTCGCCGAGGTTCAACCTCATCACCCATGAGAATCGAGAAGATCTGGTTGGCCTCAACCGCATCCTTCATAGTGACGCGCATGAGGGTCCGCTTGTCAGGGTCCATGGTGGTCTCCCAGAGTTGAGTGGGATTCATCTCACCTAGCCCTTTGAAGCGTGAGACAACCACGTCACGACCGAGTTTCTCGTAGATTGGCTCAAGACCGTCCTCGGTCTTTGCCCAGATCTCCTTTTTTCCCTTGGTGACTTTGTAAAGAGGAGGTTGGGCAATGTAGACATACCCTTTCTCAACCAAAGGTGCCATGTACCGGTAGAAGAAGGTAAGCAGCAGAGTCCGGATATGCGCTCCATCAACATCCGCATCTGTCATGATGATCACCTTGTGATACCGGGCTTTCTCAATGTTAAACTCGTCACCAATGCTGGTGCCAAGGGCTGTTATGAGGCTTACGATCTCATTGTTCGCAAGGGCCTTAGGAAGGCGCGCCTTTTGGACATTGATGATCTTTCCCCGTAACGGGAGGATTGCCTGGAACTCACGATTCCGTCCCTGCTTAGCACTGCCACCGGCACTGTCACCCTCTACGATGTAGAGCTCTGTCTTGGCAGGATCGCGTGACGAGCAGTCAGCAAGCTTACCGGGCAAGGTAGAGGGGCCATCCAGCAGACCCTTCCTGCGGGTGAGATCTCTTGCCTTTCGAGCCGCTTCTCTTGCTTTTGCAGCATTGAGAATCTTGTCAAGGATGATCTTTGCGTCATGAGGGTTCTCTTCCAGGAAGGTAGAGAGATTGTTGGTGACCACGGAATCAACGATGCCTTTCACTGATGAATTACCGAGCTTCACCTTAGTCTGTCCTTCAAACTGGGGATCGGGAATCTTGACCGAGATGACTGCTGAAAGTCCTTCACGAGTATCGTCACTTGAGATCTTGAATTTCTGATTGCTCTTTTCGATGTAATTGTTCAGACAGCGAGTAAGGGCGGTCTTGAAACCTGACAGGTGGGTGCCACCCTCATAGGTATTGATGTTATTGACAAAGGAAAACATGTGCTCATTGAAGCTGTCACTGTATTGCAAGGCAATCTCAACTATAATGCTATCACGCTCAGCCTCAAAGAAGATGGTGTCATGGAGGGGAGTCTTGTTCTTATTGAGATACTCCACAAACTCCTTGATGCCCCCTTCATAATAGAAGACTTTTTCGCGTTGTTTGTCTTCCCGAGCATCCTGGACAATGATCTGAACACCCTTGTTGAGGAAGGCCAACTCCCGGAAACGACTGGAAAGAGTCTCAAAACTGAAGACATCAGTCTCAAAGATCTCAGGGTCTGGATAGAACTGGATCTGTGTGCCGGTCCCTTGCGCATCACCGATTATCTCAATCTCGGTTTCAGGGTTGCCGCGCCTGTATTTTTGGTAGTAGCGTTTCCCATCACGGCTCACCCATACCTCAAGTTGCACGGATAAGGCATTGACGCAGGATACCCCTACCCCATGGAGCCCCCCGCTTACCTTATAGGTGTCATTGTCGAATTTTCCCCCTGCATGAAGCTTGGTCATGACGACCTGCAATGCGGACATGCCATATTTCTCCATGGTATCCACGGGGATTCCCCGACCGTTATCCGTAACCGTAATGCTGTTGTCCTTGTTTATGGTGATATGGATCTTAGAGCAGAAGCCGGCCAATGCCTCATCGATGCTGTTATCGACCACTTCATAGACCAGATGATGGAGCCCGGCAACATTCGTTGAGCCGATGTACATGGCTGGCCGTTTCCGGACCGCCTCTAGCCCCTCCAATACATTGATATTATTTCCACTATATTCAGACATGAGAATACCTCTGTAGGCTAGGACAGTCGGCTCCTATTTAAACCTTATGCTTTTGGATTCTGACGAAATATGGCGAATCAGAGCCTAAGAAGCGCAAATCCTGGAAGCATAGCCACCAACCCTGAACCAATAGAAAAGATTTATAAAATGAATGCGGTTTTTGGGTGGAAGGATGTGGGTAGTTGCTTACCTGAACTAAAAATGGAGGCTACAAAATGGCATTACATAAATATCTGAGAACCCTTTGGAAGAACCCAAAGAAAAACCTGGGTTCGCTTTGGAAGGAACATTTGATAGAGTGGCGGCAAGAACCGACAACCATGCGGATTGCGCGCCCAACACGGCTTGATCGTGCCAGAAGCCTGGGATATAAGGCAAAGCCAGGCATTGTCATGGTCAGACAAAGAATCACACGAGGCGGACGACGAAGACCCATGGATATGGGTGGACGAAGAAGCAGGCATGCAGGACATCGGCTGATTCTGGGGAAGAGCTATCAGGTTGTCGCAGAAGTGCGGGCAAACAAGAAGTTCCATAATCTTGAGGTCCTTGGTTCGTACTATCTTGCAAAAGACGGAAAGCATTATTGGTACGAGATCATCATGGTCGATCCGGACCATCCGGCGATTGTGAATGACAAGCGCTATAAATGGACCAAAAAGAATCGTGGACGAGTGTTCAGAGGCCTTACCAGTGCAGGGCGCAAGGGACGAGGCCTGCGACGCAAAGGTACAGGGGCCGAAAAGCTTCGCCCGTCGAGAACAGCTAATCTTAAGCGCCGCTGGAAAAAACGCTTATAATTATTTATATTTTTTAGTCTCTAAATCTTTAAATAGTACCCTTTTCATAAATTTTAAATAGCTTTATGAGAGGGGTTTAATCAAATGTTCGATGAAGAAGCTATGGAATATGCGGCGGAACAAGGAGTCGATTTCTCAACGGACGTGAATTTTGATATGGACGATGAGAGCATAGGCGATTAGCCTAGCATTTTTTTCTTTTCAAAGTCAACAATCTGATTATTGACGCACCGGATACCTTCTTTTGCAAGCAAATCCTTCTTTGTGCCGATGCCCTCTGCGAAGCCCCCAATTGAACCATCGGAGGCAACAACCCGGTGGCAGGGCACCTGAGGCCAATAGGGGTTCTTGTTCAGGGCAGAGCCAACTGCCTGGTAGGCCTTGGTCCCCAGAGCATGGGCAAGATCCTTATAGGTAGTTATGCGTCCAGCAGGCACTTTTTTCACCAGTCCATAGACCCGTTCCTGAAATGCGGTCGGCATATACAGAGGATGTAGCATAACATATTTAAATGTAGCCGCATCAGCGCACGGGATGGAAGAGAGAATCAGGATTCTTGCATTGGAGAATGCAGTGAAGTTCAAGGGAACGGCAAACCCAGGATCGATCATCGGCAAACTATTGAGCGATTCGCCTGAATTGAAGAGCGAAATGAAGACCCTCTCAGGGACGATAAACAAGATTGTCACAGAGGTCAATGCCATGAGCCCTGAGGAGCAAGAGCACCAGCTCCTGGAGCTTAAGCCTGATTTCTATGACCAGCAACAACAGGAAAAGGCTGAGCGGCAGAAAAAACGAAACATGCTCCCTCCACTGAAGAACGCGGCGGAAGGAGCGGTCATCACCAGGATGCCCCCTGAACCCTCAAAGTACAACCATGTGGGCCATGCGCTCAGTTTCCTTATCAACTATCTCTATGCTCATATGTACAAAGGACGATGTGTCCTCAGACTGGATGACACAAACCCTGAGATGGCAAGACAGGAATATGTGGATGCGATATTTGAAGATGTTGTTGATTACTTGGGACTCAGGCCTGACACAATCGTCTATGCATCGGATTACATGGAGACCTACTACGAGTTTGCCGAGCAACTCATACAGAAGGGCTCTGCATATACCTGTTCGTGTACCCAGGAGACCATGTCCGAGGGCCGACGCGGGATGAAAGCATGTGGGCACAGGGATAAGGCACCAGAGACAATTCTTTCCGAATGGAAGCAGATGAAACAGGGGAAACTCCAAGACCATGTCCTGCGGCTGAAAGAGGATATGACGCACAAGAACGCGGTCATGCGGGACCCGACGATCTACCGGGTCTGCACAACACCCCATTACCGACAAAAGGATACATATCATGTGTGGCCTCTGTATGACTTTGAGACTGCTGTCCAGGATGGCATGAACAAAGTGACCCACATCATCAGGTCAAATGAATTTGACAGCCGCATCGAACTGCACAACCGGATCTTTTCATTGCTCGGATTTGCTGAGCCTGAGTTCAAGCAATACGGCAGGTTCAATATCCAGGGAGCGACAACCAAAGGAAGAGAGATCCGAGCACTCATCGAATCAGGAGACTATATCGGATGGGATGACCCGCGGCTAGTGACATTGCGAGCGCTCCGACGACGAGGAATCGTGAAGGAGACATTCTTCGAACTGGTGAAGAAAAGCGGGCTTTCCAAGCAGCAGACAAACATCGATTATTCCATGCTTGCGGCAATCAACCGGGCGATCCTGGATGAGACCGCCAAGCGGCTTTTCTTCATCGAAGACCCGGTGAAGATTGAGACAACCGCCCCTGTGATTGAAGCCCATCTCAAACTACAGCCACAAGACACTACCGCAAAACGAGTCATCCGCACAAAAGGCACCTACCTCATTGAAAGAAAGGATTATGAGGCGATACAGGAAGGAGAAGTGGTGCGGCTCATGGACTGCGTGAACCTTGTCAAGGAAGGACAATTGCGGTATCAATCCAGTGAGTACGAGGATTTTGATGGAAAGAGAGTGTTGCACTGGATCTCGCCGGTAGAGGAACAGGTAGAGGTGGAGATACTCATGCCAGACCTGACAGTGAAAAAAGGGATATCCGAGCACATGACCAAGACATTACAGCCAGGAGAGGTCATACAGTTTGAGCGATTCGGGTTTTGCAGATTGGATGAGATCAAAGACGGAGTCTATCATTTTTGGTATAGCCATGATTAGTTCGTTAAGTTTATAAAGAACATGAAATTTTTGCCATACAATGAAACACACAACAAAAAGCATCATAGTCGGGCGGAAAAAGCGAGAACGGGAAACAGATGAGAACCACCCCTGTTTTGTCCACCTGTTTGACCATAACAATCCACACACATCAGGAGAAGTGCCAAAAGAGATGCTTGACTTCCCACATACCCACAAGGTCATCCTGAAAGGCCTTGATATAAATTATCTACTCGAGGGAAATGATCTGGTTGTGAATGACCTAGAGGATGTCGATATCACTGTTGTCGAAGGCCATGTACACATAACCGGAACCCAGGTCAAAGCAGACTGAAAAGCCCTTTCTGTAGGAGATAGATAACACACAGGATAGTTACAATCCCAAAGGAGATCTCAAAGCCAAGCAGCAGGACATACAGACCTGCCAAGACATCCAGCCAACTGAGTGGATCTCCAAACAGGGCAAACAGAAAGCCTTTGAGAAGAAGGTACACTGAGATGTAAAGGAGAAGCTGCCCGGGAAACAAGGCCCAAAAGAGCACTATCGTCCCAACGAGGAGATCAATCACACCGAGGATTTTGAGCATATACCATACAAGGAGGCAGATTTTAAGTATTTTTGCAAACCTTTAAATATAACATTAATCTAACTATGATTTGATTAGTGGTTGGTACGGGGGTCAGATTCATGAAAGAAGAAACCGCAGTAGTGTTAGATTTTTTACCAAATGGGTATCCTTTCGATAATAGCCCAAGCCATAAGAAACATCCGGTTGTGCAGGCACTGGGAGAACAACATTTCGTTTTGCTAGAGCTTGTGCCAAAAAAAGGGATTTCCCTTCAACCAGGGGATAAGATTTATATCGGAGAGGGAAGAAGGGATCAGATTCATCACATAAGTGGTCGCCTGAATATAGAAAAGCTTACAGCGACCGCCAAGTCTGAGATGGAGTATATTATCGCGGATATTGTGACCCGGGAAGAGAAACGCTTTGTGGACTTTTTCAACAAGGCCCAACCCTTGACCATGCGCATGCACCAGCTCGAACTCGTACCAGGGCTTGGAAAAAAGCATATGTGGGAGATTTTGGAGAAGCGGGAGGAAGCGCCCTTCGAATCCTTTGATGACCTGCGCAAGCGCATCAAACTCATGCCTGAACCTCGCAAAGCAGTGATCAAAAGGATCATCTCTGAGATATCAGGGAAGGAGAAATATCGGCTATTCACCGAGTAATTCTATATTTTTATCGCGTCAGTCTTGAGGCAAGTTTGTACGGTTCCCGACCCTTAGCAGGCATATGCCCAAGTTGGAATGGCAGAATCATAAGGCGGTAACATCAATAAAATTCAGAGAAGGGGTCCAGACTATTCAAGCATAAGATCAGACATGATCTGAGACGATCTTTGCTATCTTTTTCATATTATCCTGGGACACAGTCAGTGTTGTGAACCCCTGCAGGACAACCTTGACATCATCGACAGTCTTCGGGAGAAGGTCAACAATCTTGATGATGTGGACTTCCTTGAAGCGGGGGATATTCAGATCAACCAGTGCCTGGTACAGTTCTTTTGTCTTTTTCTGGCTGAGATTCGCAAAATGATTGAGGTATTCCTCGGTCTTGTTAGCCCGGAATGAATACTCCCCATCCCGTTTCTTGATTTTCTTAAGCTCTGATTTGACTTCAGTCAGAGTAATCGGATTCTCTTCAAGGATAGTTGGTTTGGACATTCTTACGACCTCGTCAGATGTACTGGATGTACAATGACTGTTTTTTGCTTGTTAAAATCCTTGATTCTCACTTCGTAGCAAAAACCGCGCTTCTGAAGGATGGTGCCTACTTTCCCATGAAACCGTGGAAAATACATGCCTCGCTTTACGGCAGGCTCTGCCTTGAGGACTACGCGATCACCCTCGTCGAATTGCTGGAAATATCTGCTAAGAGGAAGTTTACCTTTCTGTCGGCGTGATTTCTGTAGTTTATGCCGTGTCTTTGATCCAAACGTACCGATTCGCTTAACCATTGCAGGGCATGTGAACATGAACTCATTTAAAAATCTTTCTTTGCCATCTGTCTGAAACCTTGCAGAATTGGTATATTCGACAAGCCGTGCATATCGCAGGCTCTGCCAGAGAAACATGTCCGCAGCTCTATGAAGCTACAAAGGCTGATGAAACCACAGAAGCCTCACAATCAGCCTCATAATCACACAAACAGTTGCCAAAACTATCTAAAGATTTATGGGATATCCACCTTATGAGAGACCAAAGTTTTGTAGGTATATTTCTAGCTAACCTCTAGTTCAATTGCAACCTCTTCGACAATATTTGATTTTTAATTCCACTAGAAATTTTTTTGAAAATATTCTAATCACGAAGCGATTTGGGTGGTCCAAAGGGTGGAAACCTTTTTAACCTTGTCACTTTTTTGTGTCTTTGCCCGCCAATGAAGATCCCATGGAGTAGTGCATGTTTGCAGGACCATCTTTGCTGAGGCGGGTTTTTCATAAAATTTAAAAAAATGCTGGAGTGAACCAATATGACCATGGATCCAGAGATTGAAAAATTGACTAAGAAAGCAGAGGCGTATTCCAAAAAACTCAGGGAAGCCATGGATGAGATGGCAACGGTCATCGTGGGCCAACGTGAAATCACCGAGAAGCTTATCCTTTCGCTCATCTCAGACGGCAATGTGCTTTTGGAGGGAGTGCCGGGGCTTGCAAAGACATTGATGATACGCAGCCTTGCTGATACGCTCGACTCCAGGTTCAGACGGATCCAATTCACGCCTGACCTGTTGCCGGCTGATATCATCGGCACCAAGATCTATAAACACAAGGAAGGAACATTCGAGACAAAGAAAGGTCCCATCTTTTCCAATTTCATTCTTGCGGATGAGATCAACCGAGCCCCACCAAAGGTACAATCAGCACTGCTTGAGGCTATGCAGGAGCGCCAGGTGACAATCTCAGGTGACACATTCAAACTGGACCGACCATTTTTGGTTCTTGCTACCCAGAATCCGGTTGAGACCGAAGGGACTTACCGGTTGCCGGAGGCCCAGGTGGACCGGTTCATGTTCAAGCTTCTCATCAGGTATCCGACAAAGGAAGAGGAAAAGGAGATCATCAAGCGGATGACTGTCGGAGCAGACTATACCATCTCAAAAAAGCTCACGCCAAAGGAGATCAAGGAGATCCAGCATTTCACCACGCAGATATACTGTGATGAGCAGATCGAGGATTATGTCGTGGATATCATAGATGCCACGCGGAACCCAGCGGTGATCGAGGCAAAGGACCTCATCGAGTATGGCTCCTCGCCACGGGCATCAATCTGGATGATCATTGCCGCCAAAGCACACGCGCTGATGAATGGGCGAGGCTACGTGATCCCAGAGGATGTGCAGGCCATCGCCCATGATGTCCTCAGACACAGGCTTATCCTGACCTATGAGGCAGAGGCTGAAGACATCACTCCCGATGCGCTTGTTGAGCGCATCCTCAAAACCATCGCGGTACCATGAAACTTGTCCTCACCAAATTCAAGAATGATTACGTGAAGGAGGGCTTCGTCGAGTATCAGAGACGGCTGTCGCGCTTTGTGAAGCTTGACGTGATTGAGATAAAGGATGGTGACCGGAAAACAGAGGGTGAGCGCATCCTGCGACAGATCGGTGATGAGTTGGTGGTGCTTGTTGATGTGGGTGGAAAAGAGTATACCTCTGAGCAACTTGCGAGTTTTGTCAAGGGACTGCCAGTGAATACGACCTTTGTCATCGGTGGCGCTGAGGGGTTCCATGAAGATGTCATCAACCGGGCGGATTACGGCATAAGCCTCTCAAAGATGACCTTTCCCCATCAACTGGTGCGATTACTGTTCATCGAACAACTGTATCGAGCGTTTACAATAAACAACAATCTCCCGTATCATAAGTAGAATGGATGTCCTCAAGAATGTGAAAAAGGTGGAGCTGCGAACAAAACACCTGGTTGACGGCTTGCTCCAGGGATCTTATCATTCGGTGTTCAAGGGAAGGGGTATCGAGTTCTCGGACGTGCGTGAGTACGCCTTTGGGGATGATGTGCGAACCATCGACTGGAATGTGACTGCCAGGATGGATGAGCCATATATCAAGGAATTCATCGAGGAGCGTGATCTCACGGTCTACATCCTGTTTGATGTATCAGGAAGTTCATTTTTCGGAAGCGGGCGGAGAAAGCGGGACGTAAATATTGATCTTGCAGCATCACTCATGTTTGCCGCACTTCGCAATAATGATAATTGCGGGCTTTTGCTGTTCAGTGAGGACGTGGAGAAGTTTGTTCCGGCACGCAAGGGGCGAAAGCACATCCTGCGTCTGATACGGGAGATGATCGAGCATGAACCTGACCGGCAGGGAACTGACATCAAGAGAAGTCTTGTCTATCTTTCAAAGGTGCTCAAGAAACGAGCTATCGTGTTTGTCATATCAGATTTTTTTGATAGAGGATACGGACGATACCTGCGGCTGCTTGCCCATAAGCATGATGTGATAGCGATTCACACCCGTGATAAGAATGAGCTCGAGATGCCGCAGATAGGTTACCTTGAGGTGGTTGATTCTGAGACAGGAGAAGCGGCACTCATCAATACTGATGACCCTGAGTTTCAGAAGGAATACAAGGCGCATGTGCGCAGGCATTATCACCAGGTAAAAAAGACCATGCGAAAAAGCAAGGTTGACCTTATCACCATGAGTACAGCAGAAGGGTTTGAAGCGCCGCTGCGACGGTTCTTCAGGAGGCGACGCTGATGGAATTCATCAACCCGCAGTATCTTTGGGGATTGCTGCTCCTGCCTATCATGGGGTATGTCTATTATCGGGCGCTCAAACGTCGTGACGCGAGAGCATTCCAGTTCTCACACGTGCAGTCCCTCAAAAAATTCGGAAAAAGCTGGCGACGGCATATCATGATCATCCTTGCAGGCTTTTTGGTATTGTCGCTTGTGCTTGCACTTGCTGACCCGCATATTCCGCTGAAACAGACCAAGAAAGGAGTGAATGCGGTGCTTGCGCTGGATGTGTCTGGATCCATGAAAGCAGAGGATTATTCGCCTAACAGGATGGATGCAGCCAAAATCGCAGCCGATACGCTTATTGACCAACTGAAGCCTAAAGATAAAGTGGGGATTGTGGTGTTCCAGAGCGGTGCGACAACAGCGGCCTACCTTACTTCACTCAAGGAACGGGCACTTGACAAACTCTCAAGTGTGCAGGCACGGGATGGAAGGACGGCAATCGGCGACGGCCTGGGTCTTGCAATCGACATGGTGACCTCGATCCCAAACAAGAAGAAGGTTGTCATCCTCTTGAGTGACGGGGTGAACAATGCGGGAGTCATCAAGCCACAGGAAGCGATCGCGTATGCTCAGGAGAACAATATCCAGGTCTTTACGGTGGGGATGGGCTCAGAGGGCAAGACCATCATCGGACGGGACTGGATGGGACGGCCTCAATACGCAGAGCTTGATGAGAAACTGCTGCAACAGATTGCCCAAGAGACCGGAGGGGACTATTTCAAGGCTGTGAATGAGCAGACCCTCACTGATATCTACGATAAGCTCTCAGAAAAGATCGAACGTGAAAAAGAGGATACAAGTATCAAAGACTGGTTCATACTGCTTGCACTCCTCATCATGGGCGTGATGCTCTACCTTGAATCAGGTCGGTTCATGCTGCTAAAATGAGATACCTACTATTGCTGCTATTGGTTTGCCACCTTGGATTGGCACAGATTACTCTTGAAAAGAGGGTGGAAAGCCCTGTAGAAGTAGGTGATAAGATTACAGTGAGCTATGAGATCGAGAATGAGTTTGACACAGAACTGGTTGTGACCCTCACGGATGAAAACGTCATCGGAGACGAGGGGTTCGTGATCGAATGCCTCCAGTTCAAACTTCCGCCCCAATCAGGGGGTGAACTGGACCTTGAGAAGAACAAACTGGAGACAGGCTTCATTGCGCCTAAAAGCGGCACCTTTGAGCTGGGGAATGCGACTCTCACATTCAAGAACCCGGACCTTGGTATCGTGGAAAGCGTTTCAGATACCGCAGGGGTGAAGATTACCGGTACGGGTTCAGTGACAGGGAATGTCACCCGTATCAACACCTGTTCTGAACAAGAGCAGCAAAAGCAGCAACAGCAACAGCAGGAACAACAGAATCAAATGTCAAAGGAAGAGGCACAAAAAAGACAAGAAGAGCAGGAAAAAAAGAACCAGGAACAACAAAAAGAGATGCAAAAGCAATACGAACGCCAGTCTGATATGGATAAGAAGCTTGAGCATGCGCAACAATCAAGCAATCAAAACACAAAAGCAACAAAAGAAGCACTGGAAAAGGGAATGCAACGCAGGCAACAGCAGGAACAGGCACTTGAGCAGGCACTCCAAAACAACAGCCGCCTCCAAAACCGCCTGGAGGATCTGCAACAGAAAGGATACAAGACACAAAACAGGACTGTAACGCCGCGCGGGAACAAGACCGGAGACTTTGAATTCGGTATGAACAATGGCAGTCACTCAACGAACCTTCGGGGCACGATGAACAACGGAACCCTCGAAGAACTGGTTGACCCCCAGCGAATGCAGGAACAGCTTTCCCAGAATCCACATTACCAGGACCTTAAGAAAGGGCTTGATACGGAGGGGTTCAAACCACACTCATTCAATCCTACTGGTGAACAATCATTCAGACAGCAGTTCCAGGATAGGCATGGAAACACAAAAACGATCACTCATGCCGAGGGAAATCTTTCCACCAGCAATGACTTCTCGATCGATAGCAACTTCAGGGATGAGTACTTGTTGAAGGAGCTTGCCAATGACACCAAATATCAGCGGCTCTCAGGGGAACTGCTCCACCAGGGATATTCACAGTCAGGGATACACCAGGGAGAAACCGCATTTGTCGAATTCAAGAAGGATAATCAGACGCGGAGAGTGTATTTCTCAGTACCAGAAGAGGAGGGCTTCCTTGACAAACTGATGCATACATTTGCAGTAGGATTTGATTATCTATTTGCACGAGGATGAGACGGGTACTCATGATCGGAGGGGGAATCATCATCAATATAATCCTATTCATATTCCTTGTCGGGGCGTTCATCTCCTGGGGATCGGCCTACGATGTGAGCTATGAGAATGACCCCTTCTGGAAGACGATGGGCGTGCTTGCGTTACTCAATATGGCGGGTTATGGACTCTACCGCTGGTGGCCAAGGAAAGCTGCCAGGGCCATGGTCACTGAGGCAAAACCCCCACAGCCATTGACTGAGCTTCAAAAGGCACGGGACCTGTTTGATGCAGGACACCATAAGGAAGCGTATGCGATGGTCTCGGCTGCGGTGCGTGAGTGGATAGCTTACTGTTTTGGAACGGGGGAGCTTACCAGTAAAGAGGCACTTGATATCCTCAGAAGTAAAGTTCTGGGTAAGGATGTTATTGAGATGGCTGCCAAGTGCCTCCATGAGTGCATGATGGTTGAATTCGCACGACAAAATCCAGAGAAAAAAAATTTTGAAAAAACGGCTGACCTGGCCGAATCAGTCATCAAAGGGCTATAACCCTGAAAACTCCTTGTCAGCAATGGAGGGGCCAAGGAAATCAGTCACCTTTCGCTTGCATTGCTCAACACAGTTCTCTTCGGTCATATTGTCAACCTGTGCTGCTGAAGCGTCTCCGAAGAGACGTGCCATGATTGCCTTGCATTGCTCCTTCTTGCTCATTTTTGACCCTCCTGCGCTCCCTGACCTGACGGGCCTTGTGGCGGCTGACCTGCAGCAGGTTTTCCAGGTGGTCTTTGGGGCTGACCTCCAGCAGGTTGTGCAGTCAGTTGTGCGACCTGGGTTTTGAGGTGCTTGAAGCCAGTGACTAGCAATTCCATCGCAGCGGTCAGATCTAGGATCTCATCCCGGGATTTGACGTCGGGCATGCGAACGTTGAAATCACCGTTGGAGACTTTCTCTGCAACTTCTTTGAGTTTAGTGATAGGTCGAGTCAGGGCACGGGCAAACATGAATGACACCAGAACAACAATCAGTATGGTCAAACCAGTGATGATGAATATGGTGTTTTGCGTATTCATGCCTTCTGTCCGCTGGGCGATGGTCTCCCGGGTCTGTTGGTTTGCTTCCAGAATCCTAGCGGCTGTCTGATTGATTGAGCTTTGTATCTTCTGCTCAGTTTCCTTGATGGGGCCTGTAAACTCATCAATATAGGTGGTTGCGGCTACAGAGAACTGGACACCATCTGCAGTCGTCGCATTCACTATTGCGATATACATGTATTTTTCGTTTATTGAACCATCATCTTCCTTCCAGTCATAATATCCTTTTGCGGGAAC